>CAZBIU010000139.1:0-16189 GCA_964491625.1 uncultured Myxococcales bacterium
ACACCCTTCAACAGGCCGAGGCTCCGACCAGTCAATCCGCGCAGGGCAACCTTCGTGAAACGCGAGAAGAAGCTGCCTCTGGTCCCCTTGCTGGCGGCGCTTACCGCGATCTTGCTGGCCGTGGCGGCCCTGCCTGCCAGCCCAACACGCGCTCTCCTGTTTGTGGCCGTCGCGGGACTGCCGCCGTTGCTGTCAGTGCGACGATCCTGGCACCTGCTCGAGCTTTGCGCGGCACCTCCGGCGGCGGCACTCGTGCTGTTCGCGCTTGCGGGGGCATTGCTCGGGCCGCGCTCTCCACTCCTGCCATTTCTGCCTGGCCTGCTTGCCGCGGCACTGGCCGCGAACGCCACTCGCGAACGACCGCGCGTCACGGTCCAACTGGGGATCGCGGATGCCGCCGCGGGTCTGGCAGCGGGACTGTGGCTGTGGCCTCTCATGCGCGTGTTTCGTCGCAACGGGTTGCACCGGGCGGTGTACCTTGCCCGGACCTGGTTCAACCACGACAGTTTCTACCTGTTTTCGCTCGCCGAGGAATCCATCCAGCGCAACGGTTTTCCCGCGGACAATCCGTTCATCGCGGGCGTCGCCAACTACTATCCATCGCTGCTCCATGTTGGATTGGGGTCACTGTCGGCGCAATCGGGAGCGCCGGCGGCGATTGGCGTTTTGCCGCTCGTGCAGCTTCTCCTCGCCACCAGTCCCGTTCTCTGTTTGTTTGCTGTCTGGCGCTGCGCGGGCAAACCTAGCCGTCTCGGCGGCGCCGCGCTATTGCTTGGCCTTGCGGCCGCTATTGCTCTGCGGCCTGATCTCTTCCTCTATCCGCACACGCAGAGCCTGGCCATGACATGGCTGTTTCTCTTGCTCTGGCTCTGGGCAGATGCGCCGGAGCTCCGCGAGCGTCTCGCGGCGTTTGTCGTCGCTACCGCCCTGGTGCTCGCCCACACGGTCACCGGTGCGACGGGTGTCGCCGTGTTGCTCGGGCGCTCTGTTGCAGAGCTACCCGCGAGAGAAACCCGGCGAATCGCGGTCGCGAGCGTGCTGGTGGGGCTGCTTCAGCTCGTGCTGTTCCTGGTGGTAAACCGGCTGCCCTTCCCTAGCGCACGTGTTCCTTGGGATGAAGCTTCGTTCGGGGGAATCGGCGAATTCCTCGCTGGATGGTGGCTGCCCATCGTGGGCGTCTTCGCCCTGCTGGCGGGCAACTTTCGTAGGCCGCTATCCACGCTGAGCGCGCTCGGGGTCTTGGCACTCGGCGCCCTCTACTACGCGCACGGATCGATGCTGGTGGATCCGGGCGAGCGTTGGTTTGTATTCTTCAACGCCGAGCGCTTCTTGCATCTTGGTTTGATCATCGCCTTGCCGCTCGCGGCGACGTGCGCTCGGCCTGTTGCTCCGCTCGCCATGCTTCTGGTGTTGGGCTCGGCGCTCTTTCGCCCCACCAAGCTCGCCCAAGACACCCAGGGATTGCTCTCGGCATCGCCTTTGCTGCTGGATGCGCATGATCTGTCTTGGTTCGAGCGCATTCGGCGCGAAACCCCTCCCGACGCGCGCATCATCAGCAACCTATTCAGCTATGCGCTACCGGCCTTTACCGGGCGTTCCCAAAACCCCATCGAGGGAAACTTTTGGGGCAACGACACTTTGCCGACAGACGAGTTTGCTGCCCGCTTGAACGACTGGCGCTCGTTCCTCCTTCATCCAGTCGGCCAGCTCGCGGTGCTAGAACGCTGGGGATACACCCACGTAATGATCCGGCGAGCCGAAACCCGTGGCGAGGTGCGCGCCTGGACAGCCCAGCTTGCTACGGTTGACTTTCGTCTGGTCGCCGAGGACGATCGGTACCTGCTTTTCGCGCTGACTTCGAGCCCGTCGTCGCAGTAGGCTTTGGAATCGGCGTTCAGCACGGCGGGTTGGTATCGTGGGCGCGCACCGCGACGACGCAGCTTGCGGCAGAAAACTGTTGCGCTTTTGTCGCCCGGTTGTGGCGGCAGCCTTCTCGGCGAACGCTAGGAACCGGTCCGGACGCGGCGACATGGTGTCCCGCGCCTTGTGACAGCCAGAAGAGGTTTATCATGAACAGACTCGCAATCTCATCGGCAACAGCATTAACAATCCTCGGATGGTTGGCGGCGGACGCGTACGCCGTCGACCAGACCATACCCGGCGCGGGCAACGAGCAAGCCGCGCAATTGGCCCGTTCATCCGCGCTGATTCAGTCGGCGCGACAATTCATCGCCCGACGCATTTCGCAGATCGACGACCGCATGCTGGCTCGCAACGTCCACGACCTCGTCGAGGAACGTTGGGTGTGTATCCGCCATCGCGCGGGAGAGACTGCGGCCAGCAAGCAGACCATCATCGACAAGCTCGCGGCCGAGGGTCTCTATTCGGCAAGCGACGCCGCCGCCTTCCCGGGCGGCGCGCAGGCCGGCGTGCTCCCGCCCGTCCTCGACGCAGGTACCGCCTGTCCTCATCTGCCCCAGCCGTTCTACTCGGCGCCAGGCAGCGTGTTCGGCGGGCATCACTCGTACCCGGGCGGCTTGCCCGTGCACGAGAGCTTCAATGACTTGAGCAATGCGAGCTTCGCCGACAACTACCGGCGCATGTACGGGCACCCCGGGCGCGACGGCCTGCCCGTGGTGGGTGACGCCGACGATGACGGAAGCAACTTGGGCCGCGCCGACGTGGACATCGATCAAGACATTACCTTCGCGGCGCCGCTTCTGCACGACTGGGCCAAGCCGCTGGTGTTCCAGTGGAACGCCGACGGAACCGAGTTTGCGGAATTCAATTTCGGCGGCAACGGCGCGACCGACAGTAACGGAGCGGCGGGCGATTCGCGCACCGGCGGTCACCACATTATCGGCATCGCGGAATCCATGGCGCGAGGGCTTTCGCCCAAATTCGTCATCACCCAGGCCTCGGCGCACTCGAACCCGACATCTGGCAACGAGTACAAGGTGGTGAACTGGCTGCGCGCCGGGGCCATCATCGCCGGCATCGATCCGGTGGCCAAGGGCTACCTGCGCATGGACGGCGCGGGCCACCTGCGTTTGCCCGCGGTAGAGCGCATGGGCGAGGTGGACTTGAATGCCGCTTCGCCATCCCAAGTGAATGCGCCGGTCGAGTACCAGCTGCACAATCTTTCGGACGCCGACTTCACCCAGACCGGCCCAGCAGTCGCGGTGGCGCAGATACTCCTCGCCAACCTGGCGTCCTCGTTCGGTTACGATCCCAGCGACACTGCCCGCTACAACCTGCACTATCGCAACCCTGCCCTGTCGCATCTGAGCGCAGAGCGGCTCTACCTCCTCTTCACCAGCGGCGGCCTCGATACCGTACGCGCCCAGCTCGCCAAGCTGCGAGCCCGAGGGATCATCTAGCCGTCGCGGCCGGCGCTGCCCGCGGCCTGTGCGGGCAGCCGGGCCGAGCCCACACGGCGGAGGCGCGGTCTTCGGGTGTCCCCACGCCGCTTCGTCTGAAAGGCGGACACGTTCGGGAAGGCTTAGCCTCCAGACAATGCGTCTTCGCTGCCGCCGGCCTCCGTTTGTGAGCTGTCTGGCGATTCTGCCGTGTCGAGCTCCCGCCCGTCAGGGGACAGGTCAGGCGGGAGAGCCTCGCCATTCCCGCTGTCTTGCGAAGCCTCGAGAGCCGAGTCAACCTTCGGAAGATCAAACCGAAGTGCAACGTCTCCGCGGGTCTCTGGGCCGATCCGAAGGTCAGGTACCGCGTCTCCGAGGGCGCTGTCTCGTGTCGAGCCAGTGCCGACCTCCGGTGCCGAGTCAGTCCCAGCATCCGAGCGCGTGTTGCTGCATTGCCCATCGGCACACGCGATCGTGCACTTGGTTCCGTTCTTCCAGGTCAAAGTGTCGCTGCAGGTTTGCGGATAGAGTCCGTCGCACCGGACTTGTCCCGAAGTGCACGCCTGGCAATCGAAGGTGTCGGTGCCAGCGAAGCAAAGGCCTGTGCCATTGCTGGGCTCGTCACAATACCCATCAAGGTTTGTGGTGCAGGTTGGTACAGCGCAGTCCTTGCAGAGAGACAAAGTGAAAGTCTTGCTTGAGTTGCGAACGGACCCCGTGGTGCCGATGGTTAGCGTGTTGCCACAGATTGCCAGCCCCCCTTGGCTGGCGTCGATCGTTCCAGTTGCGGTCCCGGTTGGCGACAGGCTTACATGAACGTTGGGGTACAGATCTGAGCCGTAGAACCCGGCGCTGAAGTCGAGCACAGGTTGCCTGAGGATTACTTGCCCGGTGAGCACGACAGGAGCTGTGCACGTTCCTTGACTAGAAATCGTGTAGGACCCTCGTGAGACAAATCCGCCCAGCGTCCCATCCGACGCCACCTGCATCGTGACAGCATTCCCGTCGGGAGAGAGCGTGCCCTTCCACACTCCGACGTAGGGGCTGACGTCAAAAGTCCCGCCCTGAGTTCCTCCCGTGGCTGACTGCCCCCCACTACCGGAGGACCCACCAGAGCCACCCGCTGGTGTTGCCGTGGTTTGCCCACCATTCCCAGATGATCCTCCCGACCCGCCGTCCCGCACAGGTCCCGTGGTGCTGCCACATCCGGCCCCGAGGAATTCCACGGCTGGAAGCCAGCCAACGAGTACGAGAATGCGCAAAATAGATCCTCTTGAGGTGGTCCCTGTCATCAGTCCCTCCCGTTCAGTAACCGTCCGAGAACGCGAACATGTGCAGGCTACGCTTCTGGTCACCGCAATCTCGCGCCTTCGCCTCGTGCTTTTGCCAGCGTGCGCCGCCATTGTCAAGCACCGTGCCAACTAACCGCCTGAGTACGGCGGCGCTAACCGGCCCGCGTGTGGGAGGCTGCCGACGGCAGGACCTGGCGGTCAGCGCCGCAAGTGGGTATCGAAAAACTCGAGGATCAGCTTTTCTACCTGGGCGTGAACCGCTGCTCGGTCCACCGTCGAATCGATGTCGATGCAGATGTCGTTGGCTCGCTCGCGTCCCATGTCGTTGCATACGGCAAGGAAGGTGAAGTGTCCGCCTTTGGGCAAGACAGTGAGCGTGGCGCCGGGAATCAGCTCGGCGTAGTGCCCGGCATTGTCTGCCAAAGGCACCCACTCGTCCTGCGCGCTCGCAACGATTCCGACCGGGATCTTGATGTCGGCGAGATCCTCGGCCGCAAAGCCCGGGCCAAGCGCAGGGGCGATGGCAAACACCGCGCGGAATCTGGGATCCTTGTAGGACAAGGACGCCGCATCGCGATCCGGCAGCGCCTCGAAGATGGCCCTCGCGTCCGGCCGACATACCCCGCGCGGCAGATTCTTGTGGCACTCATCTCCCATGCGCTCGGGGTGGTAGATGCCGCCGGCCAACCCAATCACCGTGTACCCGCCCGAGGACATTCCGGCAGCGCCCACGCGATTGGCGTCGATACGCGGACCGAATCGCGAATCCGCCAGCAACGCATCCAGGGTCCGCGACAGATCCACGGGACGGCGCCATTGGGCAATCGCGCCGTCGGCTGTGTTGTTCCCAAATGAATTCCCGAAGTGCTCGACCGCGGCCGCCAGGTAGCCATGGGCTGCGAGATATTCGGCAATCCACACCAGGCTCGAGGTCGATCCCCCGGTGCCGTGCGAGAGCAACACCAGCGGCAGCTTCGCAGGCCGGGCGGCCATGGGCGCCTCCGGCTCGCCGCGAGCGACGAAGATCCCATCGAGGGAGGTGGTCTTCGGCTCGATCTTCGGCTCCGCCGGGTACCAGAGTCGCGTGACCAGTGGCCGATGCCTGCCGGCATCCTCGAAGCTCACCTTGGTCGTGCCCACGGGCGCAAGTGCTTGTCCCTGCTGGGCCGGGGTTGAATCGCGAGACGTCCCAACACCAGAAGCACCGCAACCCGCAAGGGCGAGGCCGCAAACAAGGGGGGAGAGACGATGAAGCTTGATGAGCATGCACACCTCCTGACGCCTAATTCTTCGCGGAATTTCCAGCCGCGCCGGCCCGAATCTTCTCCCGCACGAACTTGCCGCTCGGGGACAGCTCGTCGGGGGTCCAGATCGGGTAGCCATCGGGCCCCATGATCTCGGGCACCATTAGCGTCTCCCGGTCGATAAGCTCCTTCTTGCCCGAGCGAAGCGCGTCGCCAGGACTGATAAGCGCGGCGGATCCCTCGTGCTTGTCGCAAAGTGACCAGTTGGTCCAACTGATCTGGCGTTGGTCGAGAAATGCCAGCCACTTCTCGGCCTCATCCAAATACAGCGGCCCGGTGCCCGAATAGTCGGTGGTCCCCCATTCCGAACAGAAGACGGCCGCGCCGCGGTCGATGGCGGTCTGGACCTTGTCGCGCAGTCCCTGCCGGTGCGAGCCGGGATAGAAATGGAAGGTGTACATCAGGTTCTTGCCCTGCACGGGATTGCCCGCCGCCTCGTCCACGTCCTGGCTCCAAGTTCCCGAGCCGATCAAGATGATATTGTCCGGATCGTTGGTGCGAATGGTTGCCACCATCTTCTCGGCGTAGGGCTTAAGCTCTTGCGCCCAGGAAATGTCCCCGTTGGGCTCGTTCATGATCTCGTACATGACGTTGGGCAAGTGGGCGAATCGCCGCGAGGCCTCATCGAAGAACGCCTGCGCGCCCTTGTACACGTCGTGGTTCGGGTTTCCGGGCGACAGCACGTGCCAATCCACGATCACGTAGAGTCCGTGCTTCACCGCCAGGTCGACGCCCTTCCAGACGGTTTCCTTGATTTCAGGGTGCACGGCGTACCCGCCTTCGCCCACGTACATGGCCAAGCGAACCACGTCGGCCTTCCAGTCTTTGGCCAGCGCCGCAAACGCGGCGTCGTTGACCACCTCGCCCATCCACTGCAAGCCCATCGTGCTCATGCCGCGAAGCTGGACCGGACGCCCGCTGCCGTCGCAAAGATGCGTGCCGATGACCTGCAGCTTGCCGTA
Source organism: uncultured Myxococcales bacterium (assembly GCA_964491625.1). Lineage (GTDB taxonomy): Bacteria > Myxococcota_A > Polyangia > Fen-1088 > Fen-1088 > Fen-1118. Next base: position 6,918 of record CAZBIU010000139.1, read on the forward strand.
CTTGACCAGAACCGGGGCGTGCGAGAGGCCAGCCGACCGGCCGGACCCGCCCGCACAGCCCGATAGGGTGAGACCGCAAACGGTCAGACAGGAAGCGAGCTTCAGCATGGGGCATTGTTACCCCAATTGGGGTCCTACGTCTTCACGAACGCGGCCACCCGTCCGGCCAGCTTGGTCGAGCGCGCCACCAATTCGGGAACGCCGGCATTGTGATAGGCATTGCCGTGGAAGAAAAGGCCGGGGTGGCGCTGCTCGCCCGCCTCGACGGCCGCCAGGCGGTCCATGTGGCCAAGCGTGTACTGCGGCAACGCGCGCTCGTGGCGAACGATGTGCACGAACGACGGCGGCGCCGAAAGGCCCACCAGTCGCCGGATCTCGCCATCCGCAAGGGCCACCAGGTCCTGGTCGGGCATTGTGAAGGCTTCCGGGTGGCGGGCGCCTCCGGTGCGAACCGAAAGCAGGTGAAAGCCGTCAGGCGCCCGATGTTGGAAGAACTGCGAGGGAAAGATCCCGCCCAAGACTCGCAACGATTCCGAGGGCGGCACGAAGAAGCCGTATGCATCGAGCGGGCGTACGAACGCCGCCGCGGGGTAGCCCAAATGCACCAGGGTCACCGGAACGTAGGGGATATGCGCGAGCGTATCGGCGACCGCCGCGTCGATGCTGGCGGCCAGGCTGCAGGCGACATGCGCCGGCAGGGCCAGCACCACAGCGTCCGCCTCGATGGTTTGGGTCACGCGCTGCTCCTCCAACGCGACTTCGTAGCCCGCGGACGTGCACCCCATACGTGCGACCCGGGCGCGCAGGCGCAAATCAGTGCCCAACGCAGCCGCGAGCGCCGACGTCAGCTCGTCGAGCCCGTTTTTGAAGGACGCGAGATGGGGCGCGTCCTTCCTCTTGGCTGCCGCGAGCTCGCGTCGCATGGCGAGCAAGAAGCTTCGCCGGTCGCGCTCCATGGCCGCCACCAGGGGAAACGCGGACGGCAGGCTGACCTGTTCCGGATCGCCGGCATAAAGGCCCGAAACCAGCGGCTGCAAGAGGCGTTCGCCCGCGACGGCGCCAAGGCGCCTGCGCGCAAAGGTGGCGACCGACTCGTCCTGTCCACGCGCCGAGGGGCCGCGCGCCAACACTAGATCCAGAGATACCCGCAGCTTTGCCCGCCACGGCAGAAGTGCGGACATAGCGAATTCAGCCGCGCTTCGTGGCGTATCGTGCAGGCGCCCGTCCGCCGCCACCAGGCGCCGCTCTGCCGCGTCGCCGGCCCAAAGCACGCGGTCTTCGATCCCCAGCGCCTTCGCCAGCGCGCTGATGCTGCCCGAGCGATCGAGATAGCTGGCCGGGCCGCGTTCGCAGAGGTATCCGTCCCGGTGGTCGCTTTCGATCTTGCCGCCCGCGCGTAAGTCGCTCTCGAGAACGACCACCGGCACGCCCAACCGGCGCAGCTCGAAAGCCAAGGCGAGACCGGAGATGCCGGCGCCCACGACAACGACGCGTTTCATTGCCTGTGCGAATAGCAGCGCAGGCGCCTCGCCGCAACCTCTTTGACCTATACTCGGGCGCTATGCCCTTCGAGCTTGCCGTGCTGACCGAAACCGCGCTGGACGACCCACGTCTTGCCGACTACCGCGATTTGCAAGACCGACGCCTCGGCGAGGCAAGCGTCCGTTTCGTGGCCGAGAGCGAGATGGTGGTGCGAAAGCTCCTGGCGACCGGCCTCAAGATCCATTCGCTGCTGCTCACCGCGCCCCGCCTCGCCACGCTGGAATCCGCGCTGGCCGCCGCAGACGGCAGTGTTCCGGTCTTTCTCGTGCCGCAAACCGTGATGGACCAAGTCGCGGGCTTCCACGTGCATCGCGGTTGCCTGGCCATCGCCGATCGTCCGCGTTCGCCCGCCATTCCAGCCGACGCACGCACCGTGGTGGTGCTGGTCGATCTGGTCGACGTGGACAACCTGGGCGGCGTCGCCCGCAACGCCGCTGCCTTCGGCGCCGATGCCATCTTGCTCTCGCCTCGCTGTGCGGATCCGTTCTACCGCAAGGCGGTTCGCACGTCCGCGGGCGCGGTCTTGTCCATCCCCATCGTGCGCGCCTCACGCTGGCCCGACGACTTGATCGCGCTGCGCGAATCTTCCGGCTTCGCGCTGGTGGCCGCGGTCCTGGCCGCCGACGCCGTGCCACTCGCGATGTTTGCCCCTCCCGAGCGAATCGCAATTCTCTTCGGCGCCGAGGGCCCCGGGCTCGATGTGCCGACCCAGCGCCTGTGCGACACCCGACTCACCATCCCGATGGCCAAGTCGCCTGCTGTGGATTCGCTCAACGTGGCCAACGCCAGCGCGGTGGTTCTCTATCACCTCACCCAGGTCTCAAGACGCGGCTGAGCTGGCGCCCTGCTCTATCTGCACGGCAGAATGCCGACGCATCCGTTCTCGCCGCGGGCTTAGACATTCATACTTCGCCCGATGATTCGAGCACCGAATGCATTTCAGTTCTCGAACAGAAGGTGTCGACGCACAGGTCCATCGGCAAGGTTTCCAGCCGATCGAGGCGTCCCCCGATCCACCAAGTTCCGAGGGTTTGGGGATCCTCAGGGTACAAACAGCCGAATCGTTCCTCATACCGGTGGTAGGGACACAAGGAAATCCAGGCCCTGTCCGTAGGTCCAGGTGAATCGGCGTCCTCGGATACCCAAGGAGAAACGACCAATCGGAACAGACCGGAATGGCAACGGACAGGGCGCCACCTGGAAATGTCGGTCCCTCCGGCGCCGCGGCGCACTGGAAATCCGTTTAGGATCCAATTGCGCACCCATTCCTCTACGACCAGCCAGCTTCCGTAGTCGCGCTCGACGTTTGACAGAGCGGAGGCCAGGTCCAGGCTTCGATAAGCTCTGCGTGAGTCCCAACGTCCGCCTGGCCCCATGGGAATGCGGGGCAGAAATGCCTCCGCACCCGCCTCATGCCAGTAGCAGCAGGCGTCTTCGAAGCTAGCCGAAGACTTGTCCGTTAGCAGGTACGATATGTTGACCGGAACCTTCTTTCCCAGCAAGGACCGAATCGCCTTCCTGATGGTCTCGAACTGGTCGAGAGAGCAGCCATGATGATCGGCGTGCACCTCCGCGCTGTGGGCGTCCAAGGAGACTCGCACGCGCATGCTCTTCGCACCTGCAAGGGCATCGACGATTGCGTCGTTCCCCAACTTGCTACCATTGGTGACGAGCATCATCTGAAATCCCATCGAGTCGGCCAATTCGACAACATTGGCAAATTGTGGGTGCAGGGTGGGTTCGCCGCCGTAGAAGCGTATGTCTCGGCAGCCCAGTCTGCGCAAGTCAAGCAGTATGCGGACGACCTTGTCCATGGCTAAGTAGGAGTTCTTCTTCCGGGTCCGAGCCTCGATACAGCCTTCGCATGTGTAATTGCATCCGGCGTACAAGTCGAGATGGACAGAACACAGCGGAGGAACCGCGGCTCTGTTGTGAGTCTCGACATAGCGCCACGGCGCAAGCGGCAATGGATCCCCGGCAAAATATTCTCGTCCCTCCTTGAGGGCAGCAAAGTGGGCTATCGTCATCTGATCGAACGACTCGACACGGCCCGGGAACTTCGGAATTTCGAAGACTACCTCGAAGTACTCGGGCAACGGGGCGTGCTTGTCCCTCTCAAGCTGCTCCGCGAACTTTCGGAAGTTGTCCTGACGAAAGAGGTGCGCGGCGGCGTGGCTTCCCTTTGTCGTCAAGCCATATACGAGCCAGACACTGTGAGCACGGACTTTCGTGGAGGAAGCTACGCTGCCCGGCAGCTTCATGACGAGCACGTAGTCCTTGAAAGCGCCAAATAGACGACCATTGAAGTCAGGGTGTTTGTCGGATTCGAGGAGCTTCCCGCCAACCATGATCCGGTTCCACGGGTCGGTGGCGTAGCGGACGCATCCACCAATCATGCGCCGTTGATACCCGTCGAGGACTTCCCGTAGATACTCGTTGAAGTAGGGTGAGTCGATGAGGAAGATGGTCTCCGCGTCGCGTATCTCGGGTCGATCCCAGTCTGGAATTCGCGGAGGTGTCGTCGGGTCGTCCAGTTGGATGCGTGCGAGTGCTTCGGGGCCAATCTCGAGGGCCATTCCATCGACGATATGCCGTCCCAGGGTGTCGCCGGGCGCTGTCAACAAGGCGCCCCTACTCCACTTCTCCCGAGCACAATGCGCAATGGTCAGCAATTGTCTTCCCGACGTTGTGCTGGCGACCCTGAGATACCTGCGGTAGGCCGCCTCCGAGCGCGCCGGCGCATTCTGCCACTCGCGTACCCGGCGAAGAATTATCGAACAAGCGGTGTGCACGGCGGCCGCCGGATCGGAATGTGTTCGTGGATAGGGCTGGACGAGCAATCCCCGCAAGTCGGATGGCAAGGAGGTCAGGTTCACTTCCTGAGGAACCAACAGGAAGACTCGTTCCGAGCCGAGGGCCCTGAAGAACATGCCGCATTCGAAGAGCACATTGTCCCTGACCGAGCCACTCACCCGGCCATCCGGACGTTTGGTGACGTCGACGGGGTCAAATATGAAGACCGCGAAGTCGGAACCATTCGCCTTGTCGAGCAATGACGGGATCAGGTAATTGCCAGACTCGAAGCCGGTGGTCCAGATCTCGCTGTCCGTCTCCGCCGAGAGATGCCTGTGTACAGCAGTTGCAGTCGGCAGGCTCTCCGTCGCCGAGGCAATGAAGATTTTCGCACGTGGCATCCGAGCCTCCATATCAGCTGCAGCGGTTGACTGTTCCGAACCGTGTTCCCACCGGATCGACCTCATCTAAGTGCTCGACCGTGATGGCGTCAAGCGGTAACTGGACGCTCGAAACTCGCGTGCTTCTAATGACGCGGCATTAACCACAAGAGCAACTCTCTCCATCAACTATTCTGCGTGCAAGGAACGCGGGGACTTATCTTCGCCAGGCTTTGCCACGAGCTGAAGGCAGCGCGGGCGGCCCAGCTTGGGCGTGGAACGACCGGCAACCACGCCTATTCTTTCGCGGTGCCGATGAGCCGATAGACTCCCGCGCCGAGCAAGCCCCCGACGATGGGCGCGACCCAGAACAGCCACAGTTGGGCCAGAGCCCAGCCCCCGACGTAGATGGCCACGCCCGTGCTTCGCGCCGGATTCACCGAGGTGTTGGTCACGGGAATGCTGATGAGGTGGATGAGCGTCAGCCCAAGGCCGATGGCGATGGGCGCGAATCCCAGCGGCGCACGCTTGTCCGTGGCGCCAAGGATGATAAGCAGAAACATGGCGGTCATCACCACCTCGGTGACCAGCGCGGCGACCATGGAATAGCCGCCCGGCGAGTGGCTGTCGTAGCCGTTGCAAGCGAAACCCGCGGCGAGCTCGAAGCCGGGCTTCCCGCTGGCGATGAGATAGAGCACGCCGCCGGCAACAACCGCTCCAATCACCTGGGCGGCGACGTATGGAAGCAGCTGTTTCGCGGGAAAGCGGCCACCCGCCCACAGCCCGACGGACACCGCAGGATTGAGGTGACAGCCGGAAATGTGGCCAATCGCGAAGGCCATGGTCAGGACGGTCAGACCGAAGGCCAAGGCCACCCCGAGCAGGCCGATACCGAGGCCCGGAAATGCAGCAGTCAGAACCGCGCTCCCACACCCGCCAAGGACCAACCAGAACGTACCGAAGAATTCCGCTCCGTACTGTCTCATGATCTTCTCCTTTGCGCGCGGTGTAGACCTCTGCGGACCTTTCGCGTCGGTCTGGTTTGCGCAAGGGCCGCGCACGCTGACGGAGAGCATGCCAGACACCGCTCGACATCACAATCGCTGGAACGTAGGGAGCTGCCACAGGCACTTCGACCATGGGAACCGTCCCGACAACGAATGCTCCTTACTCTGCCTGTAGATGAACCAGGGCGAACGGCCAGGTGAAGTCGAGGGGCGCGGGCGCATCGAGCGACGCCGGCGCATCCTCCCCAAAGATAGCCGCCAGCGCGCCCCGACTGCCGAGCGCATCGAGCATCGCTCGCGCGTCCGCGAAGGTCTCACGACCGATTTGCAATTCGTGCCGGGCGACGCAAACGTTCCCGGGCAGGAGCTCACGCACCGCCTGGAAACGAAGGCCCTGACTGGACCTCGGCGCGAAATGCCGGCGCCCCGCCAGAAGGACCCGCGCCAGCGCCCGGTTGCCCGCGGCGCCGGAAAACAAGCGCAAAGGCACGGTCGCCAACAGCCAACCCGCCGGCCGCAGCACCCGGCGCACCTCCCGACCTGCCGCTTCGCCAAACCAATGCCAGGAAAAGTTCGCCACCATGACATCCACGCTAGCGTCGGGAAATGGTAGCGATTCCGCCGCGGCTCGCGCAAACGTGGCGCCGGCCACACTGGGCTTCGCGCGCGCCAAATCCAGCATGGAATCGGCGACATCGATGCCGTGCCAAGCGACGCCCGGATATCGCTTTACCAGCACCTCGGTGGAAAAGCCGGTTCCACAGCCCAAATCGATACCCCGCCCGGCCAGCGTCGGCGCGCCGTCCAGCAATCTCACAAGCGCGGACTGGTAGAAAGCACGATTGTCTTGCGAGTCGTATTTCCGAGCGCGCCCGCGCTCGGCCCAGCAGGCGGCGCCATCGAAACTGTCTTGCGCTTGCGAAGAACCCATTGGGGAGGGGTGGGCGTTCTAGATCAGCGACCGCTCGGCTACGCGTCTCAATTGACGAGCAGCGGATGCAACTCGGCCCTGAGCGCTGCCGTGCCGCCCTCCTCGACGGTGAATTCGGCGAAGTATGGATAGTAGTCGGGGTGCCGAATCTCCACCCGGTAGAACCCGGGGCGGATGGCCTTGCCCTGCTTGGCCACGTCCGCCGCGCGGGCGAAGATCGCATCGTCGAGCAGTACGGCCGCCTCGGGCACGTTGCATTCGATGCGAAGTGTGGCGGTTCCCTCGGCCTGCATGGTGGCGCAGCCGACGGCGATCAACAAAAGGAAGCCGACCGTACACAGGGTCTTCATGACTTCACCGATTCTCCTCGAGGGCTGATGAATCCGGATTGCGAACGCGCAGCACGAGCGAGTCGCTGGTGGTTTGCGTCGATGTCACGGCGAGCTTGCCAGCCAGCTCGCGCGTCATGGCTTGCTGGAGTGCCGGCCCACCCATGCGGGTAAACACCCGAATCTCCGCCGAGCTCGCCGCGACCTGACGGACCTCGGCCGCCGTGACGGAGCCTATGCGCTTGCATGCCTGCAGCGCCAGCATAACCGCGCCGGGATCGGCGATGTCGAGCTGCACGGTCACGAAGCTGGCGCTCACCGACTGCGTGCGGAGCTTCGCCGCCACGGCCCGGGCGAGCTGTGCGGCGGTCCGGTTGGCGCAGGCCTCGCGCGCGGCGACCGGGTTGGCGCCGAAGCCGCGGTCCTCGCTCACTTGATCGAGAATTGGACGTCCGGTCGGGCCACCCGAGGCGAACAGGTGCGCGGCCAGGCTGCACTTGACCGACACCTGCAGAGTGCCACGCACCTGACCTTCCTCATTCTCGCTTGCAACAACATACAAACCAGGAGCGTTCTGTTTGGCCGCCGCCGCGATGAGCTGCGCCTCGGTCTCGGCGCGGGCAGCCTCGGTAGGAATCCCGGCCGCGGTCACGGCCCGCACCACGGCGGCGGCGGGCGTCCCCGCCACTTGCAGCGCTCCCGCCGGCTTCCCAGCCGGCGCCGGTAAGGAAGCAGCCGCGACGCCGCGGGCGCGATCAATCTCACGTCGCAACAGCACAGTGTCAACGTCAGCCTCGACCATCACTTTGATCACCCCGCCCTCGCTGCTCTGCTCGATCAGTCGATAGCCGCGAATGAATCTCTGCGCGGCATTGGCGAACGACGCCTTTAGCTGCACCACAGGGGCCGGCAACGGTTGCGGCAAGGGCTCGCCCTCTTTGACCACTTCGGCGAAAGCTCGTTCTACCGCTTGTCTGAACGCATCGGCGATGGCGCGCTTCTTGGCCGACACGGCGTTGCCGGCCACGATGGGCGCCTCGGCGGTCACAACCCGATCGTTCTGCTCTGGCGCCGCCTGCGCAAGAACCTGCGCCGCCGAAAGCAAGCAAACCGCGACGACAAGGCCCCCGGCGACCCTCACGGCAATGCCTTCTCGATGCAGATGACGACCGCGGCACCATCAAGCGCGTCGACCTTGCCCGACGACGCGACTGTCAACCGACCTTTCCCATCCAGCGCGGCACGAACCGCATCCTTCGGGCAGTCGGCCGCCGAGCGGTAGGTGGCGAAAGCGGTTTGGACATCGCGGCCCGAACCTGTGATGACAGGCGCAAACTCGAATGGCATGGCGGGAAGCTTCAGCACGACCGTAGCAGCTTTCGCCGGCAGAACATCCGAAAATCGAAGGGTCAGCCAAAGCACCACGCCGCCGTCGGATTGGTATTCGGTGCGGGTGACGGTCGCGTGGGCAAGCGCAGCCTTGCCGTCGATCGGGTTGCCGTGCGCCAAGATTGCAAGGGCCGCGCGCAGCTTCTCCTCGGCGGCAGCCCGAGCGCGCCGCTCGGCCCCGGGGCGGGCGGCGTTGGGACCCGGCATGCGCATGTCCGCGGCCGAACCCGCCTCGGCGGTAATGGTTCCCGCGGCGAAGTCGACTTCGGCCCCGGCCACGCTGCGCTTGAACGTGGCCGCCCCCTTGCCCAACGCGATCGCCGGCAGGAGCAGCACCATGATCGGCAGTAGCTGGACTATTCCCATTCGATGGTGGCGGGCGGCTTCGATGAAATGTCGTACACCACGCGGTTGATTCCCCGCACCTCGTTCACGATGCGCGATGAAAGCGTGGCGAGCAGATCGTGCGGCAGCGGCACCCAATCCGCGGTCATGCCGTCACGCGAGTGAACCGCGCGGATAGCCAGCACGTTGGCATAGGTGCGTTCATCGCCCATCACGCCCACGGTGCGCACCGGCAGCAGGACGCCGAACGACTGCCAGATGCTTTCGTAAAGCCCCGCGGCGCGGATCTCCTCGTCGATGATCACGTCGGCGGCGCGCAGGATGTCGCACGCGGCTTCGCTGACCGGACCAAGCACGCGCACCGCGAGCCCCGGGCCCGGGAACGGCTGACGCCACAGCATGTCGTGCGGCAGCCCGCACTCAGCCCCGAGAGCGCGGACTTCGTCCTTGAACAGCTCGCGCAGGGGCTCGATGAGCGTGAGGTTCATCTTCTCGGGCAAGCCGCCCACGTTGTGGTGCGACTTGATGGTCGCCGACGGTCCCTTGTGCGAAACCG
>CAZBIU010000140.1:0-16126 GCA_964491625.1 uncultured Myxococcales bacterium
GACCAGCGAGGAAGTGGCTCCCCTGGATACCACTTGCCCTGTCCGTGGTGGAGCAAGCCGCCAGGCGCAAAGCGATTGCGCAGTCGACGCGCCAGTGAGTCAGCCATGCGAAACTTCGATTCCCCTAGCGCATCCGTGTTCCATTCCGGCGCATTCGGATCCTTGGCCGAAACGAAGGTAGGCTCGCCGCCCATCGTGAGCCGCACGTCTTGTGCTTCTAGGGCGCAATCGACTGTTTCCCCCATGGACGTAATGGCCGTCCACATTTCTTCGCTGTACGGCCTAGTGCTGCGCGGGGCTTCAGCCACGCGTTTGACGACCATCTCGAACGAAAACGATTCTTCCAGATTGTCGTCTTCGCCCTGCTTGTCCCACGCGAACGAACCGGCAATGGGAGCAGCGGATCCGGGGTCCGGGGTGCAGGCGAGCGGGATGTGGCCCTCGCCTGCCAAAAGGCCGCTGGTGGCGTCGAGCCCGATCCAGCCCGCGCCGGGCAAGAACACCTCGGTCCACGCATGCAAATCGACCACGTCCTCGGCGACGCCCGCCGGTCCCTCGACCGGCTTTTCGTCGGGTTTGAGTTGCACCGAGTAGCCCGAGGCGAAGCGTGTGGCGAAACCCAAGCGGCGCAAGACCTGACACGAAAGCCAGGCAAAATCACGGCAAGATCCGTGGCCAACAGTCAAAGTCTCTTCGGGCGCGAACACGCCGGGCTCCATGCGGATGTCGTAGCGAAGCAGCCGCTGGATGTGCTGATTGATGTCCACCAAGACGTCCATGGTGCGACGACCACCCCGGGCAAAGCGGGTACGGCAGGTTTCGACTAGGCCGGCCAGACGCGATTCAAGCGGCAGCGCGTCGAAATACGGGGCAAGCTCGCGGCGCAAGCCAGCCTCGTACTGGACGGGCAACTTTTCGGCGTCACTGTCCAAGAAGAAGTCGAAGGGGTTGATTGAGATGAGATCCGCTAGCAAGTCCACCTCGACCTGCAACGAGGCCGAGGGTTCGGGAAAGACCAAACGTGCCTGGAAATTCCCGAATGGATCCTGCTGCCAATTCAGGAAATGGTGCTCGGGCGCGATTCGCAGGGAGTACCCCTCAATGGCCGTGCGGGTGTGGGGCGCTGGCCGTAACCGCACGACGTGAGGAGAGATAGTAACCGGCCGACTGTAGGCATAACGCGTGGAATGGTGCAGAGAAACTCGCATGCTTGATTCTTTTCAAACCGTCATTAAGAAGTCTTTGTTGAGTTGATTGGAAAGGTCAGCAATCCGGCCTAAGACGTCGGAAAGGAATTCGTGCAAGCCCGCTTTAAGTATCCTGTCCATGCGGGCAAAACGCAGGCGCGCGCGCAGCTCTCCAGCAAGGCGCTGTGCCTCCATGTCGCGACCGCCGGCCAATTGATCCAAGTCCTGGCACACTTCATCTGCGCAATAGCGCAAGCTTCGCGGCAGCTCTGGGCGTAGCGTAAGCAGCTCGGCGACGCGCGCGGGTTCGATGACATCATGAAAGACCTGGTGGTAGGCGCGAAGTGCGCTCACTTGCCTTAGCACTGCACCCCAGGCGTAATAGGTGGTGGCGGGCTCGGCGTCCGCCGCGTCGGCTAGCACTTGGTACTTGACGTCGAGGACGCGCGCGGTCCCAGCAGCCCGTTCAAGAAATGTTCCCAGACGGAGAAAATAGAACGCATCGTTGTGCAACGTAGTGCTGTACGAAACTCCGCGAAACAGGTGCGAACGATCGCGTACCCATTCGCAGAATTCACGAGACCTGGACTGATCGAGAGCATCCGCATCAAGATCGCGCATGCCCAGCCACGTCCCGTTGATGCTTTCCCACATTTCGGTGGAAATTACCGAGCGAAGGGCACGCGCATTTTCGCGTGCGGCCCGTACGCAAAATAGGATGCTCCCCGGATGATCCTCGATGGTAAAGTAACGCGTGATGGTGTCCGCGTCGACGTGACCGGCACCAAATTCGGGTTCCCGGCCCAATACTGCAAGGACGCTTTGCCATTCGCCTTGCGCGCCACCAAGGCCAGGATCTGTCGACTGTAGAGAGATGCTGCGGCTCACCTCCAAGATGCGAGCGATATTCTCGGCGCGCTCGACATAGCGTCCAGTCCAATAGAGATTCTCGGCAGTTCGGCTCAGCACGGGAGGACCTCGTGATTGCGATTTGTCATGTTCGTCATGGCTGCAATACCCACGTGTCCTTGGTTCCCCCACCCTGGGACGAATTCACCACGAGAGAACCCTGTGTAAGGGCCACGCGTGTAAGACCCCCGGGAACGACCACGGTCCCAGCGCGACCTGAAAGCACGAACGGGCGCAGATCGATGTGGCGAGGCGCGATCCCTTCCTCGACGAATGTCGGACAGGTCGAAAGGGCCAGGGTCGGTTGGGCTATGTAGCCTTCCGGGTCTCTCTTGATGAGCTCCCGGAATTTGGCTTGCTCTTCCTTGGTGCTACGCGGACCGATAAGCATGCCGTAGCCGCCTGAGCCCTGCGTCTGCTTGACGACAAGCTCGTCAATGTGCTCGCAAACGTAGGCCCGCTCGTCGGCTTTCGCACAACAGTAGGTGGGGACATTGGCCAGAATGGGCGTTTCATCGAGATAGAAGCGGATAAGCTCCGAAACGAATGGATAGGTCGACTTGTCATCGGCTACACCCGTACCGACTGCATTGGCCAGAGTGACACCACCGTTGCGGTAGACGCTGAGCAGGCCAGGAACTCCGAGCACGCTCGACGGCTTGAAGGCCAGAGGGTCCAGGCTGTCGTCGTCGATGCGCCTGTAGATGACATCGACCCGGCGAGGGCCGTGCGTGGTTCGCATCCAGACGGCATTGTCGCGCACGAAGAGGTCTTGCCCTTCCACAAGGTCCACCCCCATCTGCTCGGTAAGAAAGGCGTGCTCGAAATAGGCGCTGTTGTAAGGCCCGGGCGTCAGTACAACGACGGTCGGGTCGCCATCCGCACAGGCTGGTGCCAGCGAGCGAAGGCTACGCAGAAGCTCGTGGCAGTAGTGATCCACGGGCTCCACGCGAACCTGGGAAAAGATATTCGGGAACAGTCGCATCATGGCCGCGCGGTTTTGCAACATGTAGGAAACGCCCGACGGTGTGCGCAGATTGTCCTCGAGGACATAGAATTGGTCTTCGTTTACGCGGACGAGATCGATGCCCGCAATGTGGACGTACACATCGCCGGGAACATCAACACCGCGCATTTCGGGACGGAAGAGGGAGTTGCGCAAGAGGTGCGACTCGGGCACGACGCCGGCGCGGACAATGTCCTGGCCATGGTAGATGTCGCGGAGAAAGAGGTTGAGTGCTTTCACTCGCTGTTTCAATCCGGCGGCGACCTTTTCCCATTCTGCGGCGGATAGGACGCGCGGGATGATGTCGAAGGGGATGAAGCGCTCGGTGCCGGCGCTATCACCGTAGACGTTGAAGGTAATGCCGATGCGCTGGAAGATCAGATCGGCATCCCTGCGTTTCTGCGCAAAGACACTCGACTCGGTCGAATTCAACCAGCTCGAAATGGAACCATAGGCTGACCTCACCTCTGAATTTCCGTTGGCTTGCCAATCCGCTGCAAAGGAGGACGGCGAGCATGGGCCACACATTTCGTCAAATGCGGTTCCGGCGAGGGTTTTGCGCACCGCCGGCTCGATGTCGACGAAGGCCTTCGGTGCTTCGACCGCCTTGTCCCGTAGTGCGAAGCCTTGCCCTCTGCGCCCCGCACCTTTTCCCTGGTTCCAGCTCCTAATCTCGGTTGCCGCGGTTGTCACCGTTTCCTCCAATCGATGCAGTTCTTGGGCTGATTGATCCATCTCGTTCTCGGCTAGCGATGGATCATCCGCTCGGGGACTTCGCGCAGCCTCGCCTCGGCGCGAAACCGCCTGAGCATCTGCGCGCGTGTGATGCCGTGTTGCCGTTGGTAGATGCGAGACAAGATCCTGTCGAGGTCAAGGGGATCGTTTAGCGAATTCATGACCTGCTGCGGGGTACTCCAGGCGTTCCAGCCCGAGCCGTGTACTGGAATGACTCCCAAGTCCTTCGTTCCTTGCCACAAGGCCCCCTCGTGTATCGTCGCAGGCATGCGCTGAAAGGCGGCGCCTACCGAATCGGACGGGGCCAACACACTGGCCCACAGCCGTTCTACAATCGCAGCCCGGATCGGCAGCTTGCGCGCGGCGATCTTCCAAAGCTCAGCCGCTCGCGCCGTGAACGCGAAGGTGTCCCAAAGCGCTCCGCTTGCTTTCAGCTGCTTGGCTTCTGCGCGCGGTGCGTGTTCGACCGACCTGCGGACAGACAAGATTCGGCCGTCAAGGCCTGATCCCGGAACGACGATGCGGTCGCCCCCGTCCACGCCGGTCATCGCCGCACCGGCGATGATGATTGGACTTGTGGCCAGAGCGAGGCCAGCCGCGACCAACGAACCCGCCAGCACGCTGCCTCCGGGAACGTAATGATAGGCCGGTGCCACGATTACCGCGGCCTCTGGGGCGCGCGCCACGACACGCCCCAAAGCTAGCAATAGATCCACCAACGGGCCGCGGTCGATCGGACGAGCCAGGATACCGATGCGGCGCCATTGGCGTAGCTGGGTACGTGCCAATTCCTCATACTTCGTTGAGACGACGACGGCGATGCGCTCCGGCGGTACGAGCGCTGCGTACGACGCCACAGTCTGCTGTAGCAGCGAGCCATCACCTGCGATGAAGGCGAACTGCTTTGGCACCGCGTGGCCCGACAGTGCGCTCGTGAGTGGGAAGAGCCTTGGGTCTTCGTCTCCAGCTTGAATGATGACGTGCAGATCTCGCGAGGTGAACATGAGGACGCTCCTTCCGTCGAAGCCCTGAAAGCACGACATCGCAATGCAAGCCGGGGACCAACGCCGACTGGTGTTGCGTGACGATTTCGGTCCGGGCATCAGCGAAAAAATGGTTGGCACGCCTCTGGCATTGCGCTCACGGCAGCCAAGGGGGATATCAGATGCGCCTAAACATCATTCACGAAACGAAATACTGCTATGCCACACCGGCCGACTACACCATTCAGTACCTCCGGCTATCGCCACAGACGTCGCTGCAGCAGAAGGTGCTGAGTTGGAGCTTGGACCTTCCGAGGCCAGCCGTCCATTTCTCCGACGGGTTCGGGAACACCTCGCACGTTCTGGTCATCGATAGGCCCCATCAGGAGATTCGTATTCGCGCCTATGGAGAGGTCGAGGTCGAAGATTCCCCTCTAGACCTGCCGGACATCGGACCGCTCGGCCCTGATGTCTACATGCGTTTTACGGCGCTCACCGCCCAGGATGAGGCGCTCAATCGCTTCTCAGAAACCTTTCGCCGCCAAACCATGAACAATCGCGCGGGCGGGGTCGAGGCGCTGATGTTGGCCGTGCGCGAGGAAATGGACTACCGGCCAGGCGTTACCGAAGTGGGAACGACGGCCGCTCAGGCCTTTTCCAAGCGCGCTGGCGTCTGCCAGGATCACGCACACGTATTCGTGTCCTGTTGCCGGAGATTGAACATTCCTGCCCGCTATGTGAGTGGCTACCTGGCGCCCAAGAACAGGGTGGCGGCGAATCTCGGCCAACGGACCACACTGGCCAGCCACGCCTGGGCGGAGGCCTGGATTGAAGGGCTGGGTTGGCAGGGCTTCGACGTAGCCAACCACACACGTGCTCACGGTCGCCACGTGCGTGTGGCGGTCGGGCTCGACTATCTAGACGCCTGTCCTGTGCGCGGATTTCACCGCGGCGGCAAGGGCGAATCGCTGGACGTTGAGGTGCAAGTGAACGAAACCGCGTACCGGGAAGAGCTTCCCGCCGCGAAAACTGCTCGCCACACGGAACGACATCAGCAGCATCAACGGCAGCAGCAGCAACTTCAGCAGCAACTTTAGCAGCGGCTATCGATCGACGCTTCGCGAGATAAGACATTGAGTTTCCACCACGTAACTTCCAAGATCTAACTTGGCCAACAAGGCGCCGGATTTAGCTCAATCCACTAGCAACTCAGCGTTACCAAATTGGACGCGTTCCCGCCCAAACGACACCGAACGGTAGCGCGCAACTCGTTGTTCGATCTACGGAGCCCAGCAGCTCATACGGCTATTTAGCTTACCTGCGTCCCAAGGGCAGGCATTCGGGGGGTCTGGTGGCAGCCTGGTCGGCGTCAAGGTCGGGATTGATCTGGGGCGGGTCGGCGGAATTCCTTCCGCCGGCCCGAGGTTGGGGTACCCACACCCGAGTGCGGCCTAAAAGTCGATGGGGGCGCCGTGACGGCGGGTGATAGCGAAGACAAAGGTCCCCGCCAAAACCATCGCACTGGCCAAGCATGAAAGCGGGACCTGAATTCCAGATAGAGTGAAGCTATGGTCGGAAAGGACGCCGCCCAAGGCCAGGTTGACTCCACTCAGAACCAGGGCGACCCCGGCGAGGCCGCCAATCATGCAACATGATGACGAACCGTTCGACGCAGGACTCGTCAGGGAACCGGCATGCCGATGCGTATTGTCGACCGTCACTGTCTTCCCCGAAGCTTCCATCGTTGTCCATTGACCGGAATGCAAGCCCGAGACCGGAAAGGCCGATAGTGGGCGGGCAGCCCTTCTGCAGACGCGCGGCCAGGAGACACCAATCGGTAACGCCTCCAGGTCGATGACGCCGAAAATGGTTACGCCTCCGTGATCCACGTGAGCGATCGGAACGGTTCAAAACAGGTATTATAGCTCTTGATAGTTGATCTTCCACGCCAGCGCTCGCGGTAGTGACCGCCCGCTAGCCTTGTGTTAGACGTCTCACGATGGCGGCGAAAGGATACCAGGTTACCGGAACGAGGCAGCCACCAGTGCCCCGCCATAGGGGCATCTCGGCCAGCATTGTCCTTGCCCTTGTGGTCGTGGCGCTGGTGCTCATCGGGGGGGCGCGTACGTTCAAACCCGAAGTGGTGATCTGCGACATCGGGTTGCCGAGCATGGACGGCTACGCGGTCGCGAAGGCTCTTCGCGCGGACGCAAATCTGCGCTCGGCGCGTCTTGTTGCTCTCAGCGGCTACGCCCGGCCCAAGGATCTGCAGCGATCCGCCGCCGCGGGTTTCGACGCACACATCGCGAAACCAGCTAGCGTCGAGGCAATCGAAGAAGCTCTTTACCCGCTGGGGAAAGACGGCAATCGCGATGGGTGATCGGCAATCATCCCAAAAGGAATTGCCGCGCCTCGCTGGTGGAGATTCGACCGTGGCCGATCAAGCGGAACGATACGGGCAAGTGATCCGACTGATCTCCCACGATCTTCGCAATCCCCTGACTGCGGTTCAGCTCAATGCTCAGCTTATCGAACGCGGGGCCAGCCGAGACGGCCGAGAGAAGGACCAGCGCTGGGCCTCGCTCATCGTCTCGGCCGCGAGACGCCTGGACACCATGCTCCAGCAACTGGCCGAGGCGGAACGCGTCCGCTCGGGCCGGACAAAGCTTGCGCTCACCCCTCTGACATTCGACCTGTTCCTGCGTGAATTCTTTGCGGGGGTTGGCCCCGAGTTCGATGCCGACCGCATACGCCTGACGCTGCCCAAAGCATCGCTCGCCGTGTCCGCCGATCGGGCTCGACTCGGACAAGCCCTCTTGAACCTAATTCGTCTGGCATCGCAGCAAGCCGACGCTTCGGCCGCGATCATCGTCGATGTACAGGGCAGCGACACGGAAGTTTCATGTACGATCCGCGTTCCCACTACGCCCGATGTTGACGAGAACAAACCTATCGACCGCCGGCCCCGCGAAGCGGCGGCGGACAGGGGTGCCGTGCAGTGCGATGGCCTCGCCCTGTACGTGTCGCGAACACTTATCGAGTGTCACGGTGGAACGCTGCAGGTCGCGGACAGAGCAGACGCAGCCATCGTATTCGAGATCGTTCTTCCAGTGGTGCACGAATAGCGCCTAGCTACTGCAGCGCGTACTTCACCATTTTCTCCCAAAGATTCTTGCGCGTGATGCCCAGCATCTCGGCCGCGAGCTTTCGCTCGCCGCCCGCGTTTTGCAGCGTGCGTTCGATGTAGTCCTTCTCGAACCGTGCCACGACCACTGAAAGTGGCTCATTTCGATCACTTGGCACTGTCGGGGTCGAGCCGTGAAATTCTGCAGGCAGGTGATAGGTCTGGATCTCCTGCCCGTGAGCCAGGATCGCGGCGTGCTGGACGGCGTGCTTGAGCTCGCGGACGTTGCCGGGATAGGCATAGGCTCGAAGTGCCGCCCACGCCGAGGGCGCGACGGCTGGGGTTGTCTGGCCGACCGGCGTGAACTCGCGTAGGAACCCCTCGATCAAGACCGGCAGATCGACCTGGCGCTCGCGCAGTGGCGGCAAGCGCAGCTCGAACACCTTGATGCGGTAATAGAGATCCTGGCGGAATTTGCCCTCCGCCCCCATGGCTTTGAGGTCGCGATTGCTGGCTGAGATCAAGCGAACGTCGACCTTCACGGAAGTGTTGGTGCCGATCGGCTCGAAAGCACCATCCTGCAGAACGCGCAGAAGCTTGGCCTGCACCTCCATCGGCATCTCGCCGATCTCGTCGAGGAAAAGCGTTCCACCGTCCGCGGCCTTGAAGCGCCCTTCGCGCCGCTTGACCGCGCCGGTGAAGGCGCCGCGCTCGTGGCCAAACAGCTCTGCCTCGATGAGCGTCGCCGGCACGGCCGCGCAGTTGACCGCTACGAAGGGCGCCTCTCGGCGCTCGCTGGTGGTGTGAATCATACGCGCGGCCAGCTCTTTGCCGGTTCCGCTCTCACCGCTGAGCAGGACCGCCGCAGAGCTGGAGGCGATTGCGCTGATTTGATTGCGCACCTGTACGATGGCCGGAGAGCGCCCCTCGATGACCTGGCCCACCTTGCGCGTGGCCAGCTCGGCGCGAGCCTCCGCAAGCTCGCGCAACAGCCGCCAGCGCTCGTCAGCGCGCTCGACGATGGCCAGAACCTCTGACAGCTCGAAGGGCTTGGTCACGTACTCGATGGCCGCCTCTTTGACGGCGGCGACCGCCTCTTGGATGGTGCCGAACGCAGTCATCAGGACCACGTGGGTCTCGGGCCGTTCGTTGCGCACCCGACGCAGGATGGTGAAGCCATCCACCTTGGGCAGGCGGATATCGCTCATCACCAGGTTGAAAGTCTGTTGATCGAGGTAGTACATGGCCTCGCCCCCATCGGAGGCAAGCGATACGCGATGGCCAAGCTCGCGCAGGGCATCTCCGAGAGGCAGGCGGATCTCCGCTTCGTCGTCAACTAGCAGAATATCGAGCATGTCAGGTCCACGAAGCCGAAAGCCGGCAACGAACGGATAGTGGAACTCGGGCCCGGCGAAGGCAAGCGACTTTTCCACTGCTGAAGCACCCAGCCATCAGACTTGGTTCGTGGCTTGCAAAGCTGTTGCTCCGACAAATGATTGAGCTAGGGAACCGAGGGGGCGCGCGCGCGAAAACGACGCAATCGGCGCAGCCGTGTCCGGAAGAACGGCGGTCTTTCACTCGGGAGTTTGGTCTACCCGTTAACGAAGCCGAATGCGATTCGTTCAGAAGCGGTAACACCGCCATCGCCGTCTGTTACCGGTCGGTGACATACGCTGAGGCCTTGGTGCGCAATGCCGCAGCGTCAATCATGCGCCGGCTCCACTGCCCGGAGGGGGTTGATGGCCAAGATTAGCTGCGAGCTATGCCGCCATGGAGCCTTGGCGGCGCTCTCGCACGAGCTGCGCAACCCGCTAGCGGCCTTGAGCAATAGTCTCTATGTGCTGCAAAGAAGTCAGCCCGGCGAGGCTCAAGCACAGCGGGCCATTTCGGTGATGGATCGCCAGATACGCCGTCTTGTGGCTCTCCTCGACGGTCTGACGGATGCAGCTCGCCTCGAACAAGGAGCGGTGGAACTGCACTTGGCACGAGTCGACCTCGGCACCGTTTTGCGCTCGGCGATTGCAAGCCACGAGGCTCTCTTCAAGAGCAGCGAGGTCCAAATCACCGAGCGGATTCCCTCCAAGCCAGTTTTGCTTTCGGCCGATCCTACTTACATCGAGCAGATCGTTGGGCACTTGCTTCGAAACGCGGCACGGTTCACTCAACCTGGCGGATGGGTCAGGCTGTCCCTGGAAGAGGATGACTCTTCTCAAGCGGCTCACATCCGCGTGCAAGATTCAGGAGCTGGGTTTGACAGCGTTCTGCGCGATCGGTTGTTCGAGCCCTTTGTCCAGGCCGACACTTCTCTTGCGCGAACCCTAGGTGGGCTCGGCCTTGGCCTCGCGATCGTCAAAGGCCTCGTCGAGCTACATGGCGGATCGGTGAGGGCCGAAAGCGACGGACCAGGTAAGGGCTCGACCTTTGTCGTTGATCTACCGATGGGAAGAGCTAGCCGGGCGTGCACGGATGCGCGCCCGTGATAGAGATCTTCGGGGCGCCGTCAGATGGCCAGATAATCTCCGATGTTCTCGCGGAGCACCGCCCGTGCGCGATGCAGTCTTGTCTTGATGGCTTGCTCGGACACCCCGAGCGACTGGGCTGCCTGGGACGTGGAATGACCTTCGATCTCCCGCACCAGGAAAACCTGGCGTAGCATCGCGGGCAACTTCTCGACCGCGTTCTCAATCTCTCGTTGCAATTCCCCAAAGGCCAAGTGCTCGTCCGGGCGAGGCGGCCCGCTAAAACCCAAGTCATGGTTTGAATTCGCGATCTCGCAAGCCATATCTTCCGGGAGAATCTTGGAGAATGCAAACATTGGCCTGCGGCTACGGGCGCGTAGGAACATCAGCGAAGCGTTGGCGGTGACGCGATAAAGCCAGCTACCGATCTGACAGCGGCCCTCGAATCCAGGTAGCTTCCGCCAGGCAGTAACGAAGACGTCCTGAAGGATCTCTCGTGCATCGTTCTCGTCGCGCACGAAACGTATCGCCAAGCGAAACAGCCGTGCCTCGTGCCGAAGGAGCAATTCCTTGAGCGCAGCCATATCGCCCGCCTGCGCTCGCGCTACCAAGTCCTCATCGGTCATCCATCCTGCCTCGTCGCGCGGCTCCACTTCGGGCATTCCGGGCGACGACAAATCCTGCGCTGTTTGGTCCATGGCAGAGACGCACAGCAATACCCGTGCCGCAGACCCAACTCCGTGTTTGCTCGTTGGTTCCTTGCGGCGGGTTCGTGGAATCGCGGGCGGTTCGGCGCTGAGTTGGCCGGATCGTGATCCGGTCGACGGCCGCCCGCCGGCTGAGGATTATTCGCGCTCCATCCTATTTCGGTAGTGCGCCGCCAAGTTTCGGTCACCGGACGGTAACGCCCGTTGTCCGATATTCTTGGCCATTCGCCCGTTAGAATGCCTCGCCTAGCCACCTGAACTGCGCGTAGGCGCAATGCAGCCATACCTTGATTCTCTGACGGTCCATGCGGGTAAAGGAACCGCTGGCGAAATCCGGATTGTTGGCGGCGGCCCAGAAACTGGCATCGTTTCGATCCATCTTTTGCATCGCCGCGGGTTGCAACTCCGGCAACTCGATCACCACTGCCCCGAGCTTGCTCGCCTTGGCGCATGTCTCGGATCCATCGAAGAACGAGAAATCTTTCCCGCGTCCCAAGTTCTTCACGATGCAAATTCGAGCCATGGCACCATAACGATCGAGCAGTCGGTCGAGCATCAGCACCGAATCCTTGCCGTCGTCCATGACATGCCAAAATACGACGCCCACATTGCTCTCGCGCGCCAGATCGAGCACGCCAGCCTCAGCAATCCATTTTGCCAGTGGCCGGTCGCTTTGCGAGGGGAGATCGACCAGAACGCGACGATCGGTCTCGGTCGCCAGGGTGATGATCTCGTCGACGCTTTCCGAACGTTCGAGGTCGACCGGATGGGTGTAGTCGGCATAGTGTCGCAAGAGTGCTCCGTGCGAACCATCCGCATCGAGGGCAAGGAATGGCAGCGCACGATCGATGAGATACTGCGCACACAAACGCGCCACGACCGATTTGCCGACCCCGCCCTTTTCGCCGTCAATGAAGTGAATTGTGCTCATGCGCCTAGGATGACGAAGGCGTCCCCTGGTTCCACGCCTTGTCGTCTTTCTTTCGCTTGTCCGCAGACACCAGATCGCTGGGACGGCCTTGGCGCAAACATCGGTTCGTGATAGACGCGCATTCACGTCGGATGGCCACGTGATTTATGGTGACGGCGCCGTCGTCCCCAGAACAGCTTTCGCCCCCGCGGAGCGGGCGCCCCGCAGCGAGGTCGAAGCGAGCATCGCAGCTCTCACTGGTCACCCGCTCCTGCCGGCGCTTCTCGATGCGGCCGACGTCTCGGTTGTGGTGCTCAATCGCCAGCGCCAAATCCTGGTCGGAAACTCAGTGTTGCTTGCTGGTCTCGAAGCACAAGAAATGGAACTCATCGAGGGGCTCCGCCCCGTCGAGGCCTTGGGCTGCGCCCAGGCCTGGGAATGCGCGGGCGGTTGCGGGACATCGCCAGAGTGTGCGGCCTGAGGCGCGGTACTGGCGATCATGGAGAGCCAGCGCACCGGCGCGACCGTCGAACGGGACTGTCTGATGACCCTGCGCAAAGGGCAAGCCATCGATGCCGTGGAGCTGCGCGTGCGCGCGTCCCGACTTGCGATGGGCGGTGAAGCCTTCACCATCGTCGGGATTCGCGACATCAGCACGGAGAAACGTCGAGAGGCCCTCGAGCGCGTGTTCCTACACGACATCGCGAATACCCTGGGGCCATTGCTCACCTGGGCCCAGGTCAGCGCGGCGCGGGCTCCAACGGATTCGAGCGATGTCACGCGGCGGATCGCTCGCGAAGCGCCTACAACGGGAGATAGAGGACCAGCGCGTCTTGCTCCAGGCAGAAGAGGGGACTCTGCAAACAGAGAGCGCGGCCGTGCATCCCGAAGCGGTGCTCGACGTGGTCGCGGGCATCATTGATGGGCACCCGGACGCCAGGGGCCGAAAGGTAGAGATCATCCGCGGCGGCACGGGGAGCACCATCGTCACCGACGAGTCGTTGCTGGTGCGTATCCTTGTCAACATGGTGAAGAACGCGCTCGAAGCAACGCCCGAGGGTGGTGTGGTCAGAGCCTGGGTGGAGCATGGATCGGCGGGATGCGAGTTTCGCGTGTGGAACGCCGGAACTATCGCGCAAGACGTTGCCATTCAGATCTTCAAGCGTTCGTTCAGTACTAAGTCCGGTCGCGGACGCGGCCTTGGCACGTTCAGCATGAAGTTGTTCGGCGAGCGCTACCTTGGTGGCGTGGTTGGGTTCACTTCCACCAAGGACGAGGGGACTAAGTTCTTCATTCGGTTGCCTACCGGCTATTGAGTCCGGTCAGGATCTCAAGGGTGGCAAGTAACATCCAGGTAAACAAATTCCTGTTTATCGATTTTCCGCGTTCCGTCAGAATTCTGCACAACGTCTCGATAGGAAAACTCGACATGAATTGTCCCGCTGCAATCCAAAGCGCGCTGTACACAGAGAATACCGCGCGTGCTACGTTACTGTCCGATGCTGACAGAGGTTGTGCACGGGGCTTACACAATGCTTCGATCATGTCGCGCACTAGAACTGGCGATGGCCGACTTCTACGAGGAATTGGCCCTACTACACCAGGAGCAAATGGAGATGGTGCGGCTGTGGAAAAAGACCGCCCGCGAAGAGATGAACCACGCCGCTCAATTCACCCTGCTGCTGGACACCATGTCCGACCAGATATCCGAGATCCGAGCAGATACGCTGACCCTCGAAAAGATACGCCTTGCCATCGCTACCACACGAGACAGCTTCCATCAACACCCCCCCACAGTCCGTGAGGCGCTCGTCGCGGCTATCGCTTTCGAAGAAGCGATGAGTTGCTTCCATGCCGACCAGATCGCTGCGTTCGACAGTCCACGCCCGCGAACTCTCTTCAAAGCCATGATGGCTGCGGACAACGACCACGTCGGCGCCCTGCGCAGCGTCCTGGCCAAGTCGCCGTAGACGCTCGCAAAGGCGGTATCACGGCAGATGCGGCCCGCATCTGCATCGTGATCGACACGATGCCAGCTACTGGGCTGCCGCCAACAAGCCGAGTTTCGACGGAGGGTCCTTCAGCCGAATGGATCGGCAAAGAATCAAGGTCTGGCTACGAATCGCCTACGCGCAAATTGAACGCCTGAGGGAATCCTTCTGCCTGAGGGAATCCTTCTAAAGACTTCTGGGCTTCAACTTTCGCGTTTACCTACTTTCCGCGTGGGCCGCGAGCGGCGTTCGCGTTCCCCTTTTCCCAGACCGGTCGCTGGTTCTTAGGCTAGTCATAGGCCAGCGCCGGCCTGCAGTAACTCCCCCCTGCGCCAGATCGCGTGTTTCGTTTTCGTACCTTCCCCTTCACGAGCCAAGCGTCCTCGTCTAGAGACCTGGCAAGCACTGTCGAACGACAGGGCGCGTGCGAGTTGGTTGAATGATGATTGCGGTATTGGACTCAACCTCCCTTCCTAGACAGATTCAAGCATCACCCAGAAGCGGTTTCTGTGCAGGATCATGATTGTAAATTTACGAAGACGATCCGCGGTTGTTTTGGAAACGCAGCTCGACGCTGTCGTGGCAGCCGGTGGCCACTGCGAGGTGGAAGCTTTCCAGATCTTCGGCCGACCAGCGTCGCTTCCACCGCCTACCGGAATTGCCATCAAACACACCACGCATCCACATCGCCCGGACAGATCATTTTCCACAGGATTCTCACTGCTCAATGATCCGGCCCTCAACAAAGGCACCGCGTTCACACTGGCCGAACGCGACACCTACCGACTGCAGGGACTGCTGCCACCGCACGTGCACACGATCGAGGAGCAGAAGGCACGGGTCACCGATCAAAGCGGCCCTTCGTTCGCGACGGCACAGTGTTGCAGGTCCCGCTGCGTGGGTTAGGCATCCACAACATGTATCTGCAGGTCCTCATCCGGGTTAGAGAGTGATCATTCCGGAGCGGTTGCGACGGCAGCCGCGGCCCGGCCGCGCTCGCACACGGGCCATCGATCCGGTCTCAACCTGACGGGATCCTTCGCGCAAGGTATTGCTTGTGCCAGGCACGCCAGTCGCAGAGGCTCTTCGTCGCCTGCGTGACGGTTTTGGGGACCATCGCGATGATCGGGGGACTGTCCGCAGGAAGATCGGCCAAAGAATCGAGCAGGCCCACCGCCGCTGCCAGGCGTTCGACCAGCTCTGAGGGCGCCAGCGCCACCACGGCCAAATCAAGTGCGGCCCTAGCCTCCTGATGGAGACGGCCGAGTTCCTTGAGTGTGTCCGCCGAATGTATCTCGGACGCTTCGTGAGGAGTCTTCTTCATCGCAGGCAAGCCTCGACTTCAATGGGAGCCCAGCGCGGAAGAGCCTTCCTGCGCGTCCGCTCTCGGAGATCTTGCCGGCTCGGCCGGGGTCAAGACATCCAACCGTTCGACCTGACCGAAACCGATAACCCGATGAATGATGGGAACTGCCCAAAGTGTGGGGCAGTCTGTGACTACGACCGCTCCTGATCGCGCTGCGGCGAACCCGTGGCGCTCCCAGGTTTCGACGGCGGCTTGAGCCGCTTGCTCTGTGAAGAACGTGATTCGCATGACCGCACCAAGCTCCAAAACCGCCGGGGAGAGAAAATATTCCCGCCGCAAATCCGGCGCGCTGGCGAGTTTCGCAGAGCATAACGGCCGAGCTTGCCGACACGCACTTGACCGAAAAGCTGGAGTGACCATGCTCGAAAGACGGGGTCTGGCCCTTGAGCGTCACCTGAGGGGCGTGCGTGAACGCACCCCTCGCGCTATCGAGCAGGGATGCCTGCGCCATGCGACCGCAGCCTGCCCGCTCCGTAGGCGCTGCCGCGATGATCGCGTCGATGCCCAGCGTGAACAGAGGGGAGAGGCCGAGCGAATAGACGGTCGAGGCAATGAGGACTGCCTCCACGCCCCGGCCGGTCACCCGGGTGACCGCGAAGGAGCCGAGCGCGGCCAGAACCAGGCCGCCTGCCATCACGAACGCCCGAAGAGTTCATCAAGGACTGCTGGAACGAGGCCGTGGACAAAAATGAACAAGGAGCACGCCAAGGAGGCCAAGGAACCTGGCAAAGCGCCGCGCCCCCTCGCGC
>CAZBIU010000141.1:0-16019 GCA_964491625.1 uncultured Myxococcales bacterium
GCACCGGCCCGGCCTCGCGGTAGTTCCTGGCCACCAGGTACTGCGCGCCCAGGTTGTTCCACAAGATCGCGTTGTCGGGGCGAGCCTCGGCGGCCTTGCGGAACAGCTCGATGGCGCCCGGGGTGTTCTTCTTCTCGACCTCCATGAAGGCGAGCATCTGGTAGATGTCGGAGCGCTCAGCCTCGCTGGACCCCGCGTTCTTCATCATGTCGCCAAGGGTCTTCACCCACTCGTACTTGCCCATTTTGAAGTACGCCCTGGCCATCACGAGCATCGCCGGGGTGTAGCGTTCGTTCTTGTTGAGCGCCACCTTGGCCTCGACCACCGCGCCTTGGTAGTTGCGCGACTCGTACATCTTCTGCGCCGCCTGCACCTCCTGGGCGGGAATAACCGCGGGCGGCGGTTCGCGACGCTTGTGCATGCCGGCAGCTGCCGGGGCGGGCGCCTCGGCGGCGAAAGCGAAGGATGACCAGCCGATGCTTGTGCCCAGCACGAGCGCGAGCATTGACGTTGTTCGCGACGACATCATCATGGGTACTCCACTCCGATGCGCTCGTCCTTCACGAACGGGAACTCGTCGGGCAGGTACTTCGACAAGCTTTCCCGCGCCTTCTTCACGTAGTCGTTGGTGACGCCCAGGTCGGCAGCGCGGTCGAGGGTGGCTTTCCACTGCTTTTTGGCTTCGTCTTCCACCGGCGTGACGAACTGGTAGATGGCGTCCTTGTATTCGGTCTCGGCGACGCCGCACAGATTCGGGTCCGCTTTGCACGCCTTCTTCGACAACCGCTTCACTTCTTCGGGAGGATTGTCGGCCGCCTTGATCAGCTTCTGCGCGAACTCGTAGAAGATGTCGCCACGCCGGAGGAACGAGGCCAAGGTCCAGTTCGCGTCCTTGTAATCCCAGATCTTCGCGTACTCGTCCTGCAGCTCCTTGGCTTCCGCGGTGAACGCGTCAAAGGTCCTGCGCACCTGCTTCGGGTCGCTGGTGAAGTGCAGAGTCTTGGCCTGGAAGGCCTTGAACTTCTCTTCCAAGAGCAGGTAGTCGGCCTTGGCGGCGGCTGCGGCCGCGGGTGTGGCGGGGGGCAGGCGCCGGGCCACGAACTCGTCGCGCACCTGCTTGTAGGCCGCAAGCACTGCCTTTTTGTCGCGCCCTTGCTCGGCCAGGGTGGCGAGCTGAAGATAGGCCTTCACCACGTAATCGCCGGCAGCGAACTGCTTGCCGTAGCGCTTGATCAGCTCGTGCAGGCAACTGACCTCCTTCGCGGTGTCCATCGCCTTTTCGTACGCGGTGCAAGCGAAGCTGTAGGCCTGCGCGGAGTCACTAGGCTTCTCAGCGATCAAACTGTCCGCATACTTCTTGTACAGGTCCGCCGCCCGCGCGTACTGTTGGTCGTTGTCGAGCAGCTGCGCTGCGATGCCGAGGGCTTCCTTCCGGTGCTCGTACTTGGCGAACTTGGGATCGGTGGCCACCTTCAGGTAACCGCCAACCGCCTTCTCGAATTCGAAGAAGCGATACTCGTTGCGAGCCGCGTTCCACACGGCATCCTTGGCCAGCGGCGTGTCAGGATAGTCGCGGGCCAGACGGTCGTAGCACTTGGTCGCTTCGCCGTACTTGAAGATCTTCTCGTAGATCACGCAGGCATTGTTGAGGTTGGAAGGTGCATCCTGATCCTTGGGATTGGCGGCGATCAGGTCGAGGAGGTCGAGGGCCAGGCCTTCGTCGAGGTCGGTGCCGGTCTTGCTGCGCGGCTGCGCCCCGGCTGCTGGGGGAGCCCCAGCTTTTCCCGCACCGCCGGCGACCTGCGCAAGGGTGGCCGTGCCAGTCACGACTGCGATGCCGCCCGCCCCTTCGCGGCACTGGACCAGTTGCTTGTCGGTCCCCTTCTCTTCATTTTCGAGCGCGATGTCGAGGCGCTTCTTGATGACGGTGGTCTTGACCGACGCCTTGATGTCTTGGATGCGGGCCAGGTAGGGCTTGGCCTGAGGGGCCTTGCTGCAAGGCGAATCACTGAATTTGTCCACCACCTGGAGCAGCCGCCCGAGGGCGCAGTCTTTCGCCTCTTCGTCGTCGATGCTGTAGTCGATGAAGTACGTGGTGAGAACGGCGTCGTACGCCTTGAAGCCGATCTCGGGCTTGGTGCCGCAGTAGGCGTCCGAGATTTCGGCCAGGCGCGCGCGCGCCTCCGGCCACTGGCGGTGCTTGAGCAGAATGACCGCCGCAGCGTAGCGCAGGTCAGGGACGCGATCGTCGGGCAGATGGGCCACATACCAGTCGAGCGCCTGCAAGTACGTCTTGTAAAGCTCGCTCATGGGCAGCGCCGCCACCGGCGGCTTGGTGTTCTTTTCATCGGGGATGGGCGGGTCTTCGATGCGGCGTTCTTGTTTGAGTCGATCGATGAGCTCCTCGTGCGCCTTGATGACCTGCAGGGCGGCATCCTTCTGGTACTTGTTGTCGACGTTCGAATCGCGAACCGCGATGTAGGCCGGGATCGACTCCAGCACCTTGCCGCCGTAGTAGAGCGCGTCGGCGTAGAACGCGGAAAACTCGTAGAACCGTTTGGAGTTCGGGTATGCCGCTAGGTACTTCTCGTAAAGCTCCGCGGCGGTCCGGTAGGTGGCCTGGCATTCAGCCAGCTTGGCCGTGTCCGCGGTGTCCTGCTGCCACTTGGACCGGCACGCCTGCGCCGCCGCGTGCACGTTGGTGGCCGCGGTCAGCAGGGCGTCTTCCGCCAACTGCGCGGCGACTGCAAGCGCCTCAGGATTGTTAATGTTCTGCTTGTACCAGTCGCTGCCCTTGCTGTAGTTGCGGCCCAGCATTTCGCGCTCTTTCGCGGCGGCAATCAGGTTGCGGTCGCGCTCGAACGCCTTCACGATCTTTTCCTGCAGCTTGGGCGCGTCGGCGAAGTAGGGCCACATCTGCAGGATGTACTTGTAGACTGCGATGGCCTCCGGGTACTTGGTCGAATCGAAGTAGATGTCGCCCAGGCGTTGGAAAACCTCTTTCACGTGCGGCTCGCTCTCGCGACCCCTGTAGAAATTCTGCGCCCGCTGCAAGCCGGTCTCCGGATCGGGGATGGTGTCGCCGTCCCAGTCGGGCTCGGAGAAGCTGATGCCGAGGTACTGCACGGCCTCCGGCCGCAGCTCGGACCCGAACTTGTCGCCCGCGGCCTTCTTGCTGTCGGCCCACTTCACCAGGCCATCGAACTCGCGAATCGCGTCGATGAAGCGGTTGTCCCGGTAATACGACCACGCCAGCTTGTAGATTGCCTTGTCGTAGTAGGGCGAATCCTTGAACTGCAGCACGCGGCCGTAGGCGGAAATCGCGTAGGCCAGCTCGGCGGCATCGAAGTGCATTTCGCCGACGCGGGTCCAGGCCTCGGGCAAGAACTTCGATTCCTTCTTGATCGGCGTGCATTCCTTGTAGAAGTCGACCAGGGCGCTCTTGGTGCTTCCCGTCGACACCGGAAGCTTGCTCGGCGGATCGAGCGGCCGATATTGGTTGGCGCAAACCAGTGCGAGCAGCGCCTGGCGCGCTTCCGCGTCCTGCCCCATCTCGCCCAAGCAGAAGCCGAGCAGGTAGTAGGTCGCGTCGAGGAGCCGGTAGTTCGGGAACTCGACCAACAGGCGCCGGTACAGCGACACCGTCTGGCTGTAGTCGGCCTTGGGCGGCTGCCCGGCGGGCGGGTTCGGAGAATCAAGCGCCTTCTGGTAGTTCTCCTGCGCCGTCAGGAACTCGTCGGAGGACTTCTCGTAGTAGAGCTCGGCCAGGCGGAACATCACGTCCGGCGTCCACTTCTTGTCGGTCGGGTACTTGCGCAGAAATCCCTCCAGCACCGCGATGGCATCCATGCGGCGTTGCTTTTCTTCCTTCTCATTAAGGGAGATCTGCGGCTCGTACTTGTCGTGGATGCCCTTGATCTTCTCGACGTAGGTGCGTTGGATGATGCTGGTCGCCGCCTTGCGGAAGCCGCGCACCTCTTCGGCGTACCGGGCGAGATCGACCGCCATCTCGTCCACCAGCTTTGGATCCACCGGTGCCGATCCCATCCGCGCCGGAGCGGCCTTGGCGAGGCCCGGCGCAAGAAGGCCGAGAACCAGAGCCGATAAGCGTAGCACGCGTCCCATACCGTTGAACCCGGCCACGCCTATTTCTCCTCCTCCATCAAGTTGTGGAAGTCTTCCTCGACCGTCTTCAGCTCGAGCTTCTGTTGATTGATGAGCTTGGAGACCGCGGAGGTCCGCGCGTCCTTAAGGCCCCAGGCCACGTCCACCAGGCCGACGTCGGACTGCACGACCAAATCGTAGAACCGGTCGGTCACTTTCGACAGCATGGCGAAGGCCAAGCCGCCGCCCAAGCTCTGCGATTCGGTCATGATGCCGCCGAGCTTGTTGCTTGCCGCCACAAGCTGGGTCTTCTCCACCACGAGTTGCTGCTTGAGCTCGCCCAAGCGCCGCCGCGCGACGCCTTCGATGCGACCGTCGATCTGCGCCAGCTGTGCCTGGACGGCATCGGCCCTGGCCAGTATGTTCGCGGTATTGTCGAAGTCGCGCTGGTCGCTTCCGGACAGTCGCGAGCGTGCGTTCTGGTACACGGCTCGTTCCTTTTTCTGGCTGTCGATGAGAACCGCGATCGCGCCGCGATCCGAATCGCCGGTGGCCGCCGCCACCTGCTCCTCGCGCGTCGTCTCGGCGATGTTGTTGCGAATCTTGTCGTTGCTGGCGCGCAGCTCGCTGATTGCATCCCGCAAGGCCGCCACCGGCCCAAGCAGCTCCTCTGGCTTGATCTTCTGGTCCGCTCGCGAGCGTATGAAATACTGCTCGATGGCGACCAGCTCTGCCTCCATCCCCTGTACGGTGACGTTCAGCTCGGACGCTTGCGCGTCGAGGGCATCCAAAGCGGCGTGCGACTGCTTTTCGCGTTCGCGCAACCCCTCCGCGGTCAGGGGCAGGTTTTCGAGCTCCTTTTCGGCTGTCATCCGCTCGACGCTGAGTTGCTCGAGCCGCGTCTTCTCGTCGCCTACCAGCACGGCCACGGTCAGGCTGCGCATCTTGGCGACGAAGCGCCGACGGATATCGACCAGTTGGTTCAGCACTTCCGAGGTGCGCGTGCGCACCACCGCCAGGTCGGGGAAGATGCCCACCTTGATCTGGCCGCCCACTGCCATCTCGAGCCGGCTCAGGGTCTGTTCGGAATCCTTGATGCCGCGCTGGAGCTCGGCCACATCTTCGGTCAAGGCCACCAGCCGCGCGACCTCCGGATCCGCCTTCACCCATTTGACCGCAGCCTTCGGCATCAAGACCGCGACGTCGAACTTCTCCATCCCCTTGTTGATCAGAGATTCGAAGTAGTGGGGATCGGCCTCGGACTTGGTCAGGGTTTCCCGCAGTTGCTGGTGCACCGGTTCGAACTGGTCGCGCGCAAGCATGAACGCTTCGTTCGCGAGCGCGAAGTTGGCGAGGCGCACATGCAGGTTGCCCATCAGCAGACGCAGCTCGGGTGCCTGCGGGCTGTCGGGGTTTTGTAGCAGCATGAGGTCGAGGGCACGGTACGCAGACTGGTAATCCTTGGCTTTGATCGAGGTCCAGGAGAGCTCGTTCATCGCCTCCTCGAAGTGAGGCGATTGCCGCGGAATACGAGCATACGCGTCGCGCGCCAGCTCGAACTCGCCGCGCTCGTAGTGCAGGCGCCCGATGGCCAGGTAGGCCAGTTGCTGAATTTCCTTGTCGGTGTCCGTGCGCGCCGGCAGTCGCGTGACCCCGTCGAAGCCCATCAGGGCCGAGGCAAGGTCGCCCTTTTGCACCATGACCGTCGCTGCGAAATAGCGCGCCTGCAGATAGTACGGGCTGGTGGGCGGGATATAGGAGAAGATCGCCATTGCCTCGTCGGGGCGGCCGCGGAAGTAGGCGAACTTGCCGCGCACGTAAGGCACCGACGGCTCAAGCTGGTTCGCGGGAATGTTTTCCAAACGCTTGAGGTACTGGTCGACCTGCTCGAGGTCGTCGGTGTGCAGGCCGATCTCGACCAACTTCTCAAGCGCCTGCTGTTCGAGCGCCGATCCGGTGTTCTTCCTGGCCTCGATCTCGAAGTAGTAGCGTGCCGAGTTGTAGTCCTTTTCCTGGAACAGCGACTCCCCGAGCAAGACCAGGGCATCGTCATAGCCCTGCGCGCCCGGATACTTCTCGACCACGTCGAGCAGGACGGTTGCCGCCTCGTTATAGTTCTTCAGGCTAAAAAGCATCTGCGCGTCGACCACGCGCCGCAGGACGATGGATGGGTCGGACACCTCCCCTTCCTTGAAATCGGCGGCGATTCTGTGGACGCGATCTTCGAGATCGGCGAGCTTGGCCGAGGCGGTATCGACGTCACCCGCGACCAGCGCAGCGCCCGGCAGGCCAGCCGCGATCAGCGCAAGGCCGAAAGCCACGCGTCTCCCCCAGCGGGGCGCAGTCCCGGTTCGCGGGCGAGGCTGGCTCACTTGGCGGTGATGCATCGAATCTCCCCTGCTTCGCGGCCTACTTCTTGGCTGCGGAGCCGCCAGTGCCCTCGGGTGCAACCAGGTTGACCTTGAACTCGACGGCTGGCTTGTCTTCCATGTTGGTGGTGATGCCGCCCTTTTCGTAGCCGACCACCGTCACGATGGTGGCCTTGCCGTCGGCTGCAATGAAGGTGTTGCTGGAGCTGGCCTTGAACTTGTATCCCTTGAGATAGCTGAAGACGCCGAATCCGCTGCCCTGGTACACGAGCTGGACCGAGAGGGTGTGATTCCCAGGCTGGATAGCGCCGTTATAGACGTCGAACTCGGGCATGTCCGCCAGGTGGCCGGTGTCATCGACCTTGTTCATGATTTGGACGCCGTCCAAGGCGTAGACGACCTTGATCAGGCGGAAGGTCGCGCCCATCTCGTTCTTGTGCTTGATCACGCAGCGAGATGCGCCGATGACGCCACCTAGCACGGTTTCTTTGAGCAGGTTCAGGCGGGCGCGGGTGCGGAATACCTGTTCTTTGAGATCGTTCACGCTGCGCTCAAGTGCCTTGAGACGAACCGCGGAGGTGCTGGCGTCGCTCGGCGCGGCGGCCGCGGGTCCGGCGGCTTCGGCGGGCGCCGGGGCCGAGATCGTCGCTGGCGCGGTGTCGGCGGCTTGGGAAGCGGGCGCACCGAGCCCCGCGGCCAGAATAAAGCCCAAGACCCCACAAGTTCGTCGAATCGTCATCTCACGGCTCCTTCTGAGCGTTC
Source organism: uncultured Myxococcales bacterium (assembly GCA_964491625.1). Classification (GTDB taxonomy): domain Bacteria; phylum Myxococcota_A; class Polyangia; order Fen-1088; family Fen-1088; genus Fen-1118. The sequence continues at coordinate 7,236 of CAZBIU010000141.1, forward strand.
GGTAGCGGATCGCCGGGCGTGGCCCGCCGCCCCAGCGCCCGAGCATCCCGGATCTGCACTGGGGGGAGCTGATCTATAGCAGGGGACTCCGCGTCCAGTCAAAAGCTGGTAGCTCCTTTGTTTGCGCAGGGGTACGCCTTCATTGCCAGGCCGCATCTTACCAGAACCCGGGACTATTCGCCCTGCCCACGTTTGTGCACATCCCCGGCGGGGATTCGCCTTTTTTGCTACGGACGCCAGGCACGGGCTCGGCCAGGCTCGCGCCCTTAAGCCTGGGCCGTTCGCGCGGTTCGGCGGGCGAATCTCGCTCTGCCAGGCCGGGCTACTCCTGCTTCTTGGCCTGGGCCAGCGCGGACCAGGCGGCTTCCAGCACCTCGGACATGCCCTCGCCGGTGGCGGTGCTGATGGCAAGCAGCTTCACCTTGCGCCGGACGAACGTCCTGCGCAGGGTCGCCAAGCGGGCCCGCGTGGCCGGGAGATCCAGCTTGTTGAGCACCACAATCTCGTCCCGTCCGGCGAGCTTTTCGTCGTAGAGAGACAGCTCGCGCCGCAGGGCCAGGTAGTCCCGCAGGGGCGTGCGGCCGGGGACGGGACTGACTTCGAGTAGATGGATGAGCACCCGGGTGCGCTCGAGGTGGCGCAGGAACTGGTGGCCAAGCCCCGCGCCCGCGTGCGCGCCTTTGATGAGACCCGGCACGTCGGCGAGAACCAGCGATCGCTCTTGCGACAGCCTCACCACGCCCAGGTTGGGAATCAAGGTGGTGAACGGGTAGTCGGCGATCTTGGGCCGCGCGGCCGAGACGCGCGCGATGAACGACGACTTTCCAACGTTGGGAAAACCCACCAATCCGACGTCGGCCAAGAGCTTGAGCTCGAGGCGAATCTCGCGCTGTTGGCCCGCACCGCCGCGCTCGAAGTGGCGAGGTGCCCGGTCGATCGGGGTAGCGAAGTGGATGTTGCCCCGGCCACCCCTGCCGCCGCGAGCCGCGACGAAACGCTGTCCGTGTTTGTGCAAGTCGACCAGCAGCGCACCGGTCTGATCGTCGTACACCATGGTCCCGGCGGGGACGCGCAACACAACATCCGGCCCGCCTTTGCCGTACATGTCCTTGTTGCCGCCGCGCTCGCCCGATGGGGCGTTGTGTTCGTGGCGATAGCGAAAGTCGAGCAGGGTGGACAGGCCTTCGTCGGCCTCCAGGATCACGCTGCCGCCGTCACCGCCGTCGCCGCCCGCGGGGCCGCCCTTGGGCACGTATTTCTCGCGCCGGAAGGCAACCGCACCGTCGCCGCCGTCACCGCCGCGTACGCTGATGCGCGCTTGATCGATGAAGGCAGTCACGCGCGAAACTCCGAGATCCGGCAAGCATGCCGGAAACGCGCCTAGGCAGCTTCGATGCTGACCAGCTTGCGCGCGCCGGACTGGCTGAACTTCACCTTACCCGTCTTCAAGGCGAACAGGGTGAAGTCACGCCCCATGCCGACGTTCCGGCCGGGGTGGAACAAGGTGCCGACCTGGCGAACCAGGATGTTGCCGGCCGGCACTAGCTCGCCCGCATAGCGCTTAACGCCGCGCCGCTGCGATTGTGAATCGCGACCGTTGCGTGAGGCGCCTTGACCTTTCTTGTGTGCCATGGCCCTACGCTCCTACCTTGATTGAGACGATCTTGAGAGCTGTGAACGGCTGGCGGTGTCCGGTCTTGCGCCGGTACGACTTGCGTCGCTTGTACTTGAAAATGACGATTTTCTCGCCCTTGCCCTGGCTCGTCACTTCGGCTTCGACCTTGACGCCGGCCAGGTTGGGTTTGCCGATCTGCACATTTCCGCCGTCGTCGGCGAACAGCAGAGGCGAGAAAGAAACTTTGTCTCCGGCAGATGCGGGAAGCTTTTCGACGCGCAGAGTTTCTCCCTCAGCGACGCGATATTGCTTCCCTCCGGTTTGAATTACGGCGTACATGGTTTGGGCTCCAGAGCGAGGCGCGTAATTTAGAGGACTTTGGAGCGGTGTCAAGTGCGATCAGGCTTTCTTGTCCTTGACCCTGTGCAGAACCGAGCGGGCGTGGCCCGACAAACCCTCGACTTCGGCCAGGCGAGCAATGGCATCGGCCTGACGGGCCAAGGCGGCGCTGTCGTATTCGATGAACGAGGTTCGCTTGAGGAAATCGCCCACCCCAAGCGGGGACGAGAAGCGTGCGCTGCCACCGGTGGGCAGCACGTGGCTGGGGCCGGCGAAGTAGTCGCCGAGCGCCTCGCACGCGCCCTCGCCCACGAAGACGGCACCGGCCGCGGTGACCTTGTCGGCCCAGGCGCGGGCATCGGCCAGGGCGATTCCGGCGTGCTCGGGGGCCAGGCGATTGACGATGGCGATCGCGGTTGCGGGGTCGCCCACCACGATGGCCACGCCCTGGTTGGCGATGGCCTTGGCGGCAATGTCGCGGCGGGGAAGCTCGGCGAGCTGGCGCTCCACTTCCTTGCTGATTCGGTCGGCCACCTCGCGCCCGACCGCCACCAGAATCGGCACCGCGAACACGTCGTGCTCGGCCTGCGCCAGCAGATCCGCGGCGACCCACACCGGATTGGCGCTGGCGTCGGCGGCAATCACCACTTCGGTCGGGCCCGCGATCATTTCGATTCCCACGTCGCCGAAGACCAAACGCTTGGCGGCCGCCACATACGCATTGCCGGGACCGACAATCTTGTCTACGCGCGGGACACTCTCGGTGCCGTAGGCCAGCGCGGCCACAGCCTGCGCCCCGCCGATCAGGAACACCCGACTCACGCCGGCCTCTTCGGCTGCCGCCAGCGTCTCGGGGGATGGCCCCGGCGTAACCATGAAGACCTCGTTCACGCCCGCAACCTTGGCCGGCACAGCCGTCATGATGACGGTGGACGGGTAACGGGCTGTCCCGCCGGGGACGTAGATCCCGACCCGAGCGAGTGGCGAGTAGCGACAGGAAAGGCGAATCCCGGGCTCCACGCGCTCGAACGACTGGTACCGCTCGAGCTCATGGTAGGCGCGGACGCGCGAGACCGCCTGGGCGAGCGCAGCACGGATTTCCGGGGCTACTTTGGCGGCAGCTGCTTTCCACTCCCGCGCCGAAAGCTCGATGGATGCAAGCTCGCGCTTCTCAAGCTTGCGGGTCAGCGCGCGCAGGGCCGCGTCGCCCCCGCGGCGAACCTCGGCAACGATCGCGCGCGCGCCGCTTTCAACCGCCTCGGGAAGGACGCCGGCCCGATCGGCGAGCGACGTGAGTCGCGTTTCGAAGTCGGGCTCGGACTCTAGAATCGTGCGCAACATTCGAGCAAGCTACCGTCAGTTGGTTGCGCGCGCCAGTTGGCATACGAACTCTCTCCCGCCGCGCTTATTGGGTCGCGCGGCAGGAGGCGCGAGCACGATACGACTACTTCTTGCCGGCTTTGGCCGCGCGGCGCTGCGCGCGGAATTCCTTGATCTTGGCCTTGGACATGTCCTTGTGCTTGGCGCAGACCATGCCGAAAACCGGGGCGGCGACGCCCGTGCAACCGGGCACCGGGCAGAACTGCTTGGGACGGCGGCGAACCGCGACGACGGCAGCACGCGCCGGACGGCCAGGAAGCTTGGCGGCAACTGTGCCACCGCCGAAGGCTGCAGCCACGGTTTGCTGAACGCGACGAATGCTGTCGGCTTCCACAGCGGCTACGATTTGATTCACGAATCCTTCAACCAGCGTGCGAATGTTTGTTTCCATTTGACTTTCTCTTTGCGAATTGCGGGTGGAGTGTTACCTCGTTGATAAGCAGAAGTAAGCGAGCTTTGACAATTGAATCGCGCTGGTCGTGGCAATTCGGCTGCGTTCGGGGCCAGTCGGAAAAGAGATTGCCCGACACAATCTTGCTGCCTGAGGACGCGGCGCGTGCCGAGAGCACGCGAATTGCACTTGACCGAGTCGGCCGACCTGGAAATTATCGCGCATCATGACGAAACGAACGCCGCCAACGGCTGGTCGGATGTTTGATTGGTTGGTCTCTGGCGATTCACGGGCGCGTCTGTCCAGGTATTCCAGTCTGGCAGTGACAACACTGATTGCGGTCAGTGTGGGAATGATGATCGTGCCGCTTCCCGCGTTTCTGCTCGACCTGCTCATTTCTCTCAACATCGCAATCGCGGTCACCATGCTTCTTATCGCAATCCACGTTGCCGATGGGCTGAAGATCGCCACTTTCCCCAGCCTGCTTCTGCTTAGCACGCTGTTCCGCCTTGCCATCGAGGTTTCAGCAACCCGGCTGATCCTGCTCAAGGCAAACGCGGGACAAGTCATTTATGCGTTCGGCAGCTTCGTAGTGGCAAGCAATCTGGTTGTCGGATTGGTGGTTTTCATCATTCTCACGGCGGTGCAATTCATCGTGGTCGCCAAGGGGGCCGAACGCGTGGCCGAAGTCGGCGCCCGCTTCACGCTGGATGCGCTTCCGGGCAAGCAGATGGCCATCGACGCCGAGCTGCGGGGCGGCCACATCGACTTGCAAGAGGCGCAGGAGCAACGCCAGTTGTTGGGGCGGGAATCGCAATTCTTCGGCGCAATGGATGGGGCGATGAAATTCGTCAAGGGAGACGCCATTGCCGGTATTGTGATCCTACTTACCAACCTCGTCGGCGGGCTGGTGGTCGGGGTGCTCCAGCGAGGAATGGAGCTGAGCAGCGCCCTGCACACCTACGCCCTGCTCACCATCGGCGAGGGGCTGGTGGCACAGATCCCCGCGCTGCTCATTTCTACCGCCGCTGGCATTGTCGTTACCCGGGTTTCCTCGGACGAGGATGGCGCTCACCTGGGCGGCCAAATCGCCAAACAGGTTCTGGCGCAGCCCAAGGCATTGGCGTTCTCCGCGGCACTTCTGACAGCGTTGGCGTTGGTTCCGGGCTTGCCGGCGGTGCCATTCTTGTTGTTGGCCGCCGTGCTCGGACTGGTCGCCTACAGACTCATTCGACGTGACCCTAAGGCCGAGGCGAGCATCAATGGACCCCTCGGGCCGGCCAATGCCCGCGGAGCAGAGCTGCTCATTCCCCTGCGTCTCGATCTTTCCCCCGATGTTACAAAATCGGCGAAGTCACGGCTCAGTCGCGAATTGCTGCCGGCATTGCGCAACGGCTACTTTGACGAGACCGGCATACCCCTGGCCGCGGTGCAGGTACGTGAGTCAAGTGACTTGGCGGCCGGCGCCTACGCAATTCGATTGCACGAAGCCGTGATTGCCAGCGGTCAGGTGACCGTGTGGACGACGTCCCCGACCAGCAAGAGCCGGCGGAGGCTATTGTTGGCCACTTGCAGCGGGTGTTGCGGCGACACGGGCACGTCTTGGTCGGCGTCGACGAGACCCAGGCCTTGGTCGACCAGCTCGCCCGCACCCGACCCAACCTGGTTCGCGAGGTGGTGCCGAAGCTGCTCGGTCCCGTCTTGCTGTCCGAGGTCCTGCAGTGCCTGGCGAAGGAAGGGATTTCTCTCCGCTACCTGGAGCCGATCCTGGCGGCCCTGGCCAAGCGGGCCCCGCTGCAGGGTGACGCCGCCGAGCTGGCCGAGTGGGCGCGGGCGTCGTTGCAGCGGCAGATGACCGCCAAGCTCGCCGCGCCCGACGGCACCATCGCGGTCTTTCTTCTCGACCCGACCATCGAGGAGACCTTGCGCGAGTCGGTCCAGAAGCACGAGGCGCGCCATCATCTGGTGCTCGAACCAGAGCTTGCCCGCGAGGTGGTCGAGTCGGTCGGACGCGCAGTGGCAGGGATGCAGGCGCCCGTGCTCGTGACCGCGGCAGACATTCGCAGGCACCTGCGCGGGCTGATTGAGAATGACCTTCCCGAGGTCGCCGTACTGGCCTTCCAAGAGCTCTTGCCCGAGGTGAAGCTCAAGACCGTGGGTCAGATTTCCCTCGGCGGCTAGGGATCAATCGGCAGGTCTTTGTGAATGTAGTGCCGCCCGTCGGGCGTGTAGTCGGTGGTGCTCTGCCCGCGCCCGTAGAGGAGCCAACGATAGGTCAACATGCCTTCGACGCCGACCGGGCCGCGCGCATGCAATTTGTCGGTACTGATTCCGACCTCGGCGCCCAGGCCGAAGCGATAGCCATCGGAAAAGCGGGTGCTTGCGTTGTGGAACACGCACGACGAATCCACTTCGCGGAGGAAGCGCGCCGCAGCCTCGGCGTCCTGGGACACAATTGCGTCGGTGTGACGCGATCCGTGCCGGGCAATGTGGGCCAGTGCTTCGTCGATGTCGGGCACTTGCCGAATCGACAGTATCAAGGCGCCGTACTCAGTGTCCCAATCGGCATCGGTGGCTGGTTTCAATTGCGGGTGCCGCTTGAGGGTTTCGGCGCAGCCGCGCAATTCGACTTTCTGTTCAGTCAGCGCCTTCACGCAGGCATCCAGCGCCGCGCCGGCGCCCGGATCCCAAAGCAGGGTTTCAGTGGCATTGCACGCCGCCGGGTAGCTGCACTTGGCGTCCACCAACACCCTGCCGGCCATCTCGGCGTCCGCCGACGCGTGCAAATAGACGTGGCAGATGCCGTCCGCATGAGCCATGACCGGAATTCGGGTGTGGCTGCGCACGTAGCGGATGAATTCCGACGAACCGCGCGCAATCATCATTTCCACCAAGTCATCCATACCGAGAAGGCTCGCCACCTCGGAGCGGTCTTCCAGAAGCACCATGGCGCGGGTGTCGATGTCGTGCGCGGCCAGTACCTCGTGCGCAACTGTAGAGAGCGCGCGATTGCTGTTGCTGGCTTCGCGACCGCCCTTGAGCGCGACGGCGTTGCCGCTTTTCCACGCGAGGCCGGTGATCTGCACCAGGGCGTCGGGGCGCGCCTCGAAAACCACGCCGAGCACGCCGAGCGGCGTGGTCACGCGTTTGAGAATCAGGCCGTGGTCCAAGATGCGGTGGGTCAGCGTCCTTCCGACCAGCTCGGGCATGCGCGCGAGTTGCAAAATGCCATCCACCGTGGTGGCCAGCTTCTTTCCGTCGAGCGACAGGCGCTTGACCAGCGCCGAGCCCAACCGTCCAGCCTTTTCCTCCTCGCGCGCAAACACCATGTCCTTGGCATTGGCGGCCAGCACGGTAGCCACGGTCTCGGGCCGCGACAGGGCAGCGGCGAAATCGGACAGAAGCACGCTGCGCTCGGGGCCGGAAAGCAGCGCCAACCGTCGAGCCGCGGCGCGTGCTGATTGAAGGGCTTCGCGAAGATCCATGCGCGAATTGTACCCGGGATTGCCCGGAAGGGCAGCGCCGGGTTCATGACATGTGCTTGGGCGCGAGAAATCGGCTAACGTTCGGGCCGTGCCCCCCGCTGAAGGCGAAAGCAAGCGCATCCTGATCGCAGACGACGAGCTCAACATTCGCCGTGTGCTTGAGGCCATCCTGCGCCGTGACGGCTACGACGTTGTCACGGCAGCCAACGGCGAGGAGGCCCTGGCCGGCATGAGCCGGGGCGTTCACACGGTGATTACCGACCTGAAGATGCCGGGCCTCGATGGAATGGGGCTTCTGCGCCGCCTGTCGGTGGACTACCCGGACGTGCCGGTGGTGATGATCACGGCGCACGGCTCGGTGGAAAATGCGGTTGAAGCGGTCAAGCTGGGCGCATTCGACTACGTCGAGAAACCCTTCGACCAGGAACAGATTCGCCAGATCGTAGCCAAAGCCCTGCGTACGCACATACTCTCGCGGCGCGATGCCCGGCCCGAGGATTCCAGCGCGCGCGGCCGGTTTCGCTTGGTGGGCGAATCGTCCGCGATTCAACAGGTCTACCAGGTGGTCGAGAAGGTGGCCGACACGCCGTCGACCGTGCTCATCACTGGCGAATCAGGCACCGGCAAGGAGCTGGTCGCGCGCGCCCTGCACGACAATTCCTCGCGCAGCACCGGCCCCTTCATCAAGATCAACTGCGCCGCGATTCCGAAGACGCTGATGGAATCGGAGCTGTTCGGATACGAGAAGGGCGCGTTCACCGGTGCGGTCGGGTCGAAGCCGGGCCGGTTCGAGCTGGCCCACGGCGGCAGCCTCTTCCTCGACGAGATTGGCGAGATTCCCGTCGAGATGCAGGTGAAGCTTCTGCGCGTGCTGCAGGAATCGGAATTCGAGCGCGTCGGCGGCATCAAGACCATCAAGGTCGACGTGCGCCTGATTACTGCCACCAACCGCGACCTCGCGGCCGAAATCGCGTCGGGCGGCTTCCGCGATGACCTCTATTACCGGCTCAACGTGGTGCCCATCCATCTGCCGCCCCTTCGCGAGCGGCGCGAGGACATCCCGCTCTTGGTCAACCACTTCATCACCCGCTTCAACGAAAAGCTGAAGAAGCAGGTGGTGGGCGTCGAATCCGGCGCTATCGAGCGCCTGGTATTGCACCACTGGCCCGGCAACATTCGCGAGCTGGAAAACGTGATCGAGCGAACCATCCTCTTCTGCGAGGGGAGCGAGATCCGCATGTCTGACCTGCCGGGCGACCTGGGTGGCACCCCGCCGCAGGGACTGGCCAGCCCGGTGGCGGCGGCCAGCGAGGAACGTCCGTCGGCGGCGACCTCGAGCGGCGCCTTGCCCGCCGTGCAGAGCCCGGCCGCCCCGCCCACCTCGGTCCTGCAGGTTGGCGAGGAAGTCGGATCGCTCAAGGAGGCCGTACGCGTGGAAACCGAGCGCGTGGAGCGCGAGCTTATTCAGCGAGCCCTCGACGAAACCGGCGGCAACGTCACGCAGGCCGCGCGCAAGCTACAGATTTCGCGCAAGAGCCTGCAGACCAAGATGAAGGAGCTTGGCCTGCGCGACA
>CAZBIU010000142.1:0-15997 GCA_964491625.1 uncultured Myxococcales bacterium
GCGTGCGACCCGGCCAGAGAATAGCCATTGATCCAGCGCGGTCATGCGGCCACTTCGATCAGTGCCGAGCTGGCCGGGAGAACACCTGTCGCAACCTTCTGTTCTTGGGTTGCCCCGGTCAATTGAGTGGATGCCTGTGCGAATACGTCGTGCTCGATGAACGGTGTTGCCACCCTATCGAAGACGGCATGACCTTCGAGCAGGCCACCTTGTCGGAGCCGCTGGCCATCGCGCTCTACGCGGTAGAGCGATCGCGACCGACAGCCGAAGCGAAAGTCGCGATCCTCGGCATGGGGCCCATTGGCATGTCCGTGCTGCACGCATTGCGGGCGACAACTCAGGGTCACATCTTCGTCACGGACCAGATCGACGCACGACTGAAGCACGCACAAACACTGTGTCCCACGTGGTGTGGAAATCCGCGGCTGCAGGACATCGCGGCGGAGATCCGAGAGCGCGAGCCGCTATTGCTGGATATTGTCTACGAGTGTAGCGGAAGCGAGGAAGCCATCGTTCAGTCGGCAAGCCTGCTCAAGCCGGGTGGCAGGCTCGTGCTCATCGGCATTCCGGAGGCGGACTCGGTCGGGTTCCCGGTTCATGAATTGCGGCGCAACGAGATCAGCATCACGAACATACGTCGCCAAGCCAATTGCACTGCCAACGCAATCGCTGCCCTGCAGCGGGGCCGCATCAACCTTGATGCCCTGGTAACCCATCGTTTTGGGTTGACCGAGACTCAGGAGGCGTTCGAGCTCGTGGCCAATTACCGTGACGGAGTCATGAAGGCCATGATCTCCGTCAGCTAAGTAGAGACGCGCGTCCTGCCGTTACGGAGCCCGCGAGAGTAGCACCGATCCGGCCAGGGCGAAGTCCTTGCCGGGCTCTGCGATATCGAGCGTCGTTTCAAGTTGGTCGCCAATCCGTCGCAGCGTCAGTCGCACGCGCGCGCCGGCTGGAAGGCTCTCGAGCGCCTGAGCGACGAACACGAGCGGCTCGTCGGCGACCGCGGCAGGCGTTATGGTCGCGGCTGGCGTTGCGAGCGAGCTTGCGACGTCGGCAGACGAGGCTGAGGCCTCGGTGGGTGGTGATGGCGACGTTACGGGTGCAGTGGGCGAAGCGGGCGTGGCCGTGGTCGCCTCATAGCGATCTACCCTTCCTGCATTCGTGAACTGGTTCCACATCAGTCGAGCACCGTCCGCGGCGCTCGAAATGCGCCCCATTTCCTCGCCGCCCGCGCGCCCGGAGGCGTCCGCGAACAGAAACGGCGTCCCCCGCACCTCGATGAACTGCGAGTCACTCGCAAAGTCGAAGCGCCAGCCGACGGGCGTCCCGTCGGGCAACTCCCCGGTCCAACTCCCAAGCAGCGGCCGCATGCGAGCCCAGCGGTCGACGCCTGCCGCCACGGTTGGGGCCGGTTGGCGAGCGGCTGCAGCAGTGGGCGGCGCCGACAGCTTGCGTCCGGTAACTGTCGCTGCGGCGGCCGGTCGCGGCGCTTGCCCCGTGACCCGAGCAGCCGAGGCGTGGTCGAGTCGCTCAAGCAGCGCGAGCTCCAAGTCAGGATCGCGCGACTCGATGGTGTCGATCTCGTCCATCTCGGCGCGCTTGATTACACGAACCCGCAGGTGCGAGCCACCACCCTCGACGGGCGTGGCCTCCACGCGTACCCGCGTGCGCGCGGGCCCCTGGGGACCTGTCTCCAGGACCCGGCTCCCGTCGGCGAGCACGCGCGTCTCGAAACCAGTCGAAAATAGCCTGGCGATGGCGCCTTGGGCAGGCTTGCCCACCGCGAGGCGGTCGTTGCCAACCAAAGGATATCCCATCTGGTCCAAGAAGCGTTGCACCTCAGGCCAGATTTCGGCCGGCGTATGAGCGATGCGAGCTTCGTCGAAAACGCGACGTATTTGGGCGCGGTGGGTGCCAGCGGCTGTGGCACAGGCGGCGACCAGGGCGAAAAGGAGCAGTAGTCCGAGAAGCGAGCGCGCGGGTCTTCCCATGGGGATGGATTCGCATACCATGGGCCAAGACCCGCTGCACCTATCGTCTTATGGCTGCAATTCTCCCCGGATGCACCCAATCCGGAGTCACGAACGGCGATTTGGCGTTGGCGAGCGCGCTACTTCCCGTACCCTGCAGCGACGATATTGGCCTGTACCGCATCGTCAGCTGCGTCCGACGAGAATGTCGCGGTCATTATGCCTTCGAAGAAGTTCCCCTGAGCGCTGTTGCTGTTGTCGCCGCCCGTGCCCAGGGCGACGGCACCTTCCTTCCGCATAGGATTGTATCTTGAGTTGGGCCGCACTCCGTCGAACTGCGATTTCAGGGTACCGGATTGCGCATCACCCGACTTGAGCGCCCAGTGGTTCTTGTTGGCCGCGTCCCCCTTGAGCATGGCCGTGACATACTTGACGCCAGTTATCGTCGTGTTGTTGTTGTTGGGGCTGACGTTTCCGGCCCAGAGACCGTTCTCGAGGTCCCCCATGACCCACGGACCATTGCCGCCGCCTCGGCCCCAAATGGTGCAATTACCCCAGTAGATCGCTTCCATCGTGCCCTCACCGTTGTCGTGGGTGTTAGTCTCCATGTTCCCGTAGTCGAAGCAGCATTGGCCGTTGTAGAAGTCGCCGCTGGTGACCATGTACTCCGTCTCTGGGTTGTCGCCGGTTGCGGTGCCCGTGGGCTTGTTGTTCCGATAGCCAATCCCAGCCACGATGTGGACGCCGTAAACCGAGTGGCCATTGAGGGATAATTTGAGGGCCTTCGCGTCTGCTTCGTTGTCTTGGCCTGGCTTGGCACTGCCGCCCGCGAGAGTGTGCGTCAGATCGTTCTTCTTCCCAGTCTGATCGTAAATGATCGAGATGGTACATGCGGAGCTCCCGCAGGCTGTGTCTTGGGCAGCCCCGTTTGCGTAGCCATCCGAGGTGAACCCAATGTCCGTTGTCGTGCCGCCCGTGCCAGTGTTCGAGCCTCCGACTCTGACCTGGTAGAGGGGCCCGGTGTATGTGCTCAAGAGCCGGCGGACCGTGCTGTGGGCGGCCACACATGGGAAGCCGGCGGCTGCGTAGATGTCGCAAGGGCCGGTGGTGGCTGCCGCCGATCCGCCGGTGCTCGTTGCACCCCCAGCGCTCGTCGCACCCCCAGCGCTCGTCGCACCCCCTTTGGCCGTCGCGCCACCCGAAGCGGTCGCTCCCGCTGTGCCTGTGGCGCCGCCTGAACCAGAGCCCGCTTGACCCGCCGCGCCGCCGCTCGCGCTGCCCACCGTGCCGCCGTTAGGGTTTGCCGTCGAGCCGCCGTTAGGGCTTGCCGTCGAGCCACCGCTCGGTCTCACAGTGTTTCCGCCGCTGGCACTGCCTCCTGCTCCGCCGCTCGCCTTCACCGTTGTTCCGCCGCTGGCACTGCCTCCTGCTCCGCCGTTATCGCCGGTTGTTGCACCTCCACTCTCATTGCCCGACGTGCCGCCATTCTCGGCGACACCACCGCTGCCGGTCGCGCCACCGTTTTTCTGGGAGGTCGACTGGCCTCCCGTCTGGCTCACACCGCCGCTGCTCGTCGCGCCACCGCTGGCAGATGTCGCACCCGAATCGGGGTCGCTTGAGGTGAGCGTGCAGCCCCAGCAGCAAATGCCGAAAACCGCGGCCAGCGAGAGCTCTTTAATGGAATTTCCCTTCTTCATAGACGCATACCTCCGCGCGCGCGATGGACAGACATTGGGTACGTACATCTCAGGTCTCCTTCGAGGGTTTCGACAGCTCACCCTTTAGAGCAGTGGCGTCAGCAGCAAGATCCTATCAAGACAATTTGTCGGTTGGACGCAATTTTTTCTCTTGCTTTTGCAAGGGCAGGCATCAGACCGGGGACCAACCGAGTCTCACGGATGCTTCGTCTCGATCGAAGCGAGCTCTCTCAAGGCCTCTACGTTTCGTGGCTCAATCTGCAGGGTCTTTCGGTATGCACCCGCCGCCTCATCCAATCTGCCCAGGCGGGCCAAGGTATTCGCTACGTTGTAGTGGGCCGCAGCCTGTCTCGGCGCTATCTGGGCGGCCACTCGGAATTCCGTCAGCGCGCCTTCAAGGTCGCTCAGTCGAGAAAGGGTCATGCCCATCAGCATGTGAGCCCGCCAGTCTTCAGGGGTCCGCTCCAAGGCCATCGCGAATGACTGCCGTGCCTCCGGGTACTCACCCACGGTAAATAGGGCACGGCCCAGGTTGAGATGATTCTCGCCCCAGTGAGGATTAAGCCGGCTCGCTTCTCGAAATTCCGAAATGGCCAGGGGATATTCGTTGCGCTGGATCCATTCGTTTCCCATTCTGGTGTGCAGCTTCCAATCGTCTGGCGCCTGGCTGAGGTAGTACCGGAGAAGCACCACGGAGTCCCGCCAGTGAGACTCGTAGCTTCGCGTAGCCCTGACACTCCCGATTGCCAGAAGGGCCACGAGCCCGGCCAGAACCATCCGCACATCGGGCACTCTTAGTGCCCCGATATTCATGTTCCACAAACGGCCAAATCCCCAAGCGAGGGGCAAGAGCATCCCTACCATTGGAAAATACATGGAACGGTTGGCCGCAATAGACGACGTGTAGCGGACGATCCCGAGCGTGGGTGAAATGGCGATCACGAAGAACAGACCGCCGGCCAGCCAGGTTCGCGTGCGGCGGGCTGAGAGTACAACAGCCACCACCGCCACGGTCGCGCCCAACACGTAGACCATCCATTCAGGATGGGTCAGCCCATAGGACTTCGGGCCCGTGTAGTCGGACAAGAGAGCGACCGGCCAAACCGTCTTGAAGAGGTAAAGGCCTATGCAATAGCCCATCACCTGAGGGACGTACAGGAAGTTCATGACTTGCACGTCTCCGACGTCTCCCGCGCGCGCCTGGGAAATGACCGCCACGACAGCAGCCAAGCTAGCTACAACCAAGAATGGTATCTTCTCCAACCAGGCGGCGCGGCCAAGCCGGTCGAGCGGCCAATAGTCCAATACCAATAGCAGTGCCAGTAAAGGCAAAGCCGTCGGCTTGGCGAGCAGCGCGCAGAGGTACAGGAGCAGCGAAACGCCGTACCGCTTCCAATCGCGGCGGCCGGTCCGCCCCGCATGCTGTGCGTACGCCACGTACGCAACCATCGACCCGAGGGCAAAACACGCGGACAAAGCCGTCTTTCGTTCCGCAATCCACAAAACCGCATCGGCGTTCAGCGGGTGAATTCCCCACAGCAAGCCCAGCAGGCCGGCGACTGTCCAATTGCGGAAGAGGAGTTGCAGTAGCACCACCACAAGCGCAACGTTCCCCAAGTGCAGCACCAAGGTGGTTCGGTGGAAGGGCAGAAGGCTGGTGGCAGCCCGCGGATCCAGGAAGTCGAGCATCACCGACAATTGCGCCAGCGGCTGGTAATACCCGTTCACTAGCGACGGATGGAGCATCTCGCCGAAGATTCGCTTCACCGACGCCCAGCTGGGATCCCGCATGGGCGGCGGGCCCAGGTAGAACTTGTCATCCATGTAGGTTGCGCCCGCCGAAAGCGCCGGCCAGTAGGTCGCGAGCACCGCGCCCAACACCGCCACAAGGATCGCGGTTGCTAGCACGCGAGAATCTCGCCAGCCACCGAGCACGGTGCGGGCGACATTGGGGGCTTTGGCTGACATCGTGCCTTCGAGATGGCTAGTTGAAAGTTGCCGAGCAGAGGATCGCGAGGTCGGTGGAGGTCCAGCGATTGTCGAAGTTGTTGTCCTTCATTGAAGCAATCTGGAACTGCAACGCCATGCCGAGGCCCCAATTGCTGGAGATCCACCACTCCTTGCCGAGCTTGAAGCTGCTGCCGATGCCGACGTCCGTGACGTCCGTGGTGTTGCTGCTGCTGGACGTGCTGCCGGTCGACGAATTCGATTGCGTGAGCTGGACATAGGTCAGGGTCCAGGAGACGTAGGCGCCCCAGGTCTCGATGAAGTAGCCGAGCCCTGGCCCCATCGCCAATTGGGTCAGCTCGTAGTCACTTTGGACCGAGGAACCTGCTTGGGATCTTTGAATGTCCGGGTTGGGGAGTACGCTGGTCTGAATTTCGCCGTAGAGCACGAGGTTCTTCGCCACCACGCCACCGACGGCAGCAGCAATGAACACACCATAGCCCGATACCTTCGTTCCCAGCGTATCATTGGATGCCCGTAGATACGATGCCCCACCCCCGATCCGGAGAAAGAAGCCGTCATGTTGGTGATGGCCAGGTGGCGGACCGACCGGCTGGGCGCTGTCGGCTTGAGCCACGGAATAGTACGGTGGGGCCGGATAGTAACCCGGTGATGCAACAGGCGGGTGGGGCGGCGGTACGTATCCCGGTGGCCCGTACCCCGGCGGGGCGTATGCTGGCGGCGCGTACGCCGGCGGGGCCGTGTTTGCGGCCGGAACAGCCGGGGCGTATCCGGGCGGCGGCACGTATCCTGGTGGGTAGGTGGTCGCCGGGGTCGGCGTCCATGGCGCTGCCGTCGTCGCCGGTTGCGCGGTTGGCGGCGGGACGGGAACGGCTGGCGGCAACGCCACAGGCGCGCCGCCCGGACTCTGGGGCTGAGCGGACGATGAGCCCGACCCAAGCAGAAGGGCAGCGGCCACAATGCCTGCGAGCGGGGCCTGCATCCGAGATCTCATGGCTTCCTCAGTTGACTTGCACGTCGGAGGCTATCCTACTACGCCGTGCAACTGCGGCGAAGGCGCTCTTACTTTCTCTTAGCTCTAGCTGTCCTTGCGCGCAACCGTAGTGCCGAGCGTGCAGCGTAGTCCGTCGGCGCGTGCGTCTGCGCCCTCGATATGCACGAGATCGCCGCGTTCGAGCTTGTCCAGGGCATGGTTGCCTGCGCCGCGCTCGCGATCCAGCCGCGTGACAAGGATGCGGCCGGCCGGTCCGCACGCGAAGAAGCGCAGGCGTCCTTTATCCTTCATTGCATCGCTGACAATACGAAACAGGCCGGTATCGCCGGTCGCGCATCCCTGTCTGCGCAAGACCAAGTAACTGAAGTCGACCCGGGAGCGGCCCTCTGCAGCGGGGCCGGCGCTGTCGTGGCAGAAGTCGCGATCGCGCACAAGCGCCGGGCACGGCCCTTGCCACAAGCACGGCGCCACCGCGAAGTGTCCGGCGGCCAGCACGCGGTCGCGCACTTCCAGCAGGGCGCGTGAGGTTTCGCGAAGCGCCGGTTCGACCAAGATGCAGTGGCCGTCGTCGGCCAGCAGCTCGCGACACCAGGCGAGCACCAGCCGCGCGCGACGGTCGACGTCGAGGGCGAGCTCGTTGAGCAGGTGCGCCGCGATGACCAGGTCAAAGCGGCCCTCGACCCCCGTGGGGCGCACCGCGCGCGTGACGTCCGCCTGTACGATACCGGGACCGCCCACCTTGTCGACCGCCCAAAGCTCGACGCTGCCCCATCGCCTCGAAATCGCCCTTCCCACCGCGCCAGTGCCGGCGCCCAAGTCCAAAGCTCGTCGCGGTCGCGGCAATTCCATCGCTGCCAGAATTCTGGCCAGCGCTGCTTCGGTGCGCGGGGCGATTTCTGCTTCGTACTCGCGCCGAAGCTCGCGGTCGGCCAGGTATGCCTGCCCGACCAAGTCGCGTGCGCCCACCAGGCCTCGGTGAATGCGGCTCGACGTCTTGGGCACGCCAGCGCCTCCCTCCCGGTCAGCCCATCTTGGAAAAGAAGATGCCCCGAATGTCGTTAAAGGTCACGACCACAAGCAAGAGCAGCAGAACCATGATGCCGACCATGTGGATCTTGGTCTCCACCGCCGGGCTCACGTCGCGGCGGCGCAAAGCGCTCACCCCGACGAACAAGATTCTGCCGCCGTCGAGGCCGGGCAACGGCAAGAGATTGAACACGCCGAGCGCCACCGAGATAAGAATCAGAATCTCCAGGAACTTCAGCAGACCTTGCTTGGCCGCGCCCGCCATCTCTTTCGCGATACCGAGCGGGCCGGTGAGCCCGCCCTCGATCTTGCGGGTAATGAGATCCCAGATGTTCTTGAGCAGCATCGCGGAAATGCCGATGGGCATGACCACGGCCTCTTTCACGGCATCCACGAACGCCCCGCGCGCGCGCACCTGCCCGAAGCGAACGCCGATCATGAACGTGCCGCTTGCGCTGTCCTTTCGTGGCGTGATTTGCAGGGTCACCGGCGATCCCGCACGCACAATTTTCAGCTCGATGGGCTGACCGCCCGACGATCGCACCGCCTGGGTGACGTCCGCCGGTTTGGAAACCTCCTGGCCCTTCACACCGGCCACGATGTCGCCGGGGTGAAGGCCCACCGCCTGTGCGGCGCTGCCTTGCACGACATCGTCGACCGTCGTGGTTCCCGTGTATTGGCCGTAAGTGACGAGAACCAGGAAACCGACCAAGAACGCGGTCAGGTAGTTGGCCGCGGGACCCGCGACCAGAACAACGAACCGCATCCAACGCGGCCGGTTCGGATACACGTATGGATCCGAGTGATCGAACTCCTCCTGCGGGTTCATGCCGGTGATCTGCACGAAGCCGCCGAGAGGAATCGGCGCAATCTGGTACACAGTGTCGCCCCTCTTGAACGACACCAGCGCGTTGCCGAACCCAATCGAAAAGCGTTCGACGCGCATGCCGCACAGGCGCGCGGCGAGAAAATGCCCTGCTTCGTGCAGGACGATGAGAAGGGCCAGGCCAACAATGGCGATCAGGATGGACAGCATTGCACCGGCAAATCTAGCAGGGTTTGCCCTGCATCACACCGACAGTATTCGTAAGACCGGCGAAAGCAGGTCGCGACGCCGCCGCTTGCGCAAACCCACGATTTCCAGGTCCAGGCCCAGTTTGGACGCCTGGCGCTCGAAGCGGATTTCGTAGTCATCACCGCGACCTGCGATATCGAGCACGACGGGAAGGGCGCGCAGGCGATGGGCCAGAACGAAGCGGCCGCGCACCACGACAGCGTCCCGGTGGCAGAGGCGAGAAAGCGCCCAGCCCAAGATCGCGTGCGGAACCGGCGTGCTCCGATCCGCCTCCCACAAGAGAACAGCTTCGCCTTGCGCGTGCGCCACCGCGCGTCTGAAGGCGCGGCCGCTGCGCGCACCGCCCAGGATCGCAAGCTCGGGAATCTCCGCACGCAAGAACCGGAGCAAGGTCAGGCTGGTATCGTACGAGCCGTCGCTTGCGGCGAGGATTTCGAACGACAGGCCGCGCCGGCGCAGGTGTCCCGCCACAGCGCGTACGTCGCGTGCGACGGAGTCTTCCACGTCGCGTACCGCCACAAGCACCGAGAGCCGCGGATTTGCTCGATTGCCGGTCATTGTGCGCTTCCAAGGGTAACCCAAGCTTGCCGCCAACGCACGAAAGGCGAATGAGCCTAGCCGTCGTGCGAAATCCACGGCGCCAGCTGATTGCATTACGCTAGGGTCGAGGCACTAGCCCAGCGCCCCGCGGATCGCTACAGCCAGGGCGGGGACGTCGTCCGGAGCCACGAAGGCGTATCCCTCAAGATCGCGTAGCTCGCGAAGGCCGCCGCTTGCCGAGGCGACAACGCGAAGGCCGCAGGCGCGGGCCTCGCGCACCACGAGCGGCATGCCCTCGCTGCGGCCGTCGGGCAAGATCCGGCACGGGTGAACAAGAAGGTCGGCCGCTGCCATGGTGTCGGCGAGCGTCCGTTGTCCGAGGTTTCCCAGGAAACGAGCGTGCACGCCGCCGACGCGCGACTGCCTCGTCAGACGCTGCAGCTCGGGCCCGTCGCCGGCGATGAGCAGATCGGGACGAACCGCCGCCGGGATGGTCGCCATCGCAGCGACCAGCACGTCGAACCCCTTGATGGGCACCAGTCGTCCGGCGGCAAGAACCGTGGGACGATCCAAACCGAGGCTGGCCCGCAGGCGATGACGATCCTCAAGGCTGCGTTCGACGAAGATCGACTTGTCGAAGGGCGCGGGCTCGACCCGGCAGCGCGCACCCAGCCATTCGGGAGCCTGTCCGACAAGCTTCGCAAAATCGTTCTGCAAGCGACGGCTGGCGAACACGATCTCGGGGCCAGTGCGGCAGAAGTTTCGCGCCAGACTGTCAGCCATGGGCAGGCGTCTCAGCAAGGCGAGATCGCCCCCGTGAACGTGACTGCGGTGAGGAATGCCGGGCAGCGCGATCGTGGCAAGCAGACTGCAGGGCACGAGCCAATGGCTCTCCACCGCGTGCCAGTGGTTGCGCCGGCTGACCAACTGCCCGAGCATGGCCAGGGAAAAACCACAGGCCTTGGCCCAGGCGCCGATCCGCTGTGCGTGCCGCGCGTCTTCCAGGGCCTCGGGCGCGCCGCCTGAATAAAAGAGTCCGCAGCTCTTGATTCGAGTCACGGCATCGTCGTTCGGCCGGGTCGCGTCGCCGGCCGCGATGATCTCGACAGCCTGCCCCTGCCGTCGAAGCTCGCGCACCCGCTCGCGTACGAAGCCGCCCGCGCCGTCGTCAGGGCCCAGCGGGTACGACGTTGTCACTATGCCGATCATGATGGAGGCGATTCGGGCAAAGGCAGCGGGCGCAGGTATCGTCGCGCCGACCGCACGACCCGTCCCAGCATGCCCCGCGCAAGCAGGCGCACGAGCGGCAGGATCACCGACGTCACGCGAATGCCCGAGCGCCATTCCGGCCCGTACACGGGGCGCACGGGCACGTCCACGACGCGCGCACCGACCGCGCCCAGCCGCACTAGGATGTCGTTGGGGTAACCGTAGCGAGGGAAGACTTCGCCCGAAAGGATAAGCCCAAGCGCGCGGCGGTTGGCCGCCGTGTAACCGCACTGCGAATCGAAGATGTCACGATAGCCGGACGCAAGTCGGGTGAGGAAGGAGAGCACCAGGTTGCCGAACAGACGCGACGACGGCATTACGCGATAGACCGATGGCCAGCCAAAGCGGTTGCCTTTTGCGTAATCGGCCTGGTCTGCCGCAACCGGTGAAATGAGTGCGACCAAATCCGCGGGATCCATTTGCGAATCCCCGGCCATGACCGCGGTCACGTCGGCGCCGACCTCCATTGCGGCGGCGTAGCCCGTCGCGATGGCAGCGCCGACGCCGCAGTTGCGCTGGTGGCAAAGAACGCTGAGCCCGCGGCGTTGGCTGCGGCGGGCGATGCGCCCGGTTCCGTCGACGCTGGCGTCATCCACAACGAAAATCCAGTCGACGAAGCCGGGCACCGAGCGCACGGTACGGCCTATCTTTGCTGCCTCGTTGAAGGCAGGCACGACAACAGCGACTTTGCGGCCCCTAAACATCTGGCAGCGGTCGAATCACTCGAAGGGGGATGACTTGCGTCCCTCGGACGGCCGCTTGGACCCAGAGGTATCGAACGGGTCGCCTCCGGCCGGCGACTTGCCGTGTGTCTTCCCGTGCGACTTGCCAGGTTTGAGCTTGTCGAAGGCATCTCCCTTCGGCTCCGGCCTTGGGCCTGCGTGCCCCGGGTGTGCGGGGCCTGGCGCGTTCTCGGCTGGTGACGCTGTCGGTGCTGTCGGAGGCGCTGGCGCGGGAGCCGGTGCCCCCGGCAGGGGTTGCAGGGTGACCTCCCCTGACCAATCGGGACGCACCTCCTTGGTGGTTTCCATGTACCCGGCCAGGCGGAAGACGACGAAGCTGGTGCGGTCATCGCGGTATTCGACCTTGCGGCGGAAAGGCGTGCGGCCCAGGTACTCGTTGCTGCCCACTACGAAGACCTCGGCGCCGATTGGCGTCGACTGAAAGGCGATATCGAGGAAGCGGATCTTCGGAATCGGGCTCTGGTTCGCAATCGCGCCCGAGCCGCGCAAGGTCCAGATTGCGCCACCGACGAAGGCAAAGCCCAGGAGCAGCAAGCCCGAAATGAAAACCCAGCCGGGCACTGGACCCAAGAGAGGCTTGGTCAAGAAGCCGCCCACACCCGGCACCATGGACACATTCGAGTGCGTGGGCGGAATCCGGTACGACCCTGTGGTGATGGGCGCCAATGGCGCCACCGGGGGAACCGTGGGCGAACGGGTCGCCGACGGGTTGGGCCTGGATATGTTGGAGCCACTGCCCGACACACCGGCGTTGGATCGCGACGGGCTGACCGAGGCGGTCTGCATGCGGGTGGACCGCACCGATTGAGCCGCGTGCGGATCGCCGCCTACGTCCACCGGGAAAAGAGCGCGCATGGTCTGCGCCAGGTGGCTCGCCTGGAAGCGCGAGGAGTACACGACATCGTCGAGGGCATCGGCCATTTCCGACGCAGATTGGTATCGCTCATCGCAGTTCTTCGCCAGGGCCTGCAAGACGATTTGGTCGAGCTGGGGCGGACACAGGGGGTTGTGCAGCGACGGCGGCAGCACCTCGCAGCGACGGACGCGCTCGATGGTCTGCATGTCGTTTTCGCCCTTGAAGAGGCGCCGGCCGGTAAGGATCTCGTGCAGCACGATGCCGGTGGCGAAGATGTCGATGCGGCGATCGATCTCGTTCGACACTGTCTGTTCGGGCGCCATGTACGCAAACTTGCCTTTGAGGGTTCCACTCTTGGTGGCCTCGTCGGCAGATTCTCCGCCCAGCGCCTTCGCGATGCCGAAGTCGAGAATCTTCACCGCACCGTCGAAGGACAGCATCACGTTCGACGGCGAAATGTCGCGATGGATCATGCCAAGGACCTGTCCGTCCTCTGACGTGAATTCGTGCGCGTAGGCCAGGGCGCGACACATCTCGCGACCGACGTAGGCCACCAGTTCGGGACGGGGCGGTCCGATGCGAGCCCACAACGTACGCATGGTCTCGGCCAAATCGTGGCCACGCACGTACTCCATCGACATGAAGTACTCGCCGTCCACGTTGCCCAGCTCGAACACCTGGACGATGTTCGGATGGGTCAGCTTGGCCGCGATCTTGGCCTCGTCGATGAACATCTTGGTAAACGACGGGTCATCTGAAAGGTGCGGCAGGATGCGCTTGACCACGAAGGTTCGCTCGAACCCGGCCGGGCCCTGGATGCGCGCCTTGAACACATCGGCCATACCTCCACGCCCGATGCGTTCAAACAGCGTGTATTTGCCGAATGGAATCGGCTGCGGAAGCGCTACCCCCACGGCTTTCCAGATGATTGTATCCCGAAATGCGCCTGGTTCGCCTGTTCCCCACTATCGAGTCAACCAGGAACATTTCGCTTTTGTTTGCTAGGGAAACTACTCGCGACCCATGCACCTGTGCAAGTGTTCCTGTGATCAGTTCATCAACCTTGGTATTACATGGACCTACATCTAGGAAGCGGAGCGTCTTCTCCGGCCATCGTCATTGTTGGCGGCTTGGACCCCGGCAGCGGCGCTGGTGTGCTTCGTGACTTGCTCACCAGCGCCGAGCTGGCTGCACGCGCAACCGTCGTCGTGACCAGCCTCACCGAGCAGGACGCGACCTCGGTCGGCAGCGTCGAGCCAAGGGAGCCGGCGCGAGTGAGTCGGGCGCTCGCGGCGGCGCTGGCCCGGATGGGAGCGCCGTCGGTCAAGATCGGCATGATCGCGACCGCCGCTATTGCGCGGGGCATTGCTTCGATCCTGTCCCGCTTCACCGGCCCGGTGGTCTACGATCCAGTGCTTCGTGCGTCGAGTGGCGGCTCGCTCTACGACGGGGATCGAGAGGCCATCCTCGAGCTGGCGAAATGCGCGAGCCTGCTCACACCCAACCTGAGCGAAGCGGCTTGGCTGCTCGGCCGGCCGGTCGAGACGCTGACCGATGCCAAGGTAGCCGCAAGGGATCTCTTGGCGTTCGGCACGCCGGCTGTGCTACTCAAGGGCGGGCATCTCGCGGGTGACGCGACCGATCTGCTCGCGCGCGCGGGCACCCTTCGAGCGTTCACCCATCCGCGCGTGGCCGGGCCGAGCCCACGTGGAACCGGGTGCGCGCTGGCGACTGCAATCGCGGTTGGCCTCGGGCGCGGACAAGATCTGGAAGCTGCCGTCGCCGAAGCCAAGGCATGGCTGACCGCGAAGATCGCCAGCGCGACCCAGGTCGGCGCCGAGCTCCACTTGTAGGACTCCTCACTCGAAGCGAATACGGCCGAAGCGTGCGCTCTTGTGGAAGTTGCCTTCACCGCGGATGGGCGACCAGCCGAGGGCCAGACGCTGCCCGTCGCGGAAGCTGTACAAGTTGAGCCGCCACACGTCGCCGGCGCGGGGAGGGATGGGCACGCGAGCCGCGACCAGCGCGGACCAGGGCAAAGCGATCTCGAGGGTGTACGAGCGTCCGGAATCGACGGTGGCAGCACGCTCGGCTCTGCACGACCAGTCTTGGTGGCCGAATACGCGATCGGTGGGTCCGCCGTAAAGCGGCGTCATGTAGTCGTCCCAATGGGTATCGAACACGGCGCCCACCGTGTCGACCTGGATTTCATAGTAGTCGCGGTTGTCGCCGGGATCACCGGGCTGGAGCATGATCTCGACTGCTGAGGCGCTGCCCCAGAGGTGCGGATCCACGTCCTCGCGACGGAAGGGCGCGGCCGGCTGGGCGTCGGCTACTTCGAAACCGAGGTAGAGACGATCGGCGTCCCAGCCGATGCGAGCCGTGGCCGCGACCGGGTGGCTCGCCGAGACGCTGCGTCCGCTGCCCGTGTCTACGAATGGTCCGAGCAGGGTCGCTGTCTTCCAAACCGGCTCGTCCAGCTTGCCGTCGATGACGGGCCGCGAAGCGAAGCGAGGCACGCGCGCGGGTTGCCCGTTGGCGGTGCCTTCGCCCGCGACGCCGGTGCCGCGGCGACAGCCGGCGAGGAATGCGAGAACCACGAGAACGGCGAGCTGCTTGGAAGCCACGAGGAGACTTTACCCTACCGCACGAACGTCGCCGGCATCTCCACGGCGATGACTTCACCGCGCGCGGTGACCGCGTCGCCAACGCGCACTTCAGCGTCGACGATCACTTTGCGGCCTTTCACTTCGCGGGCGCGACCACGGATTTCCAGCTCGACGCCGGCCGGGGTGGGCTGCAGGTAGTCGACCTTCAGCGACGCGGTCACGAAGCGCAACGGTGGATCGGAATCGAGGGCGCGGTTTTGTGCGCGCGCCATCGCCGCGGCCGCGGTGCCGGTGCCGTGACAATCGATGAGCGAAGCCAAAAGCCCGCCGTAAACGAAACCAGGGATCGCGGTGTGCTGCGGCCAAGGCCGAAATCTCGTCACCGTCTCGTCGCCATCCCAATGGGTCTTGATTTGCAGCCCATCGGGGTTCATGCGCCCGCAGCCGTAGCAGTGGGCGAGGCTGTAGGGATAGGCATCCTGAAAGGCCTTGTCGTCCATCACTTGACTCATGACTTCACTACGCGGTCTTGATGTTGGCGGCGGATTGCAGCTTCAATTCCTCCACCGCCACCTCGCGCATCTTGTACTTCTGAATCTTGCCGGTGACGGTCATCGGGAACCCGTCGACGAACTTCCAATAGCGTGGAATCTTGTAGGTTGCGATCTTGCCCTTGCAGAAGCTGCGCAGCTCATCGCCGGTGAGGCGGGCGCCCGGGCGTAGCTTCACCCATGCCATCAGCTCTTCGCCGTACTTCGCGTCGGGCACGCCGATGACCTGCACGTCGGCGATCTCCGCTTTTGTGAAGAGGAACTCCTCTACCTCGCGCGGATAGATGTTCTCGCCACCGCGCAAGACCATGTCCTTGATGCGGCCGACGATGTTCACGTATCCGTCGCCGTCCATGGTCGCCAGATCGCCAGAGTGCATCCAGCGCGCGCTGTCGATGGCCTGCCGGGTAGAATGGAGGTCGTCCCAGTAGCCCAGCATGACCGAATAGCCGCGCGTGCACAGCTCGCCCACGGTGCCGCGCGGAACCACCCTTCCGGTCGCCGGATCGAGGATTTTGATTTCGATGTTGGGATGAACGCAGCCGACCGTGGCCACGCGCTTTTCCAGCGGGTCGTCGACCTTGCTTTGCGTGGACACCGGCGAGGTCTCGGTCATGCCGTAGCAGATGGTCACCTCCTCCATGTGCATTTCCTTCTGCACGCGTTTCATCACCTCGATGGGGCAGGGCGACCCGG
>CAZBIU010000143.1:0-15755 GCA_964491625.1 uncultured Myxococcales bacterium
GGTACATCGTCGGATGGTCCGGGTGCCATAGCGACGGGCTGCTGACGGCGGGCGTGGTCTGGTCGAACGTCAGCGTCGCGCCCGCGGCGATCTGCTGCTGAGACGAGACTGTGGCAACCACCTTGCCGGTGTTGTCCAAGATGTCGGTCTTCAGCGTGGCACTGACGGCGGCCGCGCGGCTGTTCTGCACCTCGGTCTTGATCTCCACGGTGCTGGATGAGCCTGAATTCGTCGCCAAGGTGGGAGTCGTGACCCAAGTGCCGTACCAAGTGATGTGCAGCGGGTCCGTGATGACCACATTTACGTCTCGATAGATGCCGCCCTGGAAGGTGTGATCGCCCGTGAGCGGCGGAATTTGCGCATTCCATTTATTGTTCAATCGAACGGCCACCACGTTGTCGCCGGTCTTGATGGCGGAAGAAATGTCGATCGAAAATCCGTTGTATCCGCCGATGTGCTCTCCGACCTGCGTGCCATTGATGTAGATCTGCGCCTGGTCGAAGGCCGCCTGGAACTCGAGAAACACGCTCTTGCCCGACCATGACGACGGGACAGTGAAGTGCTTCCTGTACCAGCCGTAGCCGACGTAGAATGACGTCCAGGCAAAGTACGGGAGGCCGAACGAATGCGGCAGGCCCACGTTTCCCCACGAGGAATCGTCGAAGGTGGTCGCCTCCGCGCCCGAGACGTCGGCCCGTTTGAACTTCCAAGACTGATTGAAGTTCTGGACCAGGCGGGGACCGCTCGGTTGCCCCGCATCGGTGCCCGCCGATCCGCCAGAGCCCGTCTGTCCGCCATTGGCCGGGGCTCCACCCGAGCCTCCGCCAGCAAAGCCACCGCTTCCGGCACGACCGCCCGAAGCAAACACGCCCCCAGCCGCGTTCCCGGCGGAGCCACCGTTCAAGCTGCCGCCCGAGGCAACTACGCCGGCCGCCCCGCTCCCGCTTGTGCCACCGGTCGAACTGCCGCCCGAGGATGGAGCTCCGCCGCCGCCCTGGCTGCCTCCGCTGGGCTGCACGCGGCCACCTGCACCGCCCGCGGGTGATCCCCCAGCTCCTGCGACTCCGCCGCCGCCCTGATTGCCTGCAGTGGGCGGGGTGCGGCCGCCCGATCCGCCCGTCGCTGAGACGGTCGAGCCTCCAGCGCCTGTGCTTCCACTGACGCCGGCGGCGCCGCCGCTGCCGCCCGAGCTCCCGCCCCGGCCCGTGATCCCTCCGCTTTGCTGCGCGCCCGTGCTCGATTGGCCGCAACTGGCAAACAGCATGCCTGCGATCGCCAAGGATAGTGCGCGATACATCGGTTCTCCTGTCTTGAATCTCATGGCTGACTCTGACCCCGCTGCGTGTGTTGTCGGAAGGGTCGTCACAGGGAGGATCCCTGAGCTTGCGCCGATGGCTCACCCAATCGAAGCGATGTGGGTCTGGCGCGGATGAAGCTGGTCGTGACGCAGGTTGAGGCTCGGTAGATCTCGAAATCTGTGTCCACGGTGAGCTATTCGTGCCTGCTCAGGTATCATGCTTGTGATGGCCTTTCCCGGGAAGCAGGTTTCCCTGTTGCCGGCGCCCGACGCGCTCAGCGATGGCGAGCTGGTTGTTCGCTCGCTGGGTGGCGATCGCTGGAGTCGGGACGTGCTCTATCGCCGACATGCGCACTATCTGTTGGCCATCTCGACCCGGCTGCTGGCCAGCCGTAGCGAGGGCGAGGAGGTCGTGCAGGACGCCTTCGTGGCAGGCTTTGGCCAACTCGGCAACCTCCGCGATCCGACGGCGTTCCGCCCCTGGCTGGCTCGCATTGCGATCAACTTGGCGCGACGTCGTTTGCGCCGAGGAAGACTGCTGCGGATCTTTGGCCTCGATCGTGGGTTCGACGACGCGACCCTGGCGGCGCTGGCCGCGCCCGACATGCGTCCTGACGATCGCACGGAGCTCGCACTGGTCGACCGACTGCTCGATAGCATACCGACCAATTTGCGCATCGCCTGGATGCTCCGTCGGGTCGAAGGCCTTCCGCTTGCCGAGGTCGCATCCCTGTGCGGTTGCTCAATCGCCACGGCCAAGCGTCGTGTCGCCGCTGCGGAGGCCGAGGTGGAACGCCACGTGTCCTTTCGGGAGGGGACAACATGAGCGAGCTACGATTTCCGGTGAAGGATTGCCTTCGGGATCCGGTGGACGAAGAAGCCATCCATCGCATGGCCGAGGAGATAGACTCGCGTCTGCAAAGCCGCAAACACCGGCGACTCGTGCCGCTGCTGTTGCTGGGTACGACAGCCGCGGCGGCCATTGTCGTGGCTTTCTCCCATATCCACCACGACGCCGGGCCCCTGTTGTTCGCCGATGGCCGAGAGCTGGTGGGGATGGATGCCGATGGCGCCACCAGAGAGTTCGCTCTGTCGGACGGTTCGAGCATCCGGCTTGGAGCCAACGCACACGTCGAGCCGCTGCAAAGCTCGGGCGACACCTTTTCGGCTATCGTGAGGCAGGGCCACGCCGATTTCGACGTTCGCCCGGGTGGACCACGGCGATGGGTCATCGAGTGTGGTCTGGCTACGGTCGAGGTGGTTGGAACCACGTTCGCCTGCGAGCTTGCGCCTGGCCGCCTGCGCGTCCTGGTACAACGGGGCGTGGTTCTGGTTCGCGGCGAACGGGTCCCTGACCGGGCTCGGCGCCTCGCGGCCGGCGAGAGCCTGGAAATCTCGGAAGAGTTGCAGGACCGCCCGCCCGACAGCACGGGCACCGGCGACCCTTTGGCGTTACCGGAGAATCTGGTCGCCTCCAGCCCCACCGGCACCGAGAGAGCTGTGGGTGGGCCTGTCCGGGAGAAGGACAAAGCCCGCACGACCGGGCCATCAACCTGGCGTGTTCTCGCCCAGCGTGGTCGCAATGACGAAGCGTTTGCGACCTTGGGTGCCGAGGGCGTACGCCGTGAATCAAGAAGGCTGGGCGTCGACGATCTGTTGGCGCTGGCCGATGTGGCCCGACTTTCGGGGCATCCAGCCGAGGCGGTGTTGCCGCTGGAGCGTATCCTCGCCGAATTCACACAGGACGCTCAGGCGCCGCTTGCCGCGTTTGCGCTGGGGCGGCTCCAGTTGGATTCCTTGGGCCACGCGCAAGCTGCCGTCTCGGCATTCCGCAAGGCCCTGGATCTCGGCATTCCGCGTAGCCTGCGCGAGGACGTCCGCGCTCGTCTGGTCGAAGCCTACGCTCGCAGTGGCGACGCCGGCGCTGCACAGCACGCAGCGGACGCTTACTTTGGCGAGTTTCCTGATGGCCGCTACACGCGCGCTATTCAAGGCTGGCTCCATCTACGATGAGCATTCGCGCCAGGCCCCGGCGACAAACGCTTCGGGATTGGGTGGGAGTTGTGGCAACCATCGCGGTTTTTCTGGCTGCGAAGGAAAGCCTGGCTTCGCCCGTGGCAGCGTCGTCGTCCGATGTGCGCGCTGTGGTGCTGTCGCTGCCGCTGTGCAAGCCTGACGGGTTCCCCCTGGTCGCGTTCGTCGATTCGCTGCGGGCCGAGCTTGCCGGGCGGGGCCTCTCTTGCTGTACGCTGGCGAATCCGGGTGACCGGATGCCGACCGCCGGCTCGCTCCACGTCAAGGTGGAAATCGATCCCTGCGTGGCTGATGCCGACGGTGTGCAGGTTACTGCGCGTTCGACTGCGGATTCGCGCACGGTCGAGCGACAGATCTCCCTGACCGACGTGCTGCGGCCGGCCCGGCCTCGGGCCTTGGCCCTGGCGGTTGCCGAGTTGATACGATCGCTTGGACCAGGGCCGTGGGACGAGCCGCAGGAGATCATTGCCGCCTCCGCCCAACCTTCTTCCGCGCCGCCGCCGTCGCAGTCTGAGACTGCTCGGTTGACCGCACTGTCGATCCACTTGGAAGCCGAGACCCGCAGTTTTCCCACGCGGCAGACCATGCTGTGGGGCGGTCGAGCCCGGCTCACGGGTCACCGGCGGATGTTCCACGCGGATCTCGACCTGGGTGCAAACTACGCCCGTGCGCAGAGCCAGCTCGGCGACGTGCTCGTGGGCAGCGTGAGCGCGGGGGTTGGCTTGGGTTTGCGGTTCGCGACCCAGAACATCATCTTGGACCTCGGGCCACGCGCCGAGCTTGGGTGGGCGTGGATCCGCGGCGAGGCCGCGCTCTCCCAGGTGCGGACCGGAGCTGGCTCGGACATCATCTCCAGCGTCGGTCTTCGTGTGTCGATCGAGGCGCCGGCGCGAGTGAAGATTCGCCCCGGCCTCACGCTGGAAAGTGGTGGTGTCATCCGGGGCGTGAAGGCCGAAGTGAACGGCCAGCCCGTGGCTGGAATGACCGGCTACTACCTGCTTGCCTCTTTCGGCGTTGCGATTTCGCTCTGACTTTCCCGCTATGCAATGTGAGCCATTTCGCATGGATGAAGGATCTGCCAAAGTATCCTGCGGGCGTATGAAGACCCCACGTATCGTCATGGCGTTAGCTCCTTTCCTGCTTGCGGGGAATGGTTGCTCCGGCTCTGTGAACGCGCTCTATCTCGATGGCACGAGCGACGCAGGTGCAGGCCCGGCGGACAGCAGTGACTCGTCCGCGGCGGGCCCGACGGGCTTCGGGCCACTTCCGACGACGGCTCAGGTCGCCTACCAGCGCGCCGAGCTGACGGCGCTCATGCACTTTGGGCTGAACACGTTCGATGGGACCGAGTACGGGGACTCCACCAAGGACACGCCGTCGCTCTTCAGTCCGACCAACCTCGACGCAAACCAATGGGTGAACGCGCTCAAGGACGCTGGCTTCCGCCAAGCGATGCTGGTCGTCAAGCACAGTACGGGTTTTTGCCTATGGCCGTCGGCGTACACGGACTACTCGGTCAAGAACAGCCCGTGGAAGAATGGCCAAGGGGACGTGGTCAGGGATTTCACCGACGCCGCACACACGGCCGGAATGAGGGTTGGCTTCTACCTGTCGCCGTGGGACGGACACTACCCAAGCTCGAGCCCCGACTACGAGACCTACTTCCGGAACCAGCTCGCCGAGCTTTTGACCAATTATGGTCCCGTGGATGAGGTCTATTGGGATGGGTACAATGCGCCCACGTCCCTCGACTGGAAGGGGATCACCCAGCTCGCTAAGCAGTTGCAGCCCAACGTCCTTGTCTGGATGGGCCCGGAGATCGCTACGACCGGCGCGGATTTACGGTGGGTCGGCAACCAGACCGGACAGGGGAGTCGTTCGACTTCGAGCGTCGGAGATATTCCCAACGGCGGACCGGCGGACGCCTGGTACCCGCCCGACGCGCCGGTTTCGGATCGCATCCCCAACTGGTTCTGGCATCCGGGCGACGCCGTCATGTCGCTCAAATCGCTGCAGACGATCTACTTCGATACCGTCGGCATGAACGCGACTCTCGTTCTGAACGTCCCACCTGCAACGACCGGACAGCTCGACACGCCGGATATCAACCTGCTCCAGCAGTTCGGGACCTGGTACGCGTCGCTTTACCAGACGAACCTGCTCCGCGGCCAGCCGACGACGGCGGATTCGACGTGGGAGAGCACGGGCTTCGGCGCCGCCAATGTGGTCGACGACGATATTGGCACCTATTGGGCAGCGGCCAGTGGTGCGAGGTCGGCGCGACTCGAAGTGACCCCCGCTTCCGCTATCACATTTAGCGTCATCAGCATCCGCGAGCCCATCGAGCTGGGAGAGCGGACGACGCAGTACCACATCGAGATCAAACGGAACGGTACCTGGAATGGGAGCCCGACGGATGTATCGGGTGCAATCATTGCAGGCACCGTCATCGGCCAGCGTCAGCTCTGGCAGCTCAATTCCACGACGGCAGATGCCATCGCGCTGGTCATCGATTCGGCCAAAGACGTACCGGCCATCTCCGAGCTCGGCGCGTATTAAATACGATCTAGGCCTTGGCAAAAATCGCCTGCCAGGCGTGAGCCATTTGGTGGCGGCCAAGGATCATCCAACGGAGGCGCAAACCATTGTCACGCGCAAACCAAGGAGACTCCATGACTTCCCGCCATTCCGTTGATATGGGAGAGCCGAACGGGTTCCCAGAGCCACGCGCGACGGTCCGCAGGCCCCAAGGCCGTCAGAACTGTTGGCCGGCCACCCACGCGACGGTCGCGCTCACTATCGCCGCACTTGCGATCCTGAGCGTCTCTTGCTCGTCGAGTACTCGAAAGGACGGCAGCGGTGGCTCGGGTCTGGGGACCGGGGGCGCTTCGGGCGGCACGGCCGCGACGAGTAGCGGAGGCGCAGGCGGATCTGGTGGCATGACGAGCGGCACCGCAGCGAGCGGCTCGGGAGGCAATGCCGTCGGCGGTGCTGGCGGATCCGCCAGCGGTGGCTCGAGTGCCATCAGCGGAAGCTCGGGGGGTGGCGGCGCTGGCAGCGGTGGCGCAGGTAGCGGCGGCTCCCACACAGGCGGGGCCTCCGGCGGCGGGGCCGCCGCTGCCGGCGGTTCTGGTAGTGGTGGGGCCCCCAGCAGCGGTACGCCAGGCGGTGGCGGCACGACACCCGGCGGGGTGACAGGTGGCAGCGGTACCGCCGGCGGCGGTACGATCGGCGCTGGCGGTAGAACGGGCGGCGGCGGGGCAACGGCCGGTGGTGGAACGACGGGCGGCGGTGGGACAACAGGCGCCGGCGCGACGGGCGGCGGCGGAACGGCAGGCAGCGCCGGAACCATAGGCAGCGGCGGGAGCACTGGCAGCGGCGGGACGACTGGCGTTCAAGCTTGCCCCAGCTTGCCCGGCGCCCCGGCCGCAACCCAGCCGTCCCCGAGCCCGGCGCAGGCCGCCTACCAGCGCACCGAAATGACGTCGTTCATTCACTTTGGCATGTCCACCTTCGATGGTACCGAGCAGTGCAACCCGAGCGACCCGGTGTCCATGTTCGCGCCGACGAATTTGAACGCAACCTCGGTGGGCCAGTGGGTGACCGCACTCAAGGCTGCGGGATTCCTGCAAACCATGCTGGTCACGAAGCACAGCTGCGGTTTCGTGCTGTGGCCGTCGAAGTACACCGACTACTCCACCAAGAACTCGACCTGGAAGGGAGACGTGCTGCAACTCTGGACGGACGCCATGAAGGCGAATGACATGAGGATTGCGATCTATCTTAGCCCCTGGGACTCGCACTACCCGAGCTCGAGCGCCGACTACCAGACGTACTTCACGAATCTGCTCACCGAGCTGTATGCTTACGGGAGCTCCTACGAGTTCGAGTTCGACGGGTTCAATTCGATTGTCGACGGCAACCCTAACACCAATTGGAAGACCATCTTTCAACAAATCAGGCAAGCGCAGCCCAACACACTCATATGGGCGGGTCCGGAGATCGTCAAAACCGGCGCGATCCCGGATGTGCAGTGGATTGGCAACGAGAACGGAACCGCGACCCGTTCGACGTCGAGCCTCGACACCACGAACTGTGGCGGAGGGAACATCTGGTGCCCGTACGAATGCAATACATCGAGTCACAGACCGGACTGGTTCTGGCATCCTGGCTCAAGTCCGATAGCGCTCGCCGACCTGCAGAAGAACTTCTTCCAAACCGTTGGCATGAACTGCACGTTCAATCTCAATGTCCCGCCGTCAAACACGGGTGAGCTCGACCCCAAGGACCTTAGCCTTCTACAGCAGTTCGGACAGTGGTACTCCGGGCTCTATAAGACGAACCTCCTCAAGGGCCAGCCGGTCACGGCGGACTCGACATGGGTGACCGCGGGCTTCGAGGCGAGCAAGGCGGTGGACGACGATATCTGTTCGTATTGGGCGGGCGCCAGCGGCAAGACCACCGGCCGACTCGAAGTCACCCCAGCAGCGACCATCACCGGAAACCTGATCAGCATCCGGGAAGCCATCGAGCTGGGCGAGCGTGTGAAGAAGTATCACATTGAAATCAAACAGAACGGCAGTTGGGTTACTGCTCCGACAGACAAGTCGGGAACGAAGATCCAGGGCACCGTGATCGGAAATCGTCAGCTTTGGCAGCTGAGTGGGACAAGTATCGAGGGGATTGCACTGGTCATCGATTCGGCAAAAGACACGCCCGCCATCGCCGAGCTCAGCGTCTACTAAGGAGCCGTACGGTGGCGATGCATCCAACAATTCGTCTGTTTGCTGCAAGCGCATGGTTGCTCGCAGCCTGCGGAAGCAATGGTTCGTCCGGCGGATCGGGAGGATCCGGCACGGGTGGCAATGGCCCGGCCGCGGGCGGAAGCCCAAGCTCCGGAGGAACAAGCAGTGCGGGCGGGTCCCCAAGCGGGAACACATCGTCAGGAGGAAGCAGCGTGGGTGGCACCGCAGCCGGTGGTAGTGCGGCTGGTGGTGTTTCGGGGGCCGGAGGCGCGGCTGGGTCCGCAAGCACGCCGCCGAGCTGTCAGTCGAGCGGGTCAGGCATTTCGGACTGTGGTTCGACCGGCGAGAGCTGCTGTACCAGCATCAAGATCTCGGGAGGCACATTCTACCGGACGTACTCGAACGACGGCGGCAGCGCGCAAAACACGGACGATTCAGCAACGATCAGTGACTTCCGCTTGGACAAATACCTGGTGACGGTGGGTCGGTTCCGACAGTTCGTGGCGGCCTGGGATCAAGGCGACGGGTACACGCCTGGGGCGGGCTCAGGCAAGCATGTGCATCTCAACGACGGCAAGGGTCTTGCGGACAGTGGCGCTCCAGGGTCGTACGAGACTGGATGGCTGGACTCGTACAGCAACAAGATGGATCTGACGACCGATACTCTGCAGTGCGATTCTGGTGAGGCCACGTGGACAGCCGCTCCGGACGTCAACGAGAAGCTCCCGATCAACTGCATCAACTGGTTCGAAGCCTACGCGTTCTGCATTTGGGACGGTGGCTTCATTGCCAGCGAGGCCGAGTATGTATACGCGGCGGCTGGCGGCAGTGAGCAGCGCCTATACCCCTGGGGTGCAACGGATCCAGGCACGAGCAATCAATACGCCATCTGGGGCTGCAATTATCCGGACGGGTCAGGCAAGTGCGAGGGAACGACCCGCAACATCGCTCCCGTGGGCACGCCGCAGCTCGGAGCCGGGAAGTGGGGTCAGCTCGATTTGGTCGGAAACATGATTGAATGGTATCTCGATTGGTTCGCGCCCTCGTACGGCAACCCCTGCACCGACTGCGCGAACCTTGCGGACGGGTCCGGCCGGGCGCCGCGGGACGGATACTTCGCCGCTACCGACAAGACATTGTTACAGTCGTCATATCGCGACAACGGCTTCTATCCGGCAAATCGATTCTCCAGCTACGGGTTCCGGTGTGCAAGGACCCCCTAGTCCTAGAGCCGGACCATTGACATTCCAACTAGGGTCTGGGGCCGTCGCAGACTTGCGTCGGCAGGCACTTCACGCTCGGCGACTGCCTTCTCGAAGGCCAGCCTCGCCAACCGAAGCCTCGAATAGGCGGTGCTTAGGGGTATCACGAGCGCTTGAACCACCTCCGGCACCGTCATTCCCAGAATCTCCACCATCACGAAGATCTCCCGTTTCGGTTGATCGAGTCTTGCCAGGATGCTCTCGAGCAGGTTCAGATCGGCATTCCGCTCGGCCATCTCGAGAGGCGTCGGTCGGGATGGTTGATTCCACTTGAGCTCAGTGCCCAGTCTCGCACGCGCAGCATCCCTCGTCCGCCGGGACCGCCGGTAGTCGCTCGCGGTGCGGCGTACGATGCCGTAGACCCAGCTTCGCAGAGCTTCCGGCCGTTGCAACGTGGCAAGCCTGGAGTGGATCACGACGAATACATCTTGAACCACATCGTCGACGGCATCTCTTTCGACGCCGAAATGTCTGACCGAGGACCACACGAAATCGAAGTATTGCTTGTAGATGTCCCTGAAGGGGGGAAGTGACGACGGTGAGCGTCGCAGGCCGACCTCTGCGCCCGACAGGGCGATTGGATCAATGGCATTGGCATTGCTTCCAATCATCTGTCGTTCCTCCTGGTGTGGACGGCGCCCCAGAGGTTCCGGCGCTTCGCGGGGCGAAATTGCGTGCCGCTCCCAAAGAACGCATCGGCGACGAACCTGGTCCGTCTGACGGAGGTGTCCATGATAATGACTGTCGCGACGCCGCCTTTGTTGTGACGATTTCTCGGTCCCCCGACGCTGACGCCCGTTTACCTGGTCTGACTTCCTGAGGTCGCTCCCTGCCGCCCCTCCCCGGGGTCCGGCGAGATGGAACTAGGGCGATGATTCCACTGCTTGACCGCGAGATAGCAACCCAAGGAGAAACTTATGGTAGCCAGCCGCTCTCAATCTGCGCTCGTCGCCGCCATACTTGCGGTCTTTGGCATGTCTTGCTCGTCCAACGCTCCGAGTGGCAGCGCAGGTGGGGCCGGCCGGGAGACCGGGGGGGCCTCCGGGGGCTCGGTTCCGACCAGCACCGGAGGCGCCGGTACATTGGGTGGCGCGACAAGCAGCAGCCTCGGCGGAAATGGATCGGGGGGCAATGCGGGCGGCGGCGCGGCCGGACTCGCCAACGGGGGCACCAGCGGCGGCGGGAATCGTAGTTCGAGCGTAGGCGGGACGGGCAGCGGCGGCTCGAATGGATCGAGTAGCGGCGGCGCGGATGCAGGCTCGGCCGGCAACGGCGGCTCGCCAAACGGGGGCACTGGCGGTGGCGGCGCGGCCCGCACTGGTGGCGCGGGCGCCGGCGGCACTGGTAACGGCGGAGCGGCGGGCAGTGGCGGCGCTTCGGCCGCTGGAGGAGCGTCCGATGCGGGCGTCAAGCCCACCGATGCAGGATCTGGGAGTGGTCACTTCTACGTTTCACCGAACGGTACCGGGACCGACTGCACGATCTCCTCCCCTTGCTCGCTCACACAAGCACAGACGGTGGTGCAGACCGCGGTCAAGACAATGCAAAGCAACATCGTTGTGGAGCTCGCCGACGGGGTCTATACCCTGATGGCTCCCCTGGTTTTCACGGCGGCCGACTCACCGCCCGGAGCGGCAGGCGCGGCAGCCCCGGCGTCCGACGCAGGCGCTGCTGGCCTCACGGTCCTCTGGCAGGCGGCGGCCGGAGCTCACCCGGTGATTTCGGGTGCGACGAAGATCACAGGATGGGCGCAGAGCGACGCCAGCAAGAAAATCTGGAAAGCCACCACGCCCAGCAGCTTCGCAACCCGACAGCTCTACGTCGACGGCAAGATCGCCACCCGCGCGCGTTCGAGCGCGATCAGCCGCGATGACATGAACATGCAAACCAACGGATGGTCGTTCACCAACAGTAGCTTGAGCTTCCTGAACAGCCTGCAACAGCCGGGGCGCGCGGACCTGCACGCCATCGGGTCGTGGACAGACCGGTACGCGCCGATCCAGAGCGTTTCGAACGGCACGGTGACGATGGTGCAGCCCGCTTGGGAAGGCAATACCTGGGGCTGGGACGTGATCAAGTGCCCGACAGGCGGCGCCATGTGCAACGGCCCCTATCGGAACGGACCGGTCTACGTAGAAAACGACTACTCGCTACTCGATCAACCCGGCGAATGGTACCAGGACACGATGGCCGGCGCCCTCTACTACATTCCGCTATCCGGTCAGGACATGAGCACAGCGGATGTCGAGATGCCTCAGCTGCAGACACTCCTGGCTGTGGGAGGCGCTTGTCCCGCTGGCACACCAGCTGGCGGCGCGGACTGTGTCCAACCCACCAGCAGCGACCCGACGGTGGCGGTGCCGTACGCTGCCCCGGCTGGGGGCGACCCGTACGCGCAGCCGGCGCACGACATCACATTCAGCGGCCTGACCTTCTCGTACACGAGCTGGCTGGAGCCGAGCTCGACCAGCGGATACAACGACCAGCAGACGGGCGGGTATCTCGTCGGTCCCAGATCGGACTACCCCGGGGGCGGCAAGTCGCCCGTGTTCGAGTCTGTCCGGCCGCACTGGAGCCAGATGCCCGGAGCGGTGCAAGTGTCGAACGCATACAATATCTCATTCGTTGGCGACAGATTCGTCGCTCTCGGGAGTGTAGGCCTCGGGATCGGCAACGACGCCAACGCCCACGCGACGGGCGTCGGGCTCGGGGCGAGCGGAATCAGCGTTATCGGCTGCGTGTTCTCCCAGATCGCCGGCGGCGGCATCCTGATGGGGGGTGTCCGGGCGTGGGCACACCACCCGTGCGGCGACAAGGTCTGCACATCGAGCGACCTGGGCGCGAAGCTTATCGACCAAAGCATCACCATCAAGGACAACCTCGTGCACGACATCGGCATCGACTACAGAGACTTTGCCGGCATCATGTTCACCTATACGGCGAACGTCACTGTGTCGCACAATGAAATCTACAACGTACCGTATTCGGGGATCAATAGCGGTTACGGATGGGGTACCAACGACGAGGGGGGAAATGCCGACTACAAGACGCGCAATACCGGCAACCTTTACCTTTACCAGCCTTCCTACGCGAACCCGACCACCGGCAAGAACAACACCGTCAGCGCCAACTACGTCCACCAGGGGATGCTCCAGATGAACGATGGCGGATGCCACTACAACTTGGGCTTCCAACATGGGACTGTCGTCACGGAGAACTACTGTGAAGGCAAGGGCTCGGGACTTTCCGGTACCTACTGGGGTGAATACAACGACGAAGGCTCTGCCTACATCACGGAGACGAAGAACGTGTACGCGAACTTCGGTTCTTACGTTACCGCGAACGCGAATTCCGCCAACAACACGGGCCACATCACGTTCACCAACAACTGGGGCAGCTCCGCCAGCCCTGGTCTAAACGGCCCGGGCAATACGGTCACGGGCAACATCCAGATCAACGGAGACACGTTCCCGGCAGACGCCCAGACCATCGTCAGCGCCGCCGGCCTCGAGCCGGCCTATGCCGGTCTGAAGTCGAATCCGTAGTCATTGCGCTTGCCGGAAATGGAAACGTGAACCCCGCGCCACTGCGTAAGACGTGACGTTGTTCGGCCAGAATGTGCCGTTTCGGCAGGCGAAGGTCGATATCGGTTTCAGTCCGGAGGTTTGCATGCGCGTAAGACAATTCCATTGTGTCGCCCTCTCCCTTCTGCTTGGACCGCTGGGCTGTGGGTCCTCGGGAGCGGGTGACGCTGCCGGCCGAGGGGGAGCAGGTGGCAATGGCGGTGTTGCAGGCAGCGGTGGCGTGACTAGCACCGGTGGCGTAACCGGCAGCGGTGGGACGGCCGGGAGTGGCGGTCGCGGCTCGGGTGGGACAAGCGGGTCGGGAGGAACAATCGGTTCGGGCGGGGTTGCCAGCTCAGGCGGAACAGCGAGCTCGGGCGGGTCAACCGGCTCGGGTGGCGTAACCGGCAGTGGGGGCCGTGGATCGGGCGGCGGAACCGGCACCGGCGGCGCGACCGGCAATGGCGGCGCGACCGGCACCGGCGGCGGAACCGGCACTGGTGGAGCGACCGGCAATGGCGGTCGCAGCTCAAGCGGCGCAACCGGCAATGGCGGCGCGACCGGCTCAGGGGGAACGACCCGTCCGGATGCAGCGACCGACGGTGGTGGCGCGAATGGCTCAGGCGGCGTCAATGGGAATGGTGGTGCATCTGGGTCCGGAGGCACCACGGGAGCCGGCGGAGCGGCAGGCGGCCTTTGTCCACCCGTGGATGCCGGGGTCGTCACCGGCACCATCAACAACAGCGGCTCTTGGAATGACACCGCGGGTAAGCATATTCAGGCTCACGGAGGCGGGCTCATCAAGGTCTGCGATACCTGGTACTGGTTCGGAGAAGACAAGACCCTGAACACCAACGGTACAGGGAACTTCCACGCTATCAGCTGCTACGCCTCCAAGGATCTTGCCACCTGGGAGCATCGCAATTCGGTCGTCACCACCAACACGGACCCTGTGCTGAACAACGTCAATCTGATCATCGAGCGGCCCAAAGTCATCTACAACGCTTCCACGAAGCTATACGTTATGTGGGCCCACTGGGATATGGAATCCTGCACCGGGGCGAGCGGTGGCTATTGTGATTCGGAGGCAGTCGTCTTCACCAGCCCCACCGTGGATGGCAACTATACGTACGTGAAGCACTTCCTGCCCGGGGGGGACGCTTCGAGAGACTGCACCCTGTGGCAAGAGCCGGACGGGACTGCCTATTTCATCTCTACGGGCGCGCAAGGCCAAACCTCGTCAGGAACTTTTAGCCAGACGCAGGTCTACCAGCTCTCAAGCGACTATCTGACCGTCACAAACACCACGAAGATTTGGGCTAACGATACCCGGGAGGCCTACGCCTTCTGGAAGGTCGATGGCAAGTACTACGGTATCAGCTCGGGCCAGACCGGCTGGGCCCCGAACCAGGCAGCGTACTTGACCTCCACCGGCTCGATTACCGGGCCGTGGAACAATAGTTTCACCGGCGTTGGCGTGAACAACTCGACCTGGAGCTCTCAGCCCACCTACGTGATCCCCATCGTGGGCAGCCAGACGACGACCTATATCTACGCGGCTGACATATGGAACTCCAGTAACCTGAGCCTCTCGACATATCTCTGGCTGCCGTTCACCTTTGACGGTACGAAGTGGACGTTGACCTACTCCGCTCAATGGTCCGTCAACCTTGCGACAGGTGTCGTGACGACCAACTAGACCCGGGGCTAGCGCTAGCGGGAACGGGTGAAACGGCCCAGGCAACCCCGTCCGCCGGCCCCAAGTCGGCCCATGCGGCTCTGAAGGCATCGCACAAGCCAGAACCCAGGCGATCGCTGCGGGCGGAGCTTCCACTCGCGTCGCTGGCACCGCCTTGTAGCAAGACGCCTGGGTTGAACAGAGACTACCGTGTCCGCGCGGAGCGCCGCCGACGAACCAGCGCGAGGAGGGCGAACCCGAGCCACAGCAACGATGCGCTGCCACTCGCTGGCCTGCGTCCTTGTATCGTGCAGGTACAACCGGAGGCCGATCCGCCGCCCGGCGTGGTCGAGGCCCCGGCCGAACCGGAACGGCTACCTCCCTGGCCCCCCATTTGGCCTGAGCCGCCGCCGGTGCTGTGCCCGCCTGAGCCCGCGCCGCCCGCTTCGGTGCCCCCTCCACTACCCGGAGTCACGCCGCCGGCACCCGCTCCGCCGGAGCCGGCAACGCCACCAGAAGCAACGACCGTCGTCCCCCCCGTGCCGCCCGTACGGCCGCCCGTGCCGGTTGTGCCGCTGGAGCCGCCGCTCAGCCCTCCGGCGCCCGTTGCACCGCCGGAACCGTTTCCGCCTTGTCCGCTGCCCGACCCACTGCGCCCGCCGGTGGCAGTTGCGCCACCCGAGCCGCTTCCCCCCATCCCGCCGGTGGCAGTTGCGCCGCCGGAGCCGTTTCCGCCCAGCCCGCCGTCGGCCCCGCTGCGCCCTCCGGTGGCAGTTGCGCCACCCGAGCCGCTTCCCCCCATCCCGCCGTCGCGACCGCTGGTCCCAGCAGCGCCACCTGTTCCACTGCTTCCGCCGGTTCCACCCGCCCCAGCATCGCCGCCGCCGGTACCAAAGTCGTTATCGAATGACACACCGTCGAAGGGCACCACGATGACCTTGGTGCCGTGATTGGAGCCGGCCGTGACTGAATTGTCCTTGTCGACATCAGATACGGCCCAGGTGATATGGGTCGGGTGGCCGTCTTCCAGCACGACGCCCGGTCGCTCCATCTTGTACCATGCCGTGCAGGTGGTGGTTCCTTCGTAACAGAAGATCTTCTGGTAATCCCGCGGAGACCAAGCGTACCCGTTATCCTTCCAACTGAGGCCGTCAGGCGAATACACGTGCCAGCCAA
>CAZBIU010000144.1:0-15697 GCA_964491625.1 uncultured Myxococcales bacterium
GATCCCTTCCTTTTCCGTCAGACCGTGAATGTCTCCATCCGTTGTCGCAGCGATTCCGCCTCGGCGGCAAGCTGTTTGGCAGCCAAATTGAGCTGCTCGACCACCTGCAAATTCTGTCGCGCCACCTCGGAAATCGACTCGGTCGACTTCACCACCGTCTCCCCGCCCCGCTTCTGTTCCATGGTGGCATCCAGCATCGTGTTGGTAAGGGCGCTCATGCGTCGCGAAGCAGTCACAATTTCCGCTGCGCTGCCGGCATTCTCTCGCGCCGCCAGGGCGATCTGCTGCGCGAGCCCGGACATATTCTCGGCCACCTTCAGGGTCTGCCGCGCAGCCTCGCTCTGGCTTTCCGTGGCCAGCGCGCTGGCCGCGATAATGGTGGAGGTCTTGTCGATGGACGCCATCATCCCCACCAGGACCTCGTCGGTCAGGGTGACCGCCGCGCCTACGTCCTTCTGCACGCCCTCGATGATTTCGCCGATGTCCCGGGTGGACTGGGCGCTCCGCTCCGCCAGCCGCTTCACCTCATCGGCAACCACCGCAAAGCCGCGTCCGGCATCCCCGGCGCGCGCCGCCTCGATGGCCGCGTTGAGCGCGAGCAGGTTGGTCTGGTCCGCGATCTCCTCGATCAGGCGCAGGATCTTGCTGATCTCTTGCGCGCGGTCGCCGATGGCGCCGATGGCCTTCTGCAGCGCCTCGCTGCCCGCCTTGACCGAGCCCAGGGTGGCCTTTGACATCTCGTTGGCGGTGCGGGCTTGGGCCGTGACCTGCGCGATGTTGCCGGTCAAGCTCGACAGGTGCATGGTGGCTTCCTGCGAGGAGGCCAGCATGGTCTGTCCGTGCAGCGCTGTCCGCTCCAGGGTTTCGTACATGCGCTGGAACGCGGTGGTGGTCTCCTCGACGCTGGCGGAAAGAGACTTGGCCGTCTCCGACAACTGCTGAATGCGCTCGGCGATCTGTCCCATGCTGGCCGAGGTCGCGGCGCTGGCAATCGACTGGGTCTCGCTGCCCTTGCCGAGCTGCGCGCCCGACACCGCGACCTTCTCGGCGGCGCTGGCGACGATACGGGACGCATCCAAGATAGAGCCGATGGTGCCGCGCAGGTTGGCCGCCATCTTACGAATCGACAAAAGCAGCTGCCCGACCTCGTCGGTGGAACGGGTCTCGCCGATTTCGATGGAGAAATTCTGGGCGGCCAAGCTGTTGGCGGACTCGACCGCAACCTTGATGGGCGCGGTGATGCTGCGGACGATCACCGAAACCAAGCCGGCCGCCGCCAGG
This sequence comes from uncultured Myxococcales bacterium, assembly GCA_964491625.1. GTDB lineage: Bacteria > Myxococcota_A > Polyangia > Fen-1088 > Fen-1088 > Fen-1118. The sequence continues at coordinate 1,282 of CAZBIU010000144.1, forward strand.
ACGGCGACCAGCACGAGGTAGACGGTGTTCCTGCGCTGGTCTTCGCGCGCGGTCAATCTGTCCTGCAGATCTGCGCGACGACGGTTGACAATGGTGTCGAAGGTCGAAAACAGGGAATCGAGCGAGCCGGAGGCAAGCGCCGCCAGCGACGACGCCAGGGCGAAATCGGCCATGTCGCCCCTGCCGCTGCCGTCGCCCGCGATGAGACGCCGCGCCGCCTTCACCAGCTCTCGCGCGGCCACAAGCGACTCTCGCAGTGGGGCGTCGAGGCCTGCGTCCGTCCCCTTGGCGCTCGACCGTGTCGGGCTTCCCGCGGCTCCAAGCACGTCGCGCTCGATGTCGGCCACGTCACCGGCCAAGGCATCCACGGTGCTGAGCAGCTCGGCCCGAGCCACGACGGATGGGGCTTTGCCATGACTCCACTCGGCCAGCTGCTCGCGCAGGCCGGCCAAGCGCCAGGCGGCATCCGGCAAGCGCCGCAAGGTCGCGTCGTCAAGGTGGGCGGCGCTGGGGTCGAGCGACTGGGTTTCCCTGACCACCAGCGCGACTTGCGCGAACCAGGAAGCCACCCCCTCGTGCATGCGGCGAAAGGCCTCGTCCCGTTCCGCCGGCGTTCCGCCCAGCTTGCCCGACAGAGCCCGGAGCTCGTCCAGATCCTCGGGCAAGCGCATGCGCGACGAAATGGCGTCGCCGCTGCACGCATTGGCGTCAAGCGCCGAAAGCTCCGTCAGCGCTGCGGCCATCGCCCTGCGCGAAGTCTCTGGGTCACGATCGGCAGCGATGGAAAGTGAGGACAGTCGCAGGGTGATCTGTTCGGCCTGAACCCGCTTGAGCTGCCCGGCGTAGGCAGCGGCGCAGATCTCGCGCTCTATGCCTCCTATCTCGGCGCTGCTTTTGTCGACGAAATCCCGCAAGAGCAGCGCCGTCGGCAAGAGCAAGACGATGACAATGATGAGGAGCTTCTGCCACAAGGACAGATGTCGCAAGATCGGCGCGCCCTCGATACGCCCGAGCCACCAGCGAAACGGACTCTCCCGGACCGCGCTTGCAGGCGCAGCACCGGAAGGCCTTGACTGCGTGCTGTCCTTGCTAGACATGCCGTCACTCCTTGTCCGCCGATGATCTCATGTCTGGGCGCGAAAGTAGCATCCGTTCGACGTCGACGATGTGGATGGCCGCCTCCCCAACCTTGGCCTGCCCGGTGACAGCGTGGTGCCTCGCCGGGTCCGGCGACGGATCAATCTGTGAGCTGGCGAGCTTCAAGATGCGCGCGACCCGGTCCACCAGCAGCGCGAAAAGGCGCCCCGCAATCTCCACCACGACGAGCCGCGTCTTGGCCGTCACCACCGCCTGATCGAGCCCCAAACAGGTCCGAACGTCAACCACCGGCACAATCCGACCTCGCAAATTGACCACGCCCCGCACCTCTGCTGGTGCCTCCGGAATCCGCGTGATCGCGCCGGCCCGCAGAATCTCGCGGCAGTGCGAAATGGGAATGCCGAATTCCTGCTTGTGCAGAAGAAAGGTCACGTGCTGCTGGACCTCACCCGAGACGCGAGTCTCCTCTTGCTTGTGGGCCGCGAGCAGGTGGTCGGCGAAGGCCAGCAGCGAGGCATTCTCCGTCGAGGCCGGGACGGGCGGCTCCTCCGTCCTACGCGTCTCAGAAGACATAGTCTTCCTCCGCCCGACCCTCGGCCGGTCGCTCGGGCAGCAAAGTCGCGTGCACACGCCTTACCACTTCCACACAATCCAGGATCGGGACCACGCGCCCCTGTGCCAGCACGGTCGCGCCGGCAACTGAGGTGCACGCGGACAGGCTGGCGTCGAGCGGCTTGACCACGATTTCCTGAACCCCGGAAAGCCAATCCACCAGAAGGGCGCCGCTCTTGTTTCCCGCCTGCAGGACCAGCGCATACGGCCTGGCCCACGGTTCCGCCAATCCCTGGCAGCCGAGCAACCGCCCGGCATCTGCGGCGCGGACGAAATCGCCTCGCCAGCTTAAGAGCAGAACCCGGTTGATTTGCTGCAGATCCTTCTCCCGCCCTTCCTTGGTGTCGACCACGAACCCGGCCGGGGCGGCGTAGGTTTCGCTGTCGACGCCGAAGATCAGGGCCTTCTGTAGCGACACTGTCACCGGCAGATCGAGGATGAAGAGCGTCCCCTTGCCGGGCGTCGACCGCACGTCGACGGTTCCCCCCAGCGACTGCACCACGCTGGCCACCACGTCCAGCCCGACCCCGCGTCCGGCCAGATTCGACACCGCCTTCGCGGTGGAAAATCCCGCGCGAAAGATCAACCGTTGCAGATCGCGGTCGGAAAGGTGGTCAGTGTCAATCCCCTCCGCCTTCGCCTTGGCCACAATGGCAGCCAGATCGAGGCCACGCCCGTCGTCGCCGACCGAGATACTGACCCGCCCCTCGCGCACGCTCGCACTCAAGACAAGGGTTGCCTTGGCTGGCTTGCCTGCCGCGGCCCGGTCGGCCGAGGGCTCGATCCCGTGCGCGACCGAATTGCGTAGGATGTGCACCAGCGGTTCGTGAAGGCGGCTGATGATGGCTCGGTCCACCGCGGTCTGGCCACCCTCGATGACCAGCTCGATCGGCTGCCCGCGATCGTGGGCCAAATCACGCACGTGGCGGACAAAGCGCTGAAACAGCGTCGCGATGGGCGCGAGCCGCGAACGCAGCAGTTGGTGCCGCATCTGCCTCATGGTGCGACCGACGTCGGACAACACCTGGTCCATCAGTGCTACGTCACCAGGATCGAAGTGGCCGCGCGCGAAGCGGCCCTGCACGCGCACGAGCTCGGTCTGGCCCACGATGGCCTCGCCGGCCAGATCGAGCAGCTCGTCGATGTCGCGGTCACCGATGCGCGTGCCGGCCGGTCCGTCAAGGGTCGGCTCGGATGCAGGCCGGCCCGCGCTTTCCGTCGGACCGGGCGCCTCCAGCTTCTCCGCTTCCGCCGGCTCTACCTGCGCCACCCGACGCAAGAAGTCCCGGGCCTGAGCTCCGTCGACAGTTCCGGTCAGAGCCGACCGGGTGAGCGCCGCAAGCACATCGCAGCCCGCGAGCAAGAGCTCTGCCTGTCTGGCGTGCTCTTCCAGGCCGGGCTCGGCCGCCTGGGCACAGACGTCCTCCAGCGCGTGCGCCACCTCGGCGATGGCGGAAAACCCCATCATCGCGCTGTTGCCCTTGATGAAATGCAACCCGCCGCGCACCTCGCGCAGGGATCCTTCCGAGTCGCCGCCCGAAAGCCACGCCTGTTCTAGCTTGAGCACCAGGGACGACACCTGTTCCACGACGGGCAGGGTCTCGTCGACGAAATCCTTGCCTAGCGATGAAAATAGGTCATCCACGTGGATCTCTGTGGTCATCCGGTCTTGCGCTTGCCGAGCAAGCCGGATGCGGGATCCTGTTTGGGATTTGCGCGACGGAGAAATTCGTTTTCGAGCGCCAATCCAAGCTGAAAGGCGGCCAGCTCGAAGATCTCGATGTCGCCAATCGGGCGGTTGCGAGCGCCGTTGTCGAGATAGATGGCCGCGATCACCCGCTCGCTGCCGGGAACCGGCAACACCGCGATCTCGCCGGTGATGGGTCGGTCCACAGCCTCTAAGAAGGCCTGGGGAAAGCGCGCCTCGTCGTAACCCAGCCGGCGCGGACGACTGTCGGCAACGCATTCCTTGAACACGCCGCTGCTGGCGACCGCCAGGATAAGGCCCTGCGTGGTTCTGGTCAGCGGCGACCCCGACCCGGCATTGCCAAAAGCGCCCAGCGCAACCAGACGGTCGAGGTGCGGAACGAAAAGGACGCCCCGGTCGAGCGACTCGGCCACCGCGGCCATGAGGTTCGACGAAACCGAGGTGCCAAGCAGCCCGGAGCGCAAGTCGGCGATGATCCGGCGCAAGCGCGCGAAGCTGGTTCGGATTCCTTCGGTGATGGCGTGCTCGTTCGACATGTACTTGCGCTGGCGCGCCACCGACAGCAGGCATGCGACGATGGTTTCAGGAACCGACGACGTCACCGAAATCACGCCCGATTTGTACATCTCGCGCAACGGCGCGCGACCTTCGAACATGGCAATAACGGCCGCCCGCGGGCGTGACCGGCAGAGAGCGGACAGGGTTGATAGCGTGTGCACCTGGTGGCGCAGGTCGACCACCACGACCGGCGGTGATTCGCCCAGCAAGGACGCGCCGACGTCGCGCAGGGCCACGGCGGAAATGTGGTAGCCGCCGGGCGCAAGAACCTGATTGATGCGAGCGACCAGCTCGGCGTCGGGCGATACGATTTGAAAGCGAGCCTCCTCCGACGCGGGCGCGGGCTCGCGGCGGGGGGACACACCTTCCCCGGGTGGCGACGGACGATCGCCCGGCAGCACGATTGCCGAGCTTGCCTCCAGGGGAGACATATCGAACTCGCCGGTCGGCGCCCGTGGGCCGGCTGGGTCTGCGCCGACGTGTGCGCTGACCGCGGGCTGGCCGGAGTGAAACACGTTCGCCAGGTCGGCGGTTCCCCCATCGGAAGCCCCGGCCAAATCCTCGCTCTCGCGCTGCCCGCCCTCGGGTGCGCCGCCTTCGTGAGCTCGCGCCGAGTCCTCGTCCATTCTCCGCAAGGCATCGAGCAGTACGGCCTGCGTGTCCAGATCCACCTTGGGTGCGCCAGTGAAGCGAGTGACCTCGACCAAGGTGGTCAAATCGTCGATGGTGAACTCGAACATGCCGGTCTTCCAGACCAGCGTTTCCCTTACCACGCGCTCGATCTCCTTGGCCATCACGTCGCGGATCGCATCGGCCGTGGTCGCCCCCATGCGAACCAGGATCTGTCCCAACGTCCGACGCGGTCGCTCCTCGTTCTGCGCGGCCAGGGCCGAGACCAGAATGCCTTCGTCGATGAGGCCCGCGGCCACCAGCAGCTCGCCGACCCGGCGCGAGCGCGGATTCCACGCGTTGACGATGCGTCCGCGTTCAAATCCGATGATGCCCTGCTCGTTTCCCGAGGTCACGGTCAGCGTGCCAGAATGTCCGCCGAGGCGAATCAGCTCCATCACATCGGCAACCGCAACGTCCTCGATGAGGCCCTGGAAGCTCATGACAACCTCGGTCTTCCGCCGCTACCCCTTTCTGACCAGCTTGATCAGACCTTCCAGGGTGCGCAACTTGCGGGCGGCACGCGCGTACACCCGCGACGCGAAGAGCGCCGAAGCGGCGTGCGCGCCGAGGAGGTCGAGCAGCTCGCGGTCCTCCTCTTCCAGCTTTCCCTTGTGCTCGAGCAACCGGGTGATCACCAGCGCACCGACCGTCACGTCCTGAACCCGAAGGGGCACGGTCACCAGCACCGGCGAGTTGTCGGCCGGCCCGAAGCGCAGGACCCCGTCGAGCAGCGAGGCATCGATCAACGGATCGCCGCCCGGGTAGGTGGCGCCCCCAGCCCAAGCGGCCGGGATCTTTCCCTCTTGCAGGCGAATCTCCAAGACGTCCTTTTCCTCGTCGCGAAGAAGCAAGGCGAACTCCGCTGCGCCCAGCATGTTCACAGCGATTTCCGCGATGGTCGACTGCACATCCGCAGGATCCAGCGTCGCGTGCAATTGATAGGTTGCTACATAAAGGGTCATCAGGCGCCCGACCTGGTGCTCGACCTCAGCCAGACGCGTGGCCAATTCCTCGCGCTCATTTTCCGCCTGCGCGAGCTTGATCTCGCTCTCGGGAATCTCCGCGGAGGCCGAGCGCTGCCTCACCACCACTTTCTCCGCTTCCTCGATCGCCTCCTGCGCATCGCGAATCAGCTGACGCGCGCGCATCAGGGTCGCCAGCGGATCGCCGTTCTCAGCGTTGCTGCGCCCGGGCTTTGCTCCTGTGTCGCTCATCGGGTCACCGCCGGTCACGGCCTGGTCCCAAAGCGTCCGATGATCTTGAGCAGATCCTCGCGCTGAAAGGGCTTCTTGAGATACGCCACCGCGCCTGCCTTCAATCCGCGCGCGACGTCTTCTTCCTTGCCCTCGGTGGAGACGATGATCACCGGGATGGGAGCGAGCTCGGGCTTGGCCTTCACCTGCCCCAAGAATTGCAGCCCGGTCATGTGCGGCATGTTGATATCGAGAATGATCACGTCGACGTCCGGGTTTTCTTCGAGGCGCGCCAGGCCTTCGCGGCCGTCGTGTGCGGCGATGAGCATGCACGGTCGAAGCATGACCTCGTACATCTTGTGGATGAGCTTTGAATCCTCCACGACAAGGACTTTGCGGGTCTTGACTACGTTCACCTGAGCCTCCCTGGTGGAGAACCTAAGTAGGGTTGGGTTTGGGGTGGATGTGCCTGACGGGCCGCAAAATCACCCTGCCCCGGTCCGATTCTCGTCGTTTTTTCCATCGGACTTGAGAGGGCGAGCCTTGCGTTCCGTCGGCACCTCTGGGCTTTTCCCGAAGGTGGCAGCTCCATTTTGCCATGCCCCAGGCCCGAGCCGATGAGAATTCGAGAGGGTCAGACCGATCCTGAATGCCGTGCGTAGGCGAGCCAGGCCAGGCGGGCCACTTGCTGCATCTGGGCGCTGGTGGGCCTCAAGGACCGCGCAGTCTCGACGGCGGAAATCGCGGCGTCGGACTGCGCGCCGACGTCATGGGTCACGTGCGTCGATGCAGGCGCTGCCGGCGCAGTCGAGCCGGCTGCGCCGCGGGATGCGCCAATAACCGACGTGTCGGTTGCTCCAGCCTTCGTGATTTCACTGGAAGGGTGGCTTTCCGCGGCTGCCTGGGCCGAGCTTGCGTGACCAGAGCCCGTTCCTGGGTTCGCCGCCGCGTTCACCGCGGCAAGCTGTTCGGCTGACAATTCCCGGCGCGCCATGGCCTCCATTTGCGACGCATCGGCTGCAACCGAGAGATCCTGGGGCGAAGGATCGGCGGGCGCCAACGCCGCAGCTCGTATCTGCTGTGCGCGTGCGATGGTTTCTTCGGGTGTGCGGCCCCCCGACATATCGATCGGCACCTCACCGCCGATGGCGTACGACTTGCCGTCGGGGCCGGTCTCGTAGGTAAAGCTCGCCGCCCCGCCCAGACTGCCGGCCGCGGCCTGGTGAGCCGCCTCGTGCGCGCGAACCTGCTCATCCCGTACCGTCAGCTCGGCCACCTCTCGCACCTGGGCGGGCTTCAGCTTGTGCGGTCCGACGGAAGCTTGCGTCGAGTCCCCACTTGCCTCGGCGGACCCGTTCGGTTTTTTCGAATCCTGCGCCGCGCGCCTAAAGACACCTCCATCCCTGGCCGTTGCCGACGGCACTGCCCAAGCCGGTGCTATGGCGCCGATGGAATTCACGGGAGACCTAGCGATGCTTTCGGCACGGCCGGGGCCGGCATTAAGGGCAATACTTGATCTTTCTCATCCGCACCTGTCCATCAGCCAATACAGCACCCACTGCAGGAGCCAGCGGCGCAACGCCTTGCGCGGGTCGCGCATCACCCAATCGACCATCCAGCAGAAGGGCAACCTCTTGTTGGTGACCAGCTTGAAGATGCGCACCTGCCTTTTGTGGACGCGCACCATATGCCGCATAAGACGCTCGCCCTGGGCATCGCCGCAGAGGTGCTTGCCCACGCCTTCGCCCGTGCGGATGGCGTAGTAAATGCCTTCGGTGGACAGCGGGTTCAAAAAGCCGGCCGCCTCGCCCACCAGAAACACGTTGCCGAAGTGCCAGCCGCGGTAGTCGGCATTGCCCTTCGCTGCCTCATGACGAAGGGTGCGCGCTGGAAGATTGAACTTCTCCTCCACCCACGCGCGGGCTCGGCTGGCCACCTCGCGATCGAACCTGCCGCCCTCGAACGCGAGCCCCACCATGGTCTGCCCGCGGCTGCGCGACATCATGTAGCCGTAGCCGGCGGGAAACGTGCGCGGCAGCCAGTAGATGTGGAACTCGCTGGCCGGGCGATCGACCACGAAGTGGTAGGCCCAGCCCACGATGTCCTCGCTGGGCAGACCGAGATAGCGCCGAACCATCGAGCGAGCGCCGTCCGCGCCGACCAGGGTCTTGTAATGGAAGCGATGCGTGCGAGTCTCGACGAATTCGGGCGTGATGTGCTGGACGGGCTCCCCGAAGCGGATGTCGGCGTCGCAGCCCTGGCGCAGGTGATCCTCGATGGCGTAGCGACCCGCGGTCCAGGCAAACGGCCGCGGCAGCTTGATTAGGTGGCTGGTGTGGTCGTTGCCCACGTGGATCTCGGTCCAGGGCCGGCCGCGGTCGAATTTCTCGTCGGGCAGGACCTTGGCCGTCAGCTCGCCGGCGCAGATCTTCTTGCCCAGGTCGGCGCTCTTTTCCAGCACCAGCACCCGCTGGCCCGATCCGGCCAAGGCACGCGCGCAGGAAAGCCCGCCCGGGCCTGCGCCAACGATCACGACGTCGAACGATTCGGTCTGCATCGGCGCCAGTGTACACGGGTTGTCTCGCGAAGCACTTCAGCGCCGTCAAGGATCTTGAGCTGGTCGCGTTCAAACCCTAGCGCTCTCCTGACAGCCGTCGCACCAAATCACGTGGCCGACCTTGATACTCGCGATTGTCGCGGTATAGCTTTGCCATAACGTGGCACAGGCTCCAACCACATTCCCGGTCAGACACGGGCGCTACGCCTTCTTGAAGGTCCTTTCCGGCCCGGGCGATGGGCCTGTCTTCCTCGCTGCTCTGGACGGCGCGAAGAAGCCTTGGGCTATCAAGACCCTACCGTTGCAGGGACCGGGCGCCGTCGATCTGCACGCGCTGAAGGCGGCGACCAAGATGCTCGCACGCATGCATTCCGACCACTTGGTCGCGGTGCTCGCATCTGCCGATGTGGAGGCTGACGGCGGCTTTGTGATGGAGCACGTGCCCGGCAAGTCCTTGGCCGCGATTTGCCGGCAAGCCGAGGAGTACTCTTTGTTGCTTCCGCCCGAGCTGGGCTTGATCCTGGCGCACGACGTTTTCGCGGCGGCCGAGCTGTTCCACGGCTTCGAGGGCGGGCTCCAGGTTCACGGTAACATTTCACGGAAGACCATTTTGGTGGGCTACGCCGGCGATGTGAAGCTCGCCGGGTATCGCCCCGGAGCTCACTCGTTGTCCGGTTTGGCCATGCACGTGTCGAGGGATCTGAAACCCGTCGCCACGATTCTGTCCGACCTGCCCTTTGAAAGGTTTCCCAAGGAGCTGGCGACGCTTGTGCCGCGCCTGCTAGAGGACAGTATCTCACCGGTCGAGGCCACGGCCGCCGTGCGCGCGTTCCTCCACGACTCAAAGCCCTCTGCTGAACAACGGCGAATGGCCGCGACTTGGCTGGCGGGTGTCTTTCCCGGCCAGCGCGCGGACGAAGCCCAAGAAGAAGCGCGACTGTTCGCCGCGGGGATGCAATTGCTGGCGCCGGTCTCGGGACGATTCGTTGCCAAGCGTGCGTTCATGTTCGGCAGCGCCACCGTGCTGTTTGGCCTTCTGGGTGGCGGCGCCCTGTGGATGGTTAACCGTCAGCCTGGCGAGCCCCGTCTCGAAGCTATGGTAACAGCGCGCCGCGCCGAGGTGCCGCAATCAGCCGGTCAGGTTTTCGAATTGAGCGTCCAAGCAGCGCCTTCCGCCCAAGCAGCGTCTTCGCCCACTCCCGCTCTGGCAGCTACGGCACCGACGGCCCCGGCAGCTCCCACGCCCGACCCGATGGAAGACGCCAAGCCGATGCCAGGCGCGCCCGGCGCTGGTCCGGCAAGGCGAGATCCTACAGGGGCACCTGCCGATCGCCTGCTGCGCGAGGCCGAAGCGGCTTTCGACAGCGGCAGACGCATCCAGGCGGTCAATCTTGGGCTGCAAGCCCTCAACGTCGGCGGTGGCGCCCGCGCCCACCTGGCGCTCGGGGAGTACTACCGGAGCATGCTTCGATACCAAGAGGCCCTAAACCACTATCGCGCAGCGGTCGAGATTGAGCCTGAAAACAACCTTGCCCTTGCCGGGGTAAGGCTGCTGGAGAAGAAAGTGTCACCCTGCCGGTAGTCGGGTTGCAGCAGCACCTATTTTTTCACCACAGAGGACACAGAGGACACAGAGGTCCGGAATCCGTCTCTGTGTTCTCTGTGTCCTCTGTGGTTAGTAATCCGGAAGGCTACTGAGGCGCGGTCTGTGCCCCGCAGTTGGCGCCTCCGTCAAACGTAGAGCAGGAGGTGAAGCCACCGCAGGATGCTAGGATCTGGCCCAATGCGGCCTCCGTATTGCCTGTGGCCAGTACACCCATGCCGGTGATGGCGCCGTTGCAGCTCAAACCACCGCCAACGTTGTTCTCAATGGTCACGAGGTTGAGAATGGTTGTTTCGCCGGAGGGAGGATTATTGACCAGAATGCCGCCCCAGGCCGTCGACCCGCCAAACGCCCCAGGTCCATTCCCCGTGACGGTCGTGTTCTTGATGTCGAACGCGGCGCCGTTCAGCAGGATGCCGCCGCCTTGGTTGTTGGTCACCGCGCAGGTGTCCATGTGGAGGGTAACGGAGCTGCCGCTGGTCGGAGACGCGTTCACGCCCATCCCGGTCACGGTGCCACCTTGAACCGTGATTCCGCGCAGGTAGATCTCCCCGGAGGTAATGTCGATGCCGTCGGTTGTCGCCAGGGCAGGCGTTATCACCGCACCTTTTCCAACAACGGTGAGCGGCTTTGTAGGAACGGCCACACCGAAGTCGGCCAGAGCGCCCGTCAGCACAACAAGCGTCTTGCCGTTCGTGGTTCCCGCCAGATTGACTCCAACCCGTGCCGCGCAGAACGGCACTGCTGCTGTTCCACCGCTCGTTGTGGTCGAGCACCCTGTCTTGTTCTCCACGTACACCGTCTCCGCATCGGTGGCGCAGTGGCCGTCGATGTTGGCCATGCACACGCCCGGATTCCCGGTCGCGCCCAGCTTTGCCACGCATTCTGCATCGGCTTTGCAAGCCAGGCACGTGTTTGCGCTGCTGCAGATGGGAAGCGTGGCTGTATTGCAGTCGCTGCTTGCGGCGCACTGGACGCAGGCCCCGCCGGCGGGCCCGCTGGTCGCGCACACGGCGCGGTTGGGATCGGCAAAGGTCAGACACTCACTGTTGTTCTTGCATGCCTGGCACTTGTTGGCGCTGTCGCAGATGGGCGAGGCCCCGGAGCAGTTGGCGTTGGTCGTGCACTGGACGCAGGCGTTGCTGGTGGTGCTGCAGACTGGCGTGCTGCCGCTGCACTGGGCGTTGCCGGTACACTGAACGCAAGCCCCGCTGCTCGCGCACACGGCACGGTTGGGATCGCCGAGCACTGTGCACGAGCTTCCGGCCGTGCAGGCGGTGCAGGTCTTGCTCGCCGAACAGATCGGCGTGGTTCCTGAACAGTCCGCGTGGGCGACGCACTGGACGCACTTGTTGCTGGTGGTGTCGCAGACCGGGGTGCTGCCCGAGCAGTTGGCGTTGCTCGTGCACTGGACGCAAGCCCCGCTGGTCGCGCACGCCACGCGGTTGGGGTCGGCCAGCCCCGAGCACGGGTTGGTGGCCGAGCAGCCGGTGCAGGTCTGGCCCGCCGAGCAGATGGGCGCGGTCCCCGAGCACTGCGCGTTGGAAAGGCATTGGACGCACTTGTTGGTGGCGGTGTCGCAAGCGGGGGTCGTGCCAGGGCAGTCGGGGTTGCCGGTGCACTCGACGCAGGCGCCCGTGCTGGCGCAGACGGCGCGGAACGGATCGCCGAGATTCGCGCACTGGCCGGAGGCCGTGCATGCGGCGCAGGTGTTGTTTGTCTTGTCGCAGATGGGACGCGTGGGCGAGGCACAATGACTATCGGCGGTGCAGCCGACGCACCTGCCGGACAGGGAGTCGCACACGGGGGTTGCCCCGGAGCAGCTGTTTGCGCCACCATCGACGCCCGACTGGCACCCGACGCACAGGCCGGCCACGCAGAAGGCCTTGGTCGGATCCGGACAGTCGGCATTGCTGCCACAGGTGCCGGCGCCGTCTGGGACATTCAGATCCGGTCCCGGGCCGTCAGCAACGTCAGCGCTGGTCTCAACGCCCGCCGCTACGGCATCAGGAGGCACGGGCGCATCGATGGGTGCAGGCCCGTCGGCTGGCAAGGGCCCATCCGCGACCGGGGCGACCTCGTTGGGGTTCGGCGTGTCGGGCCCCGCGGCCTCGCGCGCGTCCGGCCCACCGATCGCCGCATCGGTGGTCGTATCGGCTGTCGCATCAGCGCCGGCCAGCCCGTCGATCGCCCCGATGGCCGCATCAGGGACAACGCAGACCGCGCGCACGACATTGCAAACACGTCCGCCTGTGCAGTCTGCGGAGGTTTTGCAATGGTTCGGAGTCGCCTCGGTGCAGCCGAGCAGCGCGCCGCCCGCAAGAAGAAGAATAGTCACTAACTTTAGCAGTGGTGACGACATTAGAACCCTCCCGACACGAAGATTGAAGATCCGTTGCAATTCAGTGCGATGGGCGTGCCCCCCGCGCTGTGTGAATAAAAGATCAGTCCCACCAGACCGCCCAGCACGGCCAACCCTCCACCTGCCAGCAAGCCGATACCGAGACTTTCGGTCTTGTATTGTCGCTCGCACAGGTCCTCGGACCCTGTCAAGTCGCACGTCCCCTTCCCGTTGATGTGAACCAGGTAGATCCCGGACCCGATGAGCAAGCCCCCGCCCACAATCGCAGTCGCCGAAAGGTAGGTCGGCACATGCACGCGCTGGGGCTCGGATCGGGTTGGCTCAAGCTTCGGCGATGGTCGTGCTTCCGGCGGTGCTGGCGACGCTGCCGATGGTGCTGGCGGCGCTGCCGGCCGTGGCGGCGTCGCGGCGGTTGGCTCTTCCTCAGGTTCCGGCGCGGGTGGCGCCTTTCTAACCTTGATGTGCTCGGCGATGGTCGACGCTAGCAGCGAGGCGGTGTGCTTGATCCCGCTGGCGTCGCAGGCGTGGCAGTCGGTCTTCTCGACCCACGCCTCGCGCTCGGGTACGGAACGAGCGACGATCATGGAGATGAGATAGTCCGGCTTGGACCGCTTGGTCGCCTTCTTCGAGATCTGCTTGGCGCGCACCCGAACCTGTATCACCAGATCGACCTTGGCGGCCTCGGACAAATCTTGCAGGCACTCGATGGCTTCGCACTCCAAAATCCGGTCGAGCGTTTCCGAATCGGAGACCGGCGTGAGACGGATGTCGGTGTCCGCAAGGGTCGACATCACCTCGTCGAGCCCGGTGACGATGTGGGCGACCGCGCCATCCTGAACCTCGTCGGCGATCTTCGGGGCGAGACTGTTGGTGTCGACTGCGATGGCTACCGAGGCAGGCGTCGCGGCAAGGGCTGGATGGCTAACCAATGCCGCGAGCAAGGCAGCCAGGGGATGGATTCGCATGTTCGTTAGCCTATGGGATGTTCTGGGGTGGATGACGCGATCGCGAAGAGAGCATAGTCCGGAGCCTGGAAGCTATCCTCTGCGGCGGCGTTGGTAAAGGGCGTCCACGATCGCCGCTGCGACCTCCAGTTCACAGCGCAGGCGCTCTGCGATGGCCTTCTCGCGATCGCCACCGGCGATGCGCGCTGCGAGGGTTTCAACCTCGTCGGCGCGGATTGCAACCCCGCCGAAGATCGGATAGCCCATGGCCAAGTAGGTTTCGTCGTCGACCTGGTCCGACGGAATCAACCAGAGCGCCCCTCGGCTCGCGTCGGGCAGCCGAATGCCCGGCCCCAGCGCGGCCTCGCAAAGCGCCGCGCGCACCTGCATGGGCTCGGGCCGCAAGAGTGGCGCCGAAAACAGCACGAATCGCCCAAGGCGGATTCCCGCGCGTCCCAGGCGACTTCGGTCCGCGGGCTCAACCTGGCGCAGTTGCGCCTGCGCATCGCCTGCCAGCGCGGTGCCCATGCCCTGTTCAAGCTGGTACAGGATGCCGCGCGCGGCTGGCCCAAGCTTGCCGAGTCGCTCGTCGCGCAGGGGTTGCAAGAGCGCCGCGGTCAGGTCGCGCGTCCACGCCACCAGCCGCCGCTGCAGTCGCAGCTTTGCACCGGGCCCGAGCTCGTCGAGGGTCACCGCGATTTCGGGATGCAGGCGATCCGCGCCTCGGCTCATTCGTCCGAGCACGCGACCGTCGCCCAGCAGTTGCGTGCCTTCACCGAGGCCAAACCGATCGTCGCTGGCTTCCACCATCGAATCGACCCAAGCATCCACGTTCTCGGCGACCGCCGGGTAGGCGTCCGGTGCCGCTGCCATGGCTTCCTGCAGTTGCTGCCCGAATGCACCCCGTGCCGGCGCGCGGTGGCTGCCCCGCTTCGCGTTAGCATCCACGAACCTGCGAACCAGCTTCTCGTGCAGGGCATCGCTTAGGTCGTCTTCCAGGGTGCGCGCCTGCGCCTGCCACGCCTTCGCGTCGTCGAGCCAACGCGTGTGAAGCGTGATGTAGGTCCAGGTTAGGATGAACGCCATGAGCGCAAGCAACTAGTCGATAT
>CAZBIU010000145.1:0-15686 GCA_964491625.1 uncultured Myxococcales bacterium
CATCGCCGACGCGTTCTATGTCGCCGAGCGCATGTGCGGGGTGTGCTCGGTCTCGCACGGCCTCGGCTTCTGCGAGGCGGCCGAGCAAATAGCCGGGCTTGCCGTGCCCGAGCGGGCGCGCGCGCTGCGCACGGTCGCTCTCGAGCTGGAGCGTCTCTATAACCACGTGGGCGACATCGGCAACATCGCCGCTGGCGCGAGCTACCATTACGGAACCTCGGCCGGCGCGCGCATGAAAGAGGCGCTTCAACAAGTTGGCGAGCGGTTGACCGGTAACCGGTTCTTGCGCGGACTGATCGTGCCCGGCGGGGTTCGCCTCGATCTCACGGCCGAGTTGGAAAAATCTCTTCGCGCGGTGATCGACGCAACCGCCGAAGCCCTCGCCAGTCTGATGGAACGCATCGAAAACAACCCCTCGGTAACCGATCGACTGGACACCACCGGACTATTGCAGCCACCGGACGCAATCGCGCTGGGCGTAACCGGCGTTGGGGCGCGTGCCAGCGGTATCGACCGAGATGCCCGGCGCGACCACCCGCACGCGGGCTACTCGGGCGATCTCGAAGTCGCGGTGGCGACCGAGCCCGACGGCGACGTTCACGCCCGTTTGAACCTACGCGCGGCCGAGGCGCGCGAGTCGATGCGGCTGATTCGCACTCTGCTGGAAGGAACGCCGTCCGGACCGATCTGCGCCGCCATGCCTGAGATTCTGCCAGGGTGGGGAATCGGGCTTGCCGCCATCGAGTCGCCGCGCGGGGCAGCGATACACTGGTTGCGCGTGGATGGCGCGGGCCGCGTCGATCGCTACCACCTCCGCTCGCCAAGTTACGTCAACTGGCCTGCCGTCGCGCTCGCCGCCCAGACTTCGATCATTCCCGACTTCCCGTTGGTCAACAAGAGCTTCGAGCTCTGCTACGCGTGCACGGACCGATAGGAGCTACCATGAAAGCCTCGTCATGCTGACCGCCATTTTGAGAAGCCTGCGCACCGGTGTGGTGACGATTCGCTATCCTGAAGATCCGGCCCACCCGCCCGAACGGTTTCGGGGCGCGCCCGCGGTTCGGCCCGGCAGCCTGCTCGACAATCTCCCGCCGACATCGATCTGTCCGTCCGGCGCGATCGTGCGCGAGCCCGGACGCTACGGCATCGACGTTGGGCGCTGCATATTTTGCGGCCGTTGCGCCGAAGGCGCGCAGGGCGGCGCCATAGACCTCGGTCGCCAGATCGAGCTGGCCGCCCGCCAGCGCAAGGATCTGGTGGTGGAGGTTGAAGCTCGGCAGGACGGCCGCGCGGTGCCGCTGCCTCGGCCTTTGTCCGACGGCGAGGTTGCCAAGGAGATTCGGCGCACCCTCGGCCGGTCGCTCGCCCTGCGCCACCTGGACTCGGGCTCGTGCAATGCCTGCGACTGGGAGCTGACCGCGCTGCTCAATCCCGTCTACGACGTCCGCCGCCTGGGGATCGACTTCGTCGCTTCACCTCGCCACGCCGACGGTGTCATCGTGACGGGGCCCGTGACCCGCAATCTGGAAACAGCCGTGCGCCGGACCTACCAAGCTGTTCCCGAGCCCCGCATCGTCATAGCCGTCGGAGCCTGCGCCACCTCGGGAGGCATCGTCGGCCGCAGCTACGCCAGCGCGGGCGGGGTGGCCGAGGTCCTGCCCGTGGACGTGTTCATTCCCGGCTGCCCGCCGCGCCCCGAAGCCATCATCTTCGGGATTCTGCTCGCAGTTGGGCGCATCGACATCAGGGGCAATGCGCGAGTACCACAGCCGGCGACTACTTCGTCGTGACGTTCACTGCTGGGCGTAGTCGGTCCTCGATCGGCATTGGTGCGCCGAACAGGTGTGCCCACTGTGGGGAAAGGAACTACCCGACAAGTCGCTTTGTCGCCCTGACGTTTCATGTTAACAAGGTTCGCTGTTCATGATTTCACAGCGAATCGGAGGGTCCATGAAGAAGCAGCTCGCTCTTGCCTCAAGCATTGTCGCCTTGACTCTTTTGAGCGGGGGTGCCCAAGCGGACACACCGGCCAGGCAAGAAGGACGGGTCTGGATCGATCAGAACTTCGTCTTGGCCTTCTCACCCAACTGGAGCCTGACCACCATGCCCGGCGCTCGCGCGGAATTTGCGCGCACGCGCGAAGGCAAGGCGGGCCTGCAGTTCCTCGAGCTCTTCTTCGGGCCGAACTACACGTACAAGACGGGCAATTGGACGTTCAAGGGCTCGCTTTGGTACTACTACATGGGGTACCCGCAGCTCGGGCGGACAGTGCCGGGAAAGCCGGAAGATTGTTCGAACCCGCCACTGCAAGGATCCACAAGTACCTACTGTACCTCCACCTACAACTTTTCCCACAACCTGGAGATCATTCCGTCGGTGGAATACCGCTGGGGACGCTGGTCGATCTACGACCGGGTGATCTTCCACAACACCTTCTACGCCGATGTCTATTCCACGCCCGATCAGCGTTTGGGCTGGGGAACCGTGTTGCGTGAGCTTCTGCAAGGGCGCTTCGCGGTGACCGACCGCTTCGGCATCTCCCTGTCCGACGAAGTCTTCCTGGGAATACTCGAGGATGGGGACACCAGCTCGATAGCCGGCGGCAAGGGCTACATCGCCCCGGGCTACTGGAAGGACGGCTTCCGAGCCAACCGCACCTACCTCGGCTTCGACTACAAGGTGACCCCGAATTTCACCATCGCGCCCATGTACATGGTCGAGGTCATGTTGAATCCGACCGACTCGACCGACGTCACCGATATCGCGCACACGCTCTTCGTGGTCGCCACCGTCACGGCGAGCACGTTCGGCAACAAGTAGCGCTTGCCCTGTATCTCATCGCGCTGACCAAGGGATATTTTCCCGGGCCTCAGGGAAATACTCCCGCCTTGGCAGCTCTGTTTGGCGTGAACCCGCGCGAATACGACTGATCTGTGATCGGCATGGAAGTTGCTGCGCCTCACCCCAGGAGGCGCAGCATGAAGAGATTTGCAGATTCCATGTTTCTTCCCGCCGTGGTGTTTTGTGCAGCTTCTTGCGGGTACGTTGCGCCCTACACGAGCTCCGGGCCTTCACTATCCAAGGAGGGCGTCGAGATCGCGATAGCTGGCGAACGCTGCTACGTCAACCGAAGCGCGGAGCAGTTTCCCACCACCGTGGACGATGACCACCTCAACTTGGACCTGCGGTTGCAGGTCAAGAACGAGTCTAGCCACATCGCGGTCCTGTCACCCGATCGTGTTCGGGTGTCCGACACTCTGGACGGCGAGCGCATGGTCATGCAGCCACGTGAATCCGAGGCTATCTCGCTTCAGCCTGGAGAAACCAAGATCGTTTCCCTCGACTTCGAGCAGTCGGGCGCACTCGACTGTCATCACGATCTAGCGCTGGAAGCAGCGGGTGCGGTCGAGATTGAAGGAGGCAAGGTCACCTTCGCACCGATCCGCTTCCTCGCATCACGCTGACGACCGTGGTGGGGAAGGCTGGCTTGCTACGATGATGCATGACGCCTGGCACCCGTGGCCAGCCTTCATGCTCGTCGTCGTCACCGTCGGGAAACGAGGGCTGCCCGTCTGGCGAGGCATAGCCCTGGCTGCGACCTAAGTACGCGGAAAGTTTGTAGCGGGGCCAAGATTTGAACTTGGGACCTTCGGGTTATGAGCCCGACGAGCTACCAGGCTGCTCCACCCCGCATCACAGGTTGAGAGGCAAGAAGGTGCAGCATCGCGGCCTCCCCGTCAAGTGCGATTGCATGCAAATCTAAAGCGCAACGCGCAGCCCCACGCCGAGGTCGAAAATGGCCGGCGGGCTGTTGAGCTTCCCGGCGAGGGTGTCGACCAAGCCCAAGCCGCTTCCTTCCAGCGAGCTGCCGTCGAGTCCAAAACGGAACTCGCCGTTCTTCTGGCCCCAGTGAACCGCGCCGTAGGCTTCGAAGCGCAGATGGGTCAGCACGATGAGCGAGTAATCGAAGCGGGTGATTCCCGATTTGTCGGTGAGATTGGCCAAGGTCGACAAAGTAAAGGTCGTGTTGTCCCACGAGTAGGGCGCTGGCGCGGTGGCATACGCGCCGAGATAGTGCCGGCCGAGATAGAAGAACGTTGCCGGGTTCTGGAGCGGCGTCGAACGGGGCAAGAAGACGACCGCGGCATAGTCCTTGGGATCGTCATACCCGAGAGCGTTGTAGAAGTACTCGGCGCCGACGGTAAACGTGTCTTTGTCGGCATACTGCCGCGTGTACGAGACTCCGCCGGTCACCTGAGGCTTCCAGCCCGACCCGCGGTGGGCGGGGAAGAAGGCGTCCACGGCCTTCGCAACGGCATCGCTCGCATTCGGGTCGATGTGCACATTAGGGTCCGTGCTGGGATGAAAAGTCTGGGGAAGCCAGGGCGCGTTTGGATCAGACGCATCGGGAATGAATGAGACGCCCTTTTGGAAGCTTACGAAGTCAACGTCACCTGCGTTGCGCAACGCTGCCTCGCCGTAGAAGTCGAGGTCCCAGACCCCGAACGAAATGTCGCCGGCGAACTTCGCCTTGCTGTGGCGGTTGCCAATGACACCCAGCCCGGTTTCCAGCGTCCCGAGCACGACCTCCGCCCGGGCCGCCGCCGACATGTCGCCGGTGGTCGACGTCGCCGTGGGACCTTCGGGAATAGCGTAGGCATAGAAATTCCACCCACGTTCTTCCCATGGTACCTCCAGCTTCAGCATGGTCGTGCCGGTGCGCGAGTCGAACGGTAAAAGCGGATTCCGCGGCACCATATGAAGGTAGTCGGTAGGCGCCCAGAAGCGCGCGGTACCCCAGCGCACGTGCTGCTTGCCTGCGGTGACGAAGACCGTGTGCAGGATGTCGGCACTCAGCCACAGTTGATCGAGTAGTACCGTCGGTCCGCGGGTCTGCTGTCCAATGGTCGAACCAAGGAAATCGCTGGCCTGCGCCGAGACCGAGCCCCCGCCCGGCACACCCGTGCTGCCGGCGCTCGTGGGCAGCGTCGGATCGTAGAACATGCGACCGAGCACGAACGCCCGCACCCGTTCATTCGGCCGCGCGTCCATGTAGACGTCGACCAAGGCCGGCGCCGACAGACCCCAGTTCTGCGGCTCGGCTCCCTGCTTGCCCGTGCTCATCACACGCCAGTAGAATTGCCCGCCAATCTTCAGCGGATCCATGGGCGCCACGCTCGCCGAAAACGGTATGGGAGCCTCCGGGTTTCCAAGGTTCAGCGTATCCCGCGAATCCCCTTCCCCCATCGTCGTAGCATTCCCCAACGTGGTCGTGGCCGTGGCCGTGGTCGTGGCCGTGGTCGTGGCTGTGGTCGTGGCGGTTCCCGTACCCTCCTCCGCCCTTGCGCGCTCTCCCCCTCCAAAGATGTCGTCGTCAGTCGGCCGCTGCGCCCAAGCGTCGCCCGCCAGCAGTATCATACAGCCGGCCGCACCCCACGCGATGACTCTCATCGGCTCTTGCTCTCCAGCCAGGCCTTCGTGAACAGATTCGCTTCGAGCGACTTGGTGTCAACGCTCTTAATCACAATCAGCGTCGAATTCGCTTTCTCGACTTCGTCGTAGAAGCGCATTTCGCCGGGGTACCAGGTGTCGCCCTTCTTCGACTCGCTGTAGATCTTCTTCCACTTGGAATAGAATGACGTGCGCAAGAGCCGCCCGGACAGCGCGTATTCTTCGCGCTTCAAGATATTCTTGGTCTCCTTGTCGACCCACAGCTTGATGGTCGGAAACGCGAGGTCGATGTCCGGCTTTCCGTGCAGGGTCATGACCTGCGCATTGTAGTTGCCCAGCTTGACCTCGCCGTTGTCCTCCGGATCGTATTCCTCGGCCAAGCGCGATTCGTCGAAGTCCGACCGCCGCGAATTGGTCCCGCCGATGCGCTCGCGCTCGGTCCGCCGTTCCCACTTGCCCACCGACGGGTCGTAGAACCACAAGTTCTTGTCGATGCGAAGATAGCCCTGCCCCTGCGACGCCTTCGGCTGGCTGAACAAGATGATGAATTTCTGGTCCTCGCTGCGCCGAAAAACCACCGCCTCGTAGGCAACGTCGACCTTGCCCTTTTCTTTTTGCTCCATGTAGATGAGGGAACGCCAGTCGCCCTGACTTTTCTGTCGTAGGTCGACGGCCTTCAGAAAATCGACGAGCTCGCCCTTGGTCATTGTAGCGTGGGCGACGTGGGGAAGGGCGAGCGATGCGAGCAGTGCCGCTGCAGCAACCGAGATACGGATTTTCGACATGAGAGACTCCTGCAAATTCCAGACTAGCCGAAGTGGGACATGGCAGAGACCGGCGGCAGCCGCGCGGCCCGGTAGGCCGGGTACAGCGCCGCCAGGGTGGTAATGAGCGTGATGGTGAGGCCGGCCTTGACCAGCGTCGTGGCGTGGACGGCCAGATGCAATCGGTCCGACATCAAGAACAACTGAACCCCCAGCGGTACCTTGATGCTAGCTGAGTTGATAAGAGCGGCGACCACGGAGCCGCCTACCGCGCCCAGGGCGGTACCGAGCAAGCCCATCTGGAAGCATTCCAGAAGGAACATGCGCAGAACGCCCCATCGTTGCATTCCGATGGCGCGCAAGGTCCCGATCTCGCGGGTGCGCTCGCGGATGGCGATCCACATCGTGTTCATGATGCCGGTGATCACGATGGCGAGAAGGATGACAAGCAAGACGACGCGCAAGCCATCGACGATCATGAGGGTCTTGGTGAGAAATGACGATTCGTCTTCCCAGGTGGTGACGTCCAGCTTCTGCCCGGTCCAATCTTCGCGGTTCACGGTCTGGAACTTCATCCAGAACGGATTCGCATCGGGATCCATCACCCGGTAGCCCGCTTCTTCAAGAACCTTGCGCAACCGCGCGGCGATGGCGTTGACCTCGGGCACGTACTTTGGCTTGAGATAGATTTGAATCGCGCCGGTGGTGTCCGGGCGCAATTGATAGAGCGCTCGCGTGGTGCCGACCGGAACAAAAGTGCCGAACTTGCTCAGAAGCCCCATGTCCTTGGCGATGGCGACGATGCGACAGTCGACGGTGTTGGCGGCACCGCGGTTGGTCTGCGCCGACAGCGTGACCGCGTCGCCGACCTTGACTTTCAGGCGCTCGACCTGTGATTCGAATACAAGCATGGTGTTGGGCTGAGCCAGATCCTCGATGTTGCCGCTGACGACTTGGACCACCCGCTTGAAATCGGGCTCGTTCTTGATGTCGATGCCGGTCACGCCCACCTGGGTCGATCCGGTATCGGAGATGACCTTGGCCCAGCCGCGTCCGCGGTGCACCCAGTGCTGCATCTCGGGCACGTTCCTTTCGACGATGTCGACCACTTTGGCGAAGTCGGTTACCACCGGCCCGCATTGACTGGACGTGACCTTGAAGAAGCCGCCCACGTTGACATGACCGCTCGACAGCGTCGTGGCGGTGCGAATCATGGTTTCGCTGATGCCGGTGGAAAGGGCATTCAAAAGGACCATCAACCCGGTGACGCCTGCGATGGCGACGATGAGGAACAGCGTGCGCCGGCGGTGTTGAAACAGACTGCGAAGCGCGATCCGAAAATCGAGGAAGAAGTTTGCCATGGTGATTTACTCGTCGGCTTGCATGGCCTGGCGCGGACTGACCCGCATGGCCAGAAGTCCAGGATAGATGCTTGAGATGGCGCTGACCATCAGCACGATGAAGAGGGCGATAGCGATGTTGACCGGCGAAAGGCCGGGGAAGAGGCGCGGTCCCGAAAAGAGGAAATAGAGCGTGTCGTTGCTGGCGGGCAGACCGCGCAGGCGCATGAGCCCGATGATGCCGACGCCGAGCAGAGATCCGAGGCCGCCGAACAATGCCCCCACCGCCAGTGTCTCCACCACCAGCATGCCGAGCAAGAATCGGCGCTGCGCCCCCACCGCGCGCAAGGTACCGATCTCGGCCATGCGCTCAAGGGTCGCCATCACCAGCGCGTTGTTGATGATCACCAGCGCCACGGCGAAGATGATCAGGACCGACACGTACAGCACCGCCCGAATCATGGTCACGAACTGACCGACCAGCCCGGACGCCTTCTGCCAATCGATCGCCTTAAGCGAAAACCCCGCCTTGTCGCCCGCCGCTTCGATGTCGTGCATGGTTTGGCGAATGCGTCGCGGATCATTGACGATCACCGCAGCGTTGAGAATCACGCCTTGTTCGAGCTGCGCGGGATCGTAGCTCTTGTCTTCCATCTTCTCGCGCTTGCCCTTGGCGCCGAGCCCGCGCAGAACGTCGTCTGCATTTTCGACCGCCGCGGTTGCGGCGGCCGCGCTGTCGTCTCCCCCGCCCCCGAAAAGCTCGGCCTCGACCTTGTCGCGGTCGATCTCCTTGATACCCGCGTTGGCTTTGATCGCCGCGATCTCCTTCGCACGCTCGGGCGTGGAGAACCCGTACAGCTCACGGAAGGACACCAGGTCCATCAGATTGAGCGCCCCGGCCAAATTCGAGTCTTCCAGTCCCTCGAAGGCGAAGGTTCCATACACGCGCAGGTTGACCGACTGAACGTAGCCGCTCTTGGTGAAACCCTTGATGGTCAGCGTGTCGCCCACGCGCACCCGGTACAACGTCAGCGAGGGCGCCAGCTCGTCGTAGAAGAACTTGTACCGTTCCATGATGTTGCTGTCGTTCACACGAAAGAAATCTGCCAGCAGGTTCGCCACATCGTCGTCTTTGCTGCCGAGTGCCTTTTGCAGCTTGGTCTTGAACATCGCCTTCTGCTGGCTGTCGAGCTGAAGCATGATCTCCTTCACCTCGGTGGCGTTCTGCTTCACCATGCGCTGCAAATCGAGATCGGTCGCGATGGTCTTGCCGCGCTTGAGAATGCCGTCGCGGATGAGATCCAGCCGGCGCGCCGTCTTCAGCTTCACCTGCTCTTCGTAGGTCCACTTGGCGAACAGGAATCCCCGTTTGCCGGGCGGAATGGTGGTGCCGTCGACGATCTTCATCCGGTCGAACGACTTCGCGAAGGCCGCCGGATCGGTCCCGATGTAGCGCAGGAACAGCATGTCCGCGTCCGACGCCAGCGGCGCGATCCGGTTTTCCAGGAACTCCAGCGTAGCAAGCGGGTCTTTGTCGAACCCGCTCCAAAAGCCGGGCGCCGTGGCGCGCTTGATCGCGGCCAGCTCTTCCGGCGTGGTCGCCTTGTCGGTGAGCACCTTGCCCACGTTGGCCATATCGGTGGCGAGCACGTCGACGATCTGCTTGACGTGATCCTTTTGCGACTCAATCGCGCTCTTCACGTCCTCGCCCGCCTGCTGCCGGCGGACAAGATCGCGCAGCTTCTCCAGCATCACGTCCACGGTGTTGCCAGCCGGGACCATCGCGCCCGACAGGCCCATGGGCACGACCGCCTTCACGTTGGCCACCGCCAGCAGTGTCTCGCGCAGCTTCTTGAAGTCGTCAATCTGTTCGAGATCGGCTCGCTCCATCTGAAAGCTGCCCATCACCGCCAGCTCGTCAGCCGACTTGGCGTTGTAGACCTGAATGTGGCCAGCCACCGATCCGATGATGCTGCGGCTCATCGAGCCGTCGATGCTGTCCACCAGGGACGTCCCCACCACCACCAGCGCGGAGCCGAACAGGATGATGCCACCGACGATCAGGGTCTTGAGCCAGCTTGCGAATAGGTTGCGGAAGGCGATGACGACGATCACCTTCAGCGTGTCGAGGTAGCCGCGCATCTAGGTAGTCCTCGCGCTGCTGGGCAGCCCGCCCACGCCGCCCACGCGAACCGCCTCCTCGGCGCTCACGCGGTCGACGAGCTGTCCGTCGGCCAGACGCACCACCGAGCTGGCGTACGACCAAACCCGCGCATCATGGGTCGAGAAGATGAAGGTCGTCTTCTCGGTACGGTTCAGCTCCTTCATCAGATCGAGGATGTTGGTGCCGGTGACCGAGTCCAAATTCGCGGTGGGCTCGTCGGCGAGCACGAGCTGGGGCCGGGTCACCAGGGCGCGCGCGATCGCCACGCGCTGACGCTGTCCGCCGGAAAGCTCGCTCGGCCGGTGGCTTGTGTATTCGCGGATGCCGACCCGGTCGAGCAGCGCCTCGACCCGCGAGCGCCGTTCTTTCGCGCCGGCCGAGCGCTGCAGAAGCAACGGGAGCTCGACGTTCTGGAACACGCTCAGCACCGAGACCAGGTTGAAGCTTTGGAAGATGAATCCTATCGTGTGCAGACGCAGTCGCGTGAGCTGGCGCTCCGACATCACGTGGGTGGGATTGCCGTCGATCTGCACCGTGCCCTCGCTGGGCGTGTCGACGCAGCCGATGAGATTGAGCAAGGTCGTCTTGCCGCTGCCCGAGGGCCCGGCGATGGCGAGGAACTCGCCTTCGGCCACGTCGAGCGAAACGCCTCGCAACGCGTGCACCACGAACGTGCCTAGGGTGTAGTTCTTGTGGACCTGATTGACAGAAACGATGTTCTTCATGGTTGGCCAGGATGGGTTGGTGTGCCGTGGCTACTCGCTCTCGTCCTCGTCGAGGTCGTCAGCGAGAAGCCGGTAGAGGGACCGACGGGTTTGGTTGAGAATCTTCTGCGCCTCGCGGGTCTGGCTGGTAGAGCCGGCGTGGACCACTTGCAGCGTCGCGGTGGCGATGTGCTTGAGCTCGGCGAATAGACCTAGCACATTGTCGTCGCACGCGGGTTGGTTGCCGGTTTCCCAGGGCGCCGCGAACTCGTCCGGGTGCTCGTGCACGTAGGTGCGACCGGCCTCGGTCAGGCCGTAGATGCGTCCGCCGGGCGCGGGCTCAACCTTTACTAGGCCTTCGTCTTCAAGCAGCTGCAGCGCCGGATAGACCGCGCCTGGGCTCGGCCGCCAGGCCCCCCGACTGCGCTGTTCCAACTCCTGCATGATCTGATAGCCGTTCATCAGCTTCTCCGACAGCAGGGAAAGAATCGCCGCGCGCACATCGCCACGCTTGGCGCGCGGCCGCCTGAGGAAATTCCAAGGAAAGCTGCCCCACGGTCCGAACGGTGGGAATGGTGGAAAACCGCCGCCGCCGGCCCCGCCCGCGCCGCCGCCGCCCCCGCCGCCCGCGCTCCAGCCACCACCAGCGCCCGTCTTACCGTGCCCGGCCGCCCACATGCCCTCCGCGCAGCCATTTTGCGCAGACCATTCGATTCTCTTCTCCTTGAAGTACCGGCGGATCTCTTCTTCGAACATGGCCTTCCTGCCTGACTATCGCGACCGCTCGCGATGGTTATTAGATATATCGGTATATTCTATTCCGTCAAGCTGAAACTCAACTATGAACACTGGGCAGCGGAAAGGCCGTTACTTTATCGATTTAACCGGGGTGCTTTTGCCGACCTGACCGAATCAGTCGACGACGGGCCCGGCTTCCAGTAGAAACCCGCCATGCCCGAGTTCTTGAAGGATCTGAAGCGAACCCATGACTGCGGCGCCCTGCGGGGTGCCGATGTCGGCTCATCCGTTGTCCTGTTCGGCTGGGTTTCCTCCCGGCGCGACCACGGCGGCTGCGTGTTCATCGACCTCCGTGACCGCGGCGGCATTACGCAGGTCGTGTTCGAACCCCAGACCAGCCAGGAGGCCCACACCTTGGCCTCCGAGCTGCGGTCGGAATTTTGCGTCGGCCTCTGCGGCATCGTGCGCGACCGGGGCGAACGGCGCAACCCGAATTTGCCCACCGGCGAGGTCGAGGTCCACTGCACCGAATTGACCATCTTCTCGCGCTCGGATACGCCGCCCTTCGAAATCGCCGACGACTCGACCGCGAACGAGTCGATCCGGCTCAAGCACCGCGCGCTCGACCTGCGGCGCCCGTCGCTGCAGAAGAATTTCCTTCTGCGCTCGCAGATCTATCAGACCGCCCGTCGCGTGCTGACCGGCCACAAGTTCCTGGAGATCGAAACCCCGTACCTGGTGAAGTACACCCCCGGCGGCGCGCGCAACTTTCTGGTGCCCTCGCGACTTTCGCCCGGACAGTTCTACGCCCTCGCCGAGTCGCCGCAGCTCTTCAAGCAGCTTTTCATGGTGGCGGGCTTCGACCGTTACTTCCAGATTACCCGCTGCTTCCGTGACGAAGATCTGCGCCAGGATCGCCAGCCCGAGTTCACCCAGATCGACGCCGAGATGAGCTTCGTGGTCGAGGAAGACGTGCAGAACGTGTTCGAAAGTCTGATGGTGGGCCTGTGGAAGGACATCCTCGGGCTCGACGTCCCAGCGCCCTTCCCACGCCTCGCCTACACCGAGGCGATGAACCTTTACGGTTCAGATAAGCCCGACCTGCGCTTCGGCTTGCCCTTGTGCGACGTCACAGAGGTGGTTCGCAAGCACGACGGCGGCAGCGTGGAGATGCTCCGCCAGGTCGTTTCCAGCAAGGTCGCAGGCGAGGCGGCGGTGGTGAAAGGCTGGCGCCTGCCGGCCGAGCACGCTTCGAAAATGTCGAACGCCGAAATCGACAAGCTGGAAGAATTCGTAAAGGGCCTCGGCGCCAAGGGTCTGGCGCGCGCCAAGATCGGTGCGGCTGGCGCGTGGACGCGTTCGCCGATGAAGACCATGAGCGAGGCCATGCGCAACGATATCAACGCCGCGGCCGGCTTGCAGGAGGGTGACGTTTTCTTCCTGCAGTTCGGCGCGCGCAAGTTGGTGTACACCGTGCTCGGCGCTTTGCGACTCCACGTGGCGAACAAGCTCGGCATCGTGCCGGCCAACCAGTGGAAGTTCTGTTGGATCACAGAGTTTCCGCTGCTCGAACGCACCGACGAAGGCAAGCTGGCCGCGTCCCACCACCCATTCACCTCGCCCATGGCCGAGGATCTGGACAAGCTGGAATCCGACCCGGCGTCGGTGCGCGCGCGCGCCTACGACTTGGTCTTGAACGGCAACGAAATCGCCGGCGGGTCGATCCGTATCCATCGCGGCGACATCCAGTCGCGTGTGTTCCGCGCCATCGGACTTTCCGACGAAGACGCGCGCAGCAAGTTCGGCTTCCTGCTGGATGCGTTCCGCCACGGACCGCCACCCCACGGCGGCATTGCAGCCGGCCTCGACCGGCTGGCGATGCTCCTCTGCGGCGCGGATTCGTTGCGCGACGTGATCGCGTTCCCAAAGACGCAAAAGGGAACCGACCTCTGCACTGAAGCGCCCTCCGCGGTGAGCAACAAGCAGCTCGACGAGCTGCACATCGCGCTGACCAAGGCGCCCTAGGTCGGGCCGGGAGCGGAGCCGACGTGCCATTCGGCTCCCGCTGCGTATACTGCCGGCCGCATGGCGATCCTTGCAACAGCTCGTGACCTCGGGAAGTCCTTCTCGTCGCGTCCACTCTTCGAGGGTGTGTGCTTCACGCTTTCCGAGGGTGAACGCATCGGGCTCATCGGTCCCAATGGTGCGGGCAAGTCGACCCTGTTGCGCATTCTCGCCGGGCAGGACTCGCCCGACCTGGGCGAGCTAGCCCTACGGCGAGGGCTGCGCGTGGGCTACGTGGCGCAGGTGCCGCGGTTCCAGCCGGGCCACACCGTCACGCAGGCGGTCTTGGCCGGGATCCCGGCGGGCGACTCGGAATCCCACTGGCGAGCCGAAGCGCGCGCCGACGAGATCATTGCGCGCCTTGATCTATCTGGACCGCAGGCGGGCGCGGACACCAAGGTCGAGCGCTTATCGGGCGGTTGGAAGAAGCGCGTAGCACTGGCGGCCGAGCTGGCCGCCGAGCCCGATCTCTTGCTGCTCGACGAGCCAACCAACCACCTCGACGTGGAAAGCATTCTCTGGCTGGAGAAGCTTCTGGCCCAGGCGCCGTTCGCCACCGTCACGGTTACCCACGACCGCCTGTTTCTCCAGCGGGTCTCAACTCGCATTCTCGAGCTCGACCGGCGAAACCAGGGCGGCCTTTTGGCTGTCGACGGCGATTACGCCACCTTCCTGGAACGCAAGGAAGAGCTGATGGCCGCGCAGGAGCAACGCGAGTCCTCCTTGCGCAACACCCTGCGCCGCGAGACCGAGTGGCTGCGACGAGGCGCTCCGGCGCGCTCGACCAAGCAACAGGCGCGCATCCAGCGCGCCGAGACCTTGACCGCCGACGTCGAAGAGTTGGCTACTCGCAACCGGGTCGGCACCGCCAGCATGGACTTTACCGGGACGGGCCGCAATCCTCGCCGGCTGATCGAGGCCAAGGGCGTTGCCAAGTCATACGCCGGCAAGACGATCTTCCGCGACGTCAGCTTGTTCTTGGGGCCTCGCACCCGTATGGGACTCATCGGCAAGAATGGTTGCGGCAAGTCGACCCTGCTGCGCGTCCTGGTGGGCCAAGAACAGCCCGATACCGGCCGGGTGCTCACCGCCGACAGCTTGAAAGTGGCCTACTTCGAGCAGCAGCGTGAAAGCCTGAATCCCGAAACCACCGTCATCGACACCCTTTGCCCCGGCGGTGATCACGTGGACTTCCGCGGCAAACGCGTGCACGTCAGCGGCTATCTGGCCCGCTTTCTCTTCCGCCCCGAACAGGGCAGGCTGGCGGTCGGGCAGCTTTCGGGCGGCGAACAAAGCCGGCTGGCCATGGCGCGCCTCATGTTGCGGCCCGCGAACGTGCTGGTTCTCGATGAGCCCACCAACGACCTCGATCTGGCCACGCTCGATGTCCTTGAGGAAACCCTGACCGGCTTCGACGGCGCCGTCCTGTTGGTCAGCCACGACCGACACTTTCTCGATCGCACGACCACGGCATTGCTCGCCTTCTCCGAACGCGCGCCCGGCACCGTCACGCATTTGGTCGGTCTTGCGCAGTGGGAGGCCTGGTATGCCGACGAATGCGATGGGATCGCGGCGGCCGCCGAGCGTGACAAGCCCGAACCCGTCCACCCCCAAAGCACGGGACCACGGCGCAAGCTCAGCTACAAGGATCAGCGCGAGCTCGACTCGATGGAGTCGCGCATTGCCGAGGCCGAGGCGCGCCTGGCTGGATTCGAGGACGAGCAGGCGAGCCCAGAGGTGGCGAGCAACGCCGCCCGCCTGATGGAGCTTCTTGGCATGATCGAAACCACGCGCGCAGAGGTCGATGCCCTGTACCAGCGCTGGTCCGAGCTGGAAGCGACGGTGGGAGGGGACTAGAGGTGTTCGCATAGGTATGGAAGGTGGGCGAAACCCTGCGTACGCCTCGGGACGTCACGACGAAAAAGCATAAATAGGACCCTTAAGTCCTGTATTGGCACCAAGCTCGGAGGGGTAGCTGCGAACGCGGCTACGCACTTTTGCCTCGGATACCCTGTAGGTGACCGGTTGCCGTCACAGCTCCGACGCTCCCCACCGCGTAGCGCTCTTCGCGCCCTAAAGACACGGCGCACTGCCAAACCATGCATTTCTAGATAGTTACAATTCTGTGTCAGGTGTGATCCAGATGGCACACCTCCTGCTAAGGCCAGAGGCAACCTCTTGGGAGGAGGAGAAATGTCACAAGCCCTGGCAACCATGCAAACCGAAACGCCAGTCATTAGCCGCGAACGCGCATTGCGCATTCTGTCCAAGTCGCTCTATCGCGATCTTCGACAGAATGGTTACGAACCGAAGCAGATCGTGGCCTTGGCCAGCGAGCTGATCGCGCAAGTCACAACCGATATTTCGGACGAGAGCACCCTAGCCTATAGCCAACCATCTCCATTCGCACCACCAAGGGGACCTGAGGGTCCCCTTGCTGCGTTATGGGCCTTCTCCTTCC
>CAZBIU010000146.1:0-15668 GCA_964491625.1 uncultured Myxococcales bacterium
CTCGATGCAGTTCCTGATTCTCTTCGTCGGGGTGATGGTGTTCGTCTTCTATCAGTTCAACCAGCCGCCCATCTTCTTCAATCGGTCCGACCTTGCACGAGCACAAGCGAGCGCATCCGCAGATCACCTGCACGCCCTGCAGGACGCTCACCGAGTCGCCTTCGAGCGAAAGCGGGACGAGATCTGGAAGCTGGACCACGCTCTTGGTCTGGGCGACGCATCCGCCATCGCCGCCGCAGAATACGATGTACGCCAAGCCGATCGCACCACCACCGCGATTCACGAGCAAGCCACGGCAGTCATCGCGGCTGCCGTGCCCGGGGCCAACACCAAGGATGCCGACTACGTCTTCCTCTCTTTTGTAACCCAGAACCTACCGCGGGGTATTGTGGGCCTGTTGCTTGCGGTCATTCTGTGCGCGGCCATGTCCGCGGTGGCGGGTGAGCTGTCGGCGCTCAGCACCACAACCCTGGTGGACTTCTACCGCCGTAGCTTCCGCCCACAGGCGAGCGACGCGCACTACGTGCGGGCAGCTCGCCTGTTCACCGTAGGTTGGGGCCTCTTGGCCCTGTCATTCGCGACTTTCGCCTCGCTGCTCGATAACCTCATCCAGGCCGTGAACATCCTGGGGTCGCTCTTCTACGGAACCGTGCTTGGAATCTTTCTCACCGCCTTCTTTGCGCGCAAGGTGCGCGGGACGCAGGTCTTCCTGGCGGCCATCGCCTCCGAGCTGCTCGTGCTGGCGCTGTTCCTGCGAAGCAACACCAGCTTCCTCTGGTACAACCTGGTCGGCTGCGTCGCGGTGGTCGGCTTGGCAGGTCTGCTTGCACGTGCAACTCGGCTGGCACGTGCTAGGTAGACAGCATCGACCCGTCGGAAGGCGGTGTTTCGGTGAAAGGAGACTGATTTGATGCACAATTCTCTTCGTCGTGGGTGGCTACTCGCCGTGGCAGGTGCCTGCTGGATGCTCCCCTCGCTTGCTCACGCCCAGCCTGACCTGCCCAAGCCCAGCCCGAATGCCAAGGTCTCGCAGTTCATCGGGCTGACCGAAGTGACGGTGGAATACAGCAGCCCGGGCGTGAAGGGCCGGAAGATTTGGGGCGAGGTGGTTCCCTACGATCACCTGTGGCGAACCGGTGCAAACCAAGCCACCAAGATTACCTTCAGCCGTGACGCCACCTTCGGTGACCAGACCGTCCCCGCCGGAAGTTACGCCTTGTTCACCATTCCCACCAAGGGCGCCTGGACCGTGATCCTGAACAAGAAAGCCGAACAATCGGGCACGGGCGCCGACTACAAGGCGAGCCTCGATCTGGTCCGCTTTCAAGCACACCCGAAGCCCGCACCCATGCGCGAGCGCCTGGCTTTCCTGTTCTCGGACTTCAACGACGACAAGGGGTCGCTCGACCTGGAATGGGAGAAGCTGCGCCTGTCGATTCCCATCAAAGTCAGCACCGAGCCGCAGGCCATCGCGAACATCAACAAGACGTTGGACAACACTTGGCGCGCATACGCCAGCTCCGCGCGCTACCTGGCCGAGACCAAGAAGGACTACGAGACGGCCCTGCGCTACGTCGACCAGTCGCTCGCCCTGAAGGAAGATTGGTTCAACCTCTGGATCAAGGCGACCATCGTGGCCGCCAAAGGCGAGCACAAGGAAGCCATCGCGCTCGGCGAGAAGGCCTACGAGCTGGGCAAGAAGGCCTAGGTCTTCTTCCTGGAGCCCGAGATCAAGAAGACCCTCGGCGAATGGAAGAAGAAGGGGTAGTCCGGCACGGAAGGCGGGCGAAGCGGCTAATTCACCACGTGATCCCACCATCACCGCATTCAAGACTGGAACCGCACTTGGCACCATAGCAACTCCCTACGAACTCACCAGCATCCCGGGCTGGCAGCGGGACATCCGTGACATCTTGTAGGGTCATTGTCGGTTCACCATTGGCGGAGGCAACGGAGCCGTATCCGTACGGAGCTACAGTGAAAGACACTTGCCGTGATGGTAACCGTGCCTGAGCCACCGTCATTTGCCCCCTCCCATTTTTGCCAATACGTGCCTGGAGAACCTGGGTTACCCGAGTTGCAGCTGGTCACCGAGTTGAATCTCGGGCGACTGGGGTCGCACCTCATGTTGAAATTCTGGCAGTTACTGAAGTCGCTGGCGCAAGCCAAACCACTGCAAGTCAGCCACCCCGAGGCACAACCGCAGGTAGTTTGAGCAGTGCAGGAAGAGTTTCCTACGAACAACTTCCCGAGCTACTGAGGTAAGAGCCGCAGTAGTTGCTGGAGCAACCGTTTTGGCACGCGGCCGCGCAGGAGCCGCAGACCGAGCTGGCGGGGGTGCAAGTGACGTCATCCGAAAAGCTGCAACTCGAGCACCTACAATAGCAGGAACACTGGGTGCCGCCGCCCGACCCCGCGCCCTCGGTCCAGCGGGGATCGGCGCACACACCGTCGACGCAAATCCGGCCAGTCTTACAATCAGAATCGGATTGACAGTCACTGTCGCTGCATCCAGCGACAATCGTCGTTGCCCCGAAAAGAAAGAAGAAGACAAGAGCCAGCGATCGATATCTCGTCATTTCTTTTCTCCTGACCTGGCGTCATCAATTGTAGGTGGTCGAAAACAGAAGGCTTGCGGTGCCGCCCGTCCAGACGGGTGCATGCGGCCCCGCATCGCTTTCCTTGGCACGAATGAACGAGACACGAACGGCCGCGCCCAGCGCCCAATTGTCGGAAACCCACCACTCTTGGCCGACCTGGGCCTTGAGAAACAGCCCAGGCCCCGCGGAGCCGATGTTCGTGTAATTCCCCTCGGAATTCGTCTTCGAGTCATCGGCATTGATGCCGCCCAGGCCAATCGCGCCCCCGAAAAAAAAGTTGCTCGGCAGGTAGTAGACGACATTCGCGGTGATGCCAAAGATCATCGAGGTGTATTTCGGGCCGGAGTCCACCGTGTCGCCGACATCCATGCCAAATCCTCCGCACAGGATCAGCTGCCGTGTCACAGCACCGCCGATGGAAACATCAAGTGCCCCACCTACGCCGGAAGGCGTCCTTCGCGGCGTCGGCGTGTACATGAAGCCGCCGATGCCGGCCTGCATCTGAAGGAAGAAGCCGTCGTGTTGGTGCGCGCCTGGGTGAGGTGCGAGCGACGATTGGGCAACCGCTGTCGGATAGGCTGGCGCCGTCGGATAGACTGGGGGAGGCGGGTACGCGCCTGGATACATAGGTGCAGGATAAGCCTGCACCCCAGGCGGGGCGTATCCGTAGGGGGGCGGTGAGGCCGCCGCACCGCCTGGCCCAAAGGGGGGTCCGGCGGATGCCGCCGCCGGGATGCACAGTCGGTTCGCCGCGCAAGTCTCCTCCGGAGCACATTGGGGATTGCATGCGCTCACGCAGGTCCCCGACGAACAGACGAAACCAGAGCGACAGGCAGGAAAGCACTCAGACTGACCCCCTGCCGGACCTTGCACGCCGGCCCCGGTTGAGGCCGAAGGCTGGGCGGACGCGGACCAACTCGGGATGGCGACGAGGGCTGCCGCGAACACTGCCGACGCGATTGCCTTGCCAAACAAACCAACTGCTGGTGTCATCGTGGTCCCCGTCGAGTACTCAAACATCGCCAATGGAAACTGTCAACCCCCGGCGCCATCCGGTCCCATCTACGAAAACAGGACCTGTAATTCTCTTGTCTTCAATCCGAACCGGCGTAGTCTGCAGGAGACGTTGCCCTTGCCAACCAAAGACGCAATCGTTTACATCACGACCCTTGCTGCTGTGCTGACTGCCGTTCCCCTTCCGGCGAGGGCACAGGGGCCGGAACGCCCGGGGTTCCCTCCGGACTGTACACCGGCGTGCCGGCCAGGCTTCGTCTGTGCGGCTAGGCAGTGTATCAGCGCCTGTAATCCGCCCTGTCCGGCCAATCAGATGTGCACCGCCAACGCGGACTGCGTTCCCATCGCTCCGTCCGCGCCAACCTCTGGACCCGGGCCCAATCCCCAATCCGATCCACAGTACCCCCAGCCGTATCCGGCGTATCCACAGCCCTACTCCCAGTATCCCCAGCCGTACCCGGCACAAGGGCCCTACTCACCGCCGGGCGGCTACTACGCCTATCCCTACTATCCAATGCCTCCAGCCGAGGGGCCATTGCCGCCGCCTGCGCCAGACGTGCCTCGGCCAGGCGACCGAAACCACGATGGTCTGTTCCTGCGGCTTGGACTCGGACTGGGCGGGAGGATCGGAACGATGTCCACAGCCGTAGCGCTGTTCCAGTTCGAGTTGGGCTACACGGTTGCAAAGAATGTCGTGCTCGCCGGCGGGTGGTATGGCGCAGACGGACTCCACCACGAGAGCTTCACCATCGCCGGGCGGAGCGTGGACACCGGAACGAACGCCGTCAACATCTTGGGCGGAACTGTGGTCTTCTACCCCGACCCTCACAAGGGCCTGCACCTCGAATTGCTTGCCGGTCTCGCCGCAATCGTTGTCAACAGTAGCGAGACCGGCCTTTCTTCGTCTCACACGGGCTTGGGATTTGGGGGTGGAGGCGGTGGCGGCTACGAATGGTGGATCAGTTCCAACTGGAGTCTCGGCGTGCTGGGGCGAATAACCTATGCGCAAGCTCGCATTCCGCTCGGCGGCGAAGGCCTGGGCGCGAACGGCGTCGACGCCCATCTTATCTCCATCGGTGCCGCCTTCGCCGCCACCTACCACTGACGGACGGCGAATTCCTCCGGATACGGGGAGGCAAGGTGACAATTGCTCTTATCTGCCTTAGTCCGGCTCGCTATCGCGATTCAGGGCTGTCGGCCGCCGCGCTTCGACCGCGCGCAGACGTCGCGCCAATTCACGATTGCTTCGCTCAAGGCTTTCGATGCGCAGCTTTTGCGCCGTGACCAGACGGTCAAGGGCCTGAATCGCAGCCATCGCCACGCCGTGACCGTCAACCGCTTGATAGCTGCGATCATCGTTGCCGAGGCCAAAGCTGCTCATAAAGTCCTGCGCCATCGGGCCGAGGTGGCGGATGTTCGCAGGCTCGTCGAGATAGCTCGCCACGGGGATGTTGCCCGGACACCTCGGTGCCGTGGCGGTCGGCGTGAAGCAAACCTGGCGGGGCGGCCCAACCGGGGAATTCGTGGCGCAGCAGTTCTGGTCGAGCTGCAGACCGCGAGAAGACAAAACACCGCGCAGAGCAGCCCCAAAGAGTTGTGCTTCCGCCGTGCATTGTGGCAGCGCGCACACCTCGTGGCTTGCCTTTTCGGACCAATAGAGTCAGCTTTTGCCGAGGAGCCTTCCCGATGCGAATGACAAGCCTTGGTCCTCGACGAATCGCCAACCTCGTGGTCGCGCTGGCACTCAGCGGCGCCTGCGGCAGCTCGACGACGGGCGGCCAACGGGCTAACGACGCTTCCACCAGCGGAGCGGGCGGTGCGGCCGTCCCTGGCATGGGCGGGCACGGCGCGGGCGGGGCCTACGGCGGCTCGGGTACAACCGACAACGGCGGTGCACCCGGCAGTGGCGGTGCACCCGGCAGCGGCGGTGCAGGCGGCAGCTCCGAATCTGACGGCGGGCAGCGGTCCGGGGGCGCAGCCGGCACCTCTTCGTCCGGAGGCACGCCCGGCTCCGGCGGTAGCAGCGGCAGCGCAGGCAGGCTCGGAGCGGGCGGCGCGGCCGGCGCAGCCGGCACGATCTCCTCAGGCGGCACTTCCGGTTCGGGCGGCGTGGTCTTCACCGGTGGCACTCGCGGCGGAGGCGGGCAGGTCGGCGCGGGCGGGATGCAAGGCGAAGACGCCAGCGTGGATGCGCCAACCCAATGCCCAGCGCAGGTACCGGTTTCGGGCGATTCCTGCCAAGGCGAGTTGATCTGTGCCTACGGACAGTCGACTTGTTGCGGGATCACATCCCCGGCTTGGACCTGCACCTGTCGGAGTGGCAGCTTTTTGTGCGCCCAGACCGTCGAGTGCAACATCATCTGTGCCAGCCCCGACGGCGGGGCTCGGACGGATGCGAGCCCTGACGGCGGTGGTAGCACTGTCGATGTTGGGAGCGTGAGCGTCGGCGCCGCGTGTGGCGGCACCGGTGACCCACCTTGCGCCAGTGGGACGTACTGCGAATGGTCCGACAACATGTGCGGCACGCGGACCCACGGGGCCTGCGCCAGCGTCCCGATGGGAGTAGCCTGCGTGATCTCCTCGGCGCCGGTGTGCGGCTGCGACGGAAAAAACTATCCCGGCGCCTGCGAGGCATCCAAGGCCGGCGTGGATGTCAGCAGCAACGCAACCTGCCCCGAGCCGGCGAACATGTTTCGCTGCGGTTGGAGTTATTGCCAGCACAGCGTTCAGTACTGCCATGCTCAGGTCGGCGGGGCCGTCACCAACCCGGGCGTCTATACCTGCACAGATCTGCCCGCGGCGTGCGGCGGGGTTTCGACCTGCGCGTGCGTCACCGGCAGCAGCTCCGGCTGCACCACCAACCCCAACGGCGACGTGACCGTCACAATCGCGGTTCCCTAGACACACGCCGATCGGCCGGGCGGTGGTGCCCGAGCGCGTCCCGATCTCCCCGTCCTGCCGTCGCATTTTGCCTGTGCGGCGCCTCAGTAATCGAGATAGACTGGCCGCACCGAGACAGTTGGGAGGCTTCCGGCCAATGAGCAAGATCTTCATTAGTTATCGTCGCCACGACAGCCCGGGATTCGCTGGACGCATCTGCGATCATGTGAATCTTCATTTCGGGAACGAAGCGGTCTTTCGCGACGTGGAAACGCTGGAGGGAGGCGTGGACTTTGTCGAAGCCATCAACAGCGCCGTGGGAAGCTGCGCCGCCTTCATTCTGGTCATAGGTCCCCGCTGGTTGTCGGCCGTGGATGCCAAAGGAAACCGGCGCCTCGACAACCACGATGACTTCGTACGCATGGAGTTGGCCACAGCTCTGGCCCGCCAGATCCGGGTGATCCCCGTGCTGGTGGAAGGTGCCGACATGCCGTCCGCGGCGGACCTCCCCGACGATATCAAGGCGGTCACCAGGCGCCAGGCCATCGAGATCAGCGACGCTCGTTTCGCCTCCGACATGGACGAGCTGACGCGGGCTTTGAAGTCAGTCCTCGGCCAACCGAAACCAACCCCGCCCGGGATCCCGAGCCCGGTGAGCGCCTTTGTCCCACCGTCGCACCCAAGTAACCCTCCACCTCACAGGCCTTTTGCCGCTGTGGCTGTTCCGAATCACCTCGTCTGGTCGATCATCAGCACCGCCTGCCTCTGCATGCCGCTTGGCATCGTGGCCATCGTGCAATCGAACAAATGTACGTCCGCACTGGCTGCTGGCGACGTCAGTGCCGCTCAAAGCGCAGCGGCCAACGCGAAGAAATGGAACCTGATCGCGCTGGCCGCTGCAGGCGTCGTGTGGTTCATCTACATCGTCGCTGCGGCGATCAATGCGGCCCAGCAACACTAGAGGGCGTCCCCCTAGCCGCAGCTCCGCCGATCTGTCGCCGCGCCCACTGGCGCGCCAGCTCTCGGGAGCACGCTGTCTTGCGGTTGCCGGCGGCGCAGTCCTGCTGGCGCTGGTCGATCCTGCGAAGACGCGTGTCTTTGGTGTTTGCCCGCTCCACTGGATCACGGGCTTCCACTGTGCGGGTTGCGGCGCCCTGCGAGCCGCGCACGCAATCCTCCATGCCAATCTCGTGCAGGCTGTCGCCTACAACGGCATGGCGTTGGTGACGGTGCCGGTGATCCTGGCCTGGGTCGCCGCCGAAGCAATCCACGCGTTCACGGGCAGGCGCCTCGGCCCGCCCCGCGGCACGGCCCAATTCGGAAAAATCCTACTCGCACTACTTGTCCTCTATACGGTAGCCCGCAACATTCCCCTGGCCTCGTTTGACGGTCTTCGCCCGCACGTGCTCTAGCGCTGTGCGATCGATCGTGCGGACGACCTACTTTGGCGGGTCTTCGTGGAGCGAGAAGGTGGCGCCTTGCGGATCCGAAAGCTGGACGATGTGTGCGCCGCCCGGAACTTCCATCGGCCCCTGCAAGACCTTCGCGCCCTTGGCCTGGGCCCGCTCGAACGCCGGGCCCAACTTGTCGACCTGGATGTAGTACATCCACATGGCGGCAGGAACCGCTTTCGGCTTGGTGAACATGCCGCCGAGATCAGGACCTCCGTTGCCGTAGATGAGGTACTTGCCCATGGGGCCCATATCGTGCTCGGCCGACCTCTTCCAGCCGAAGAGCTTGCTGTGGAAGGCGAATGCGCGCTCGTGCTCGGTCGCGATCATTTCGTGCCAAACGAAAGCACCATGCCGCTTGCGATCGCGCTCGGGCATGGGGCGCGACGGCGTGAAGACACTGATCGGGGCACCGTCGGGATCGCCAATTGCGGCGAAGCGACCGACCTCGGGAATGTCGGCCGGCCCAAAATAGAGGCGACCGCCCAGCTTGGTAGCTTGTGCCACGGTTTGGTCGACGTTCACGACCTGCACGTGTGAAGACCAGTGCGGACGCGCCCCGGTCTGCTTGGAAGCGTCAGGCAGGACGCTAACTCCCGCGAGTGGGCCTTCTTGATTCGCAAACATGGTGTAGTCGTTGCCGAAGGGCGAGCTGATCCAGCCCAGCACGTGCTCGTAAAAGGCGATGGCCGCCGTCGCGTCGGTGGTCATAAGCTCGTACCACACGAAGTCGCCGACCTTGGTGTCTGCCATGGTGACTGGTTCGATGCCCACCGTCGCGTGCGGATTCAAACCTCGTGTGGCAGGCTGTTTGCTAGGTCCCGGTGCATGCTGTACCACGGCACACCACTTCCGTTAACAGATCTCCGTCGGCGCGGAACGTACCTCGCGGCATCGGCAGCAGTCCGCGAGGCGTGCGGAATCGCCCACGGATGTGATCCTTCTGCCGGAGCTGATCGATGACCGCCGCAGCCCACGACATCGTCATCGTCGGCGGCGGCCTTACCGGAGCCTCGCTCGCCTGTGCGCTCGCCGACGGGAAGCGCCGAATCCTATTGCTAGAAGCCTGCGAGGGCCGCGGTGCTCGCTTCGCCGGCGAGCTCATCCACCCGACCGGCGTCGACGTGCTCGACCAACTGGGCCTCCTCGATCCACTCAGGCAGGCCGGAGGTGTCGACGTGGAGGGCTTCGCGATCGGCATCGCCGAGCGACCGACCACCCATCTTCGCTATGCCGCGATCCCCGACGGCCGCTCGCAGGGCTTCGCCATCGACCATCACGACATGGTGAGCGTGTTGCGACGCCAGGCGAAGGCACGACCCGGCGTCGAGATCCGATTCGGCGCCAGGGTTGTCGAGCTGGTGCGTGAGGGCGGGCGAGTGTCCGGCGTGCGCACCGGCGACGGCGAGACGATTCTTGCCGATCTGACGTTGGTCGCCGAGGGGCGCCACGCGCGCTTGCGCCAGAGCCTGGACACCGGCGAATCGAGTCACCTGGTGGCGTACAACGCCGCGCTGCTGGTCGACGATTCGGTTCTTCCGGAGGGCCGCTACGGCCACATCGTCCTCGGCGACCCGGGACCCATCCTGGCCTATCCCATCGCGCATCTGGGCGGCGAGCACCACCGCGTGCGCATGTGCTTCGACTTCCCGTCGCTGCCCGAGGAAGGGCGCGGCCTCGGCCCCATCGCCGCTGCGATCCGCACGCGCTACCTGCCCTTGGTTCCCGAGCCGCTGCGCAGCGCCGCCGCGCGCGCCCTCGACCAGCGCAAGCCCGACCTCGCGGCCTGCCACGCCATCTGCACCCGCCGTTGCGTCGAACCGGGCGTTGCACTGGTGGGCGAAGCAGGTGGTTGCTCGCACCCCATCACCGCCGCCGGCATGACCATCTGCCTCACCGACGTGCGCATCCTCGCCGAAGAGCTCGGCGGTGCCGGCGCGCTCGACGGCGTGCTCGCCCGCTACCAAAAACGGCGCTACCGCTTCGCCCGGGCGCGCGAAGTGCTCGCGGACGCGATCTACGAAACATTCCTAGCCGAGAGCGATGGCACGCGTGCGATCCGCGAAGGACTGTTCCGCTACTGGCAGGACGATCGCCGGGCCCGCGCCGCCTCGCTCGCGCTTCTGTCCGGCGCCGACAGCCGACTCACCAGCTTCCTCGCCGAATACTGGCGGGTGGCCGGCCACGGCATCGAGCGATCGCTACGCGGAGCCGTTCCGGGGCACGACGGCCAAGCCGTGGGACGCTGGAGCGGCGTGCGCGGCCTCGTCGGCAGGTCGATGGAGAAGCTCGGTCGCGTCGCCTCGCACGTGCGCGAGGGAACGCTGCGCTGACGAACGTGTGGACGTCCGCGTGTCGCTGGCCGCACACTTATCGCCGGCTTCCGCCTAACGTCTATGCGGGGGGCCCTTCCCTGTCGCAGCGACCGAGCAAGGCCGCGAGCGCCTGGTCCGAGGCCGCAGCCGCCGGCGCCTCGGCGACAACGCGCGCCACCGCGCCCCGACTCACCTTCGGAGTGACGCCGGCGCGCAGCGTGTTCTCCCCCTGCTCGACCGTGCGCAAAGTCGCCAGCGCCAGCGCCAGCGGCACTAGGCAAAACAAACGCACGGCGCGTCCGGCTTCCCCGTCCTCGCCCGACGCGGGCCACAGGGCAACGTACTCCTCGGCGCGTTGAAGGTGCGCGCGGGCCCGCGTGCAGACCGTCCGAACCACCCCAAGGCCCGCTTGTCGCATCGCCGGATCGAGCAGTCGGTCGAGCTCCAGCCCATGCTCGCGCGCAATTCGCAACGGCAAGTAGCACGCCCCGCGCTCGACGAAATCGGTGGCCACGTCTTTGACCACGTTCACCATCTGAAGGCCGAGCCCGAAGCTGACCGCTCGCTCCCGCAGCGACTGGCGAGCGTCGTCGCGCAGACGTGGCACAGTCTGCTCGAACAGCGCCGTGAGCAGGTTTCCCACGGTGCCAGCGACGAAGTAGCAATAGCGCTCCAGGTCCTCTAGATCCGCCAGACGCAGGTTGACGCCTCGGGCGCAGTACGCGCGCATGCCGGCGGACATCTCCAGCACGTGCGGCCGAATCGCCTCCCGCTGCGCGACCGGCAGCGCCCGGAAGGATCGGAACACGGCCCCGGCGCCACGACAGAGCTCTCCATCCACACCGGTACCGCCGACAGCCACGCGGACACACGCGCTCTCAAATTCCAACGCGTCCGAGGCGTCATCACTAAGCATCCGATCAAACACGTCGAACAGCTCGGTCCGCCGCTGGCGGCCCAACGCTGGTCCGTCCTCGATGGAGTCGACCACCCGACAAAGCAAGTATGCGCTGCGCACGGCTGAACGAAGGGTCGCAGGCAACGCCTCGATGGAGAGCGCAAAGGTGCGCGACACCCGCGGAAGGACTTCGATGCAGAACGCTGTGTCGGCCGCAGCAGTCGCCGGCATGCCGGGATCCTGCCCGCTTTGATGTTCTCCGGTGTGCCTGTCGTCTCGCGGGGCGATGGCGGTGTCTCTCATGGTCATCTCGGTTGGGCGGCGGGCCTTGCTGCAAACGACGTGCCTTGCTGCATTCCTAGCACAAACCGCCTGCATCGACCTAGACCCTGCTGGCGGCGCCGTTCTATGCGCCGTGCGAAAGCGCACTACGTGCGATTACGATCGCCTGTGGAATGCATCCTGCGCAAATTATGAGTATATCGGTCCTTATTACCTGCGTAACGCTAGAGGCGCGGCGTGCATCCAGATAAGGA
Source organism: uncultured Myxococcales bacterium (assembly GCA_964491625.1). Lineage (GTDB taxonomy): Bacteria > Myxococcota_A > Polyangia > Fen-1088 > Fen-1088 > Fen-1118. The sequence continues at coordinate 11,695 of CAZBIU010000146.1, forward strand.
GCTGGGCGCAAAGCGTTGGCTTTTCGCTGGCGTCTGTGCCAAAACATGACTTATATCATCCTATATCAATCGGCGTAGGAGGCATCGATGCACGAGCACATCGCGACTGGCAATCTTGAACGAATCCTGCGTGAGACCCGAAAATTTCAGCCCCCGGCCTGGGCAGGAAGCACCGCCACGCCATCGATCGAGGTTTACCGGCAGCGCTGGCAGCGCTCGATTTCCGACCCGGAGGGATTCTGGGCCGCCGAATCGGAGGCGCTCGCATGGGACCAGCCATGGAAGAAGGTGCTCGAGTGGGACCGGCCGAACGCCCGTTGGTTTGTCGGCGGACGCCTCAACGCCTCGGTCCAGTGCCTTGACCGCCATCTCGGTACGCCCGTCATGCATAAGGCGGCGTTCATTTGGATTGGCGAACCGGGCGACGCCCGCACGCTGACCTACGCGCAGGTTCACAAGGAGGTTGGGCGGATGGCGGCTGGCCTGCGCAACCTGGGCGTCGGCAAGGGCGACCGCGTCGCCATCTACATGCCGATGATTCCCGAGCTGCCCATTGCGTGCTTGGCCTGCGCCCGAATCGGGGCCGTGCATACGGTGGTGTTTGGCGGCTTCTCAGCCGAGGCACTGCGCGACCGAATTAACGACTGCGGCGCAGTCGCTGTCGTCACCGCGGATGGTGGCTGGCGGCGGGGCGCGCACTTGCTACTCAAGCGCACCGTGGACGATGCCCTGCGAGAAAGCCCCTCGGTCAAGCACGTGGTCGTCGCGAAGCGGGGCGGCAGCCAGTTTCCCCACCACATGAAGCCCGGGCGCGACATCTACTACGACGATCTGTGCGCCCAGGCCGGCCGTCTCTCGCCGCCCGAAAGCATGGATTCGGAGGATCCCCTGTTCATCCTCTACACTTCAGGCACCACGGGCAAGCCGAAGGGCATCGTGCACAGCCACGCGGGCTATTTGCTCGGCACTCGCTTGACCACCCGCGAGGTCTTCGACGTTCGGCCCGACGATGTCTACTGGTGCACGGCGGACGTCGGCTGGATTACGGGCCACAGCTACGTCATCTACGGCCCGATGCAGCTCGGGACCACGCAGGTGATTTACGAGGGCGCGCCCAACTGGCCGGAGCCCGATCGCATGTGGCAGATCGTCGCCTCCGAGGGCGTGACCGTGTTCTACACCGCACCGACGGCCATTCGATCATTCATGAAATGGGGCGACGCCTGGCCCAAACGTCACGATCTCTCCTCGCTGCGTCTCCTGGGTTCGGTGGGCGAGCCGATCAATCCCGAGGCCTGGCTTTGGTACCACGAGGTGATCGGCGACAAGCGGTGCCCGATCGTGGATACCTGGTGGCAAACCGAGACCGGCGCCATTGCCATTTCACCGCTTCCGGGCGCGATGGCTGCCAAACCCGGATCGGCGACCCTGCCGTTCTATGGTATCGACGCCGCGATTCTCGACGAGGCCGGCAAGGAGGTCACCACGGGCGGCGGACTGCTCGCCATCAAGCGACCGTGGCCGTCGATGATGCGCGGGATCTGGGGCGATGAAGCGCGCTATCGCAGCACTTATTGGGGGCGCTGGAACGGGCAGTACTACTTCACCGGCGACGGAGCGCTCCGGGACGAGGAGGGCTACTTCTGGATCCTAGGCCGGGTCGACGACGTGGTGAACATCTCCGGTCACCGCATCGGCACCGCCGAGCTGGAAAGCCTGTTCGTCGAGCACAAGGCGGTGAGCGAAGCCGCCGTCATCGGCGTCAAGCACGACATCAAAGGCCAAGCGCTGGTCGGCTTCGTGACCTTGCGCAACGGGTTCCCGCCGTCAGACTCGCTGGCAAGCGAGCTGCGCGAGTGGATCGGCCACAAGATCGGCTCGTTCGCGAAGCCGGAACGGGTTCTTTTCGCCGTTGATCTGCCCAAGACCCGCTCGGGAAAGATCATGCGACGGCTCCTGCGCGACATCGCCGAAGGGCACGCCCTGGGCGATGTGACGACGCTTGCGGACCCAAACTCGGTCGCGCAGATCAAAGAGCGCTACGAAGAAGATGGCTAAGAGCGGCGACGCCGGGAAGGGATGACAGGATGGCCCGAGCCCTTCCCGGGTCCGCACCCAATCAGTGGGCTGCTTCCTCTTTGATTGCGGGAATCGCGACCTCGGCGTCGATTCTGTGATCTCTCGTCTCGTGCACGAAGGCCGCATTGATGACGATTGTGAGCAGACAAATCCCGATCGGGTAGATTAAGCCAGTGTAGATTGCGCTACTGCCAAAGTGCTGCTTCGCCCAGTCGGAGGTTGTGACGGCGGTCGCAATCAGCGGCAGGAAGCCTCCGAACCAACCATTGCCCAAGTGGTAGGGCACCGACATCGACGTGTAACGAATCTTGGTCGGAAACAACTCGACCAGGAACGCGGCGATGGGGCCGTAGACCAGGCAGACGTAGACCATCTGCACGGACAGAAGCAGCACCATCATGACCCAGTTGATCTCGCTGGGATTTGCCGCCGGCAGCCCGTTCGGGTTGGAGAAGTGCTTCATCGCAATGTAGATAGGTACATAGGTCACCGCCGCCAGGACCCAGCCCGCCTGCATGACCATCTTCCGACCGATCCGATCGGAGAGCCTGCCGAAGTAAAGGAACAGCGGCGTGGTGAGAACCAGCGCGATGGAAATCATGATGTATGCGTCCTTCCAACCGATCTTCAGCACGCTTTGTAGGAACGTCAGAGCGTAGAATTGCCCCGTGTACCAAACCACGCCCTGCCCGGCCGTGGCGCCGAACAGTGCCAGCATGACGTACTTGAGGTTGTACGCATTGGTAAAGCTTTCCTTGAGCGGATTGCGTGAGGTCTTGCCGTCACGCTTGAGCTTGGCAAAGAGCGGGGACTCCTTCATGCGCAGGCGGATGTAGAGCGAGACCCCAAGCAAGGCAAACGACAGCAGGAAGGGTATGCGCCAGCCGAAGGACTTGAAGGCGGCCTCGCCGAGCACGACACGGGTCGTTCCGATCACGCCCATGCTGAGAAAGAATCCCAGCGTGGCGGTGGTCTGGATATAGCTCGTGTAGTAGCCGCGCTTCTCGTCGGACACGTGCTCCGCCAGGTAGGTGGCGGCGCCACCGTACTCGCCGCCCAGGGCGAGGCCCTGCAGAAGCCGCAGGGCCACGAGTAGAATCGTCGCGACAAGGCCCACGCTCGCGTAGCTCGGCAAGAAGCCCACCAACGCGGTGCTGATGCCCATGGTCAGCATGGTCGCGAGGAATGTGTATTTCCGACCAATTAGGTCCCCTATATGACCAAAGACCAACGCCCCCAGAGGGCGGACCCCGAAGCCGGCACCGAAAGTCGCCAGGCTGGCGAGGAGTTGGGCCGTGTCGTTGCCTTTCGGGAAGAACAGTCCGCCAAAGAACACGGCCAAGCTTCCGTACAGGTAGAAGTCGTACCACTCGAAAAGGGTTCCGAGTGATGCGGCGACAATGACTCGCCGAAGAGCCGCGGGGGAGGTGGTGGCCAGGGCAGAATCGCTTTGCATGTTCTCACTCCTCGCCTAGAAGAAGTAGAGCTGCCACTGAACGTTGAATTGGTTGAGGTCGCGCGCGGCCCCGTCTTCGTGGAATCGGGTGTAAAACGCCTTCACGTTGCTGTTGTGGCCGTAGGGCCAGTACCCTACGCCGGCCACGTAGCGCGCCTGGTTGGCGCCGCCAGTGGGCCATAGGCGCTCGTACCGGATGACCGGCCCAACCTGCACGGGTGCGAATACGAAGCCGGCCTCGCTCATGAGCGCGGTTTCCTTGGGCAGGACGGTGATGAAGCTGCCGCCGTTCCAGTGGGCCACGTCGACCTGCGCGGTGACAACGCCGACCGGGCCGACCGGCAGGTCGACGAATACGTCGCCGCCGAACAGTTTGTAGCTGTCCTGAATGTCGACCGTGCCACCCACAGATACGATCTTTCGCGCGCCGAGGTAGGTG
>CAZBIU010000147.1:0-15638 GCA_964491625.1 uncultured Myxococcales bacterium
CACGACCGCGTCTCGACCGCAAATTATCGACAAGTCATGACGGCTCGCTCTAAGCGCAGGCTACTCGTGCCTGCATCGACTGTGGTCCCGCCGTCAACCAGTCCGATGGCCAGCAGCTTGGAGGTGTGCCCGATCACATCGTTTCGTGGTGCTCTTGTCGGAATAGATGCAGTCGGCGTATCAGGCTTTGCTGGTTTGGGGCACGTACGATACCTTTAGGCAGCCTCATTCGAAAATACGATGCCGTTGCTAGCTTCGATCCGAACCAGATGGAGTGAACTTCCCGCCCTAGCCAGACGTGAGTGGTCGTATCTCGTGTGCGCGCTTCTGGTCATTGTCGCGCTCTGGGGCCATCCCTATCAGGCAGGCGTCGATCTGCCTCAACACGCAAATCTATTCCGACTTTGGGCGGATCTGACGAATGGTCCGCTTGAGTATCGGATTCTCTACCGGGTCGATGCTTTCACGCCCTACCTTTTGGTCTACGCTGCCGCTTATCCGTTGACCCTGGCGTTCGGTGCTCTGGCCGCAATGAAGTGCATACTGACGCTCATCGCTCTTAGCACGCCGCTGATGATGAGACGTTGGTTGCGGGTCATTGGAGCCCATCAAGAGTTTGGGCTCTTCGGCTTTCTTCTCGCGTTTGACTTCCAATATCACTGGGGGTTTCTTTCGCATTCGGCAGCGATGCCTTTGATGTTTGGCTACCTGGCGGCGTTTGAAAGCCAAGCCATCCGCCCGGCCTGGGGCGTGATCATTCGCCCCGCGATTTTCGGTGTGGCACTCTTCTTCTGTCACGGCATCACGTTCGGCGTGAGCATGCTGGCCATGGCTATTTGCCTGGTGCTACGGAGACGCCCCCTGCGGACCTGGTGGCATGCGCTTCATGCCCTGCCGGTGACGGCCATCGCACTCTTGTGGCTAGTGGTTCGCAAGAAACAGACAACCGAGAGCCCAAGCGATGATTGGTTCGCCACCTGGGACCGCCTGATAACGCTGTTCTCATCGCCGTTCTCCAGCGTCGCAAGTCGTCCTTGGGCAATGGTGTCCGTGGCGGCCATCGTCGTGTTGATGGTGCTGATCAGGCCTCGCCTCGCGTTGCAGGCACGACGCTCGGTTCCGCTCGGGCTCTCCTTGGCTGGTTTCTTGCTGCTTCCCGAAACACTTGCCGCGACTTGGCTCGTCGCATCGCGCTTCTGTGTGTACGTGCATGGATTTGCTCCCGCGGTTGTGAAGTTTCACCGCACGGATTGGTTCCGGAGACATTCGGATTGGCTCGCCTTCAGCCTGGTGGCTGCTGGACTGGTGTTACTGAACATCAGGCTCTACCGCTACAACGATGAGCTTGCAGGACTTCGCGACCTCGCCGCCCACATGGAAGCTGGTGCGGACGTTCGCAATCTGGCGGCAGATACATCTTCCGATAGCAAGGCGTTTGGCCCGATGCAATTCCGTCAAGTCCCAGCATGGGTCACTGCTGACCACGGCGGAATCCTCGACAACGACTCTGCCTACTACTACCAGATACCGGTCAAGCGGAATAATGTCCCGTTTCCGAGTCGCCATCGCTACATTATTGCCAGGGGTGATGTGGACAGTGTGACGTCAACCGTTACCTCAAGGGTCAAGAATGCGCGCCTGATCTATGAGTCGCCGCCTTGGCGCTTGTTCGAAGACCGGCTTCCAGAAATTGGCGATTTTACCGTCATGCGGTCCGCGCAAAGCTGGGATCATCTTCGCTTGGACGAGGCGATTTCTGGTTCACCCCTGTCTGTCGGAGGCGTGGTCTACCAGCATGGGCTCGGAACCCACGCCGACTCGTTCATCCGCTTGCGTGTCGATCGGGTTGGGCGTTACTTCGCTGGGGCCTGTGGCATTGATGACCACGAGGCCGCGGAAGGAAAGGGCCTGTTTCGCATTCGAGACAGTTCGGGAGAGGTTCTCTTCGAATCGGGCGAGGTTCTGGGTGGTGAGCCTGCTCGGCAGTTTTCCGTGAGCTTGGCGGGGCGGAAAGAGCTGCTGCTAGAGGTCCGCAAGGTGAACTCGACCGACCACGCCCACGCCGACTGGGTCAACCTAACCGTGCAAGGGTCTCCATAGACATCAGTTTCTCGCCTTGTCAGCCGGTGCTGTGCGAACGATCGGGCGAAGCAGCACGTGGCGGTCGCCGCGTAGCACGTCGATCGCGAGGGCGCTGCCCGTCGGGGCCGACACGATGGTCGGGCGCAAGTCGTTCCGGTGTTCGAACGTCCGGCCTGGCGAACCGACCACGATGTCGCCCGAACGAAGGCCCGCCTGCGCGGCAGGCGAGCGCTTGGCAATCGACGTGACTTGCGCAGCACCGTCGGGCAAGCCGAGGCGCTTGCGCCGGCCCGCGCCCACCGGAACGAAGGTGATACCGAGCCAGCCCGGACTGATTTCGGCCGCGCGCCGTCGATCCTGCTCGAAGGGTGGCAGCTTGCTTGCCGCCACAGGCTCCGCAATGCGAGGAAGCGGCGTCTTGATGGCAAGCGACAGATCCTCGCAGCGGTCCAGCGCCTCGAGCGCCTTGCTTTGGGAATCCTTGCTCTTGGCCCACATGCGGCCGGCGGCGGTGGTCAGGATGAAGCGCATGCGCAGAAGTGCGGCCACCCTGATCTCGGTGCGGTAGCTGACCTCGTCGGTGCCGTTGAGCCCGTCAATCAGCCGGGTCGCTTCCTGCAGGCGGTTCGCATCCGAGGTCACGAACGGCCCCAGCTCGGCGAGCAGCGAGGTTGCCAGCGCTCGCAGGGCGCCGCCATCCAGCCCGCGCAACGCCCGTTCTCCAAGGCGCGTCCGCCAAGCCGGTCGGCTGGCGAGAAACCGGTCGAGGTTTGCTTGATTGAAGTCGCCCAGCGCCGCCTCCCAGATCTTGGCGTGCGCTTCCAACTGGTCAAGCAGCGCAAACAGCACTTCAGCCTGCGATTCCAAGTCCTGCAAACCGGAAGGCCTGGCGACGGCGAAAACAGTTGCGATGCGATCAAGCTGCTGGAGCGCATCGGCCGCTGCCGGGTCGGCGTAGGCCTTGGCAAGCAGCGGCGCCGCGAAGGCCGCCTCGCGCCCGGGCGAACCGGCGGCGCTCGCGAGCTGCTCGGCCAGATAGACGTCCGAGCTGCGCAGCGGGATGTCGGGGGTTTCGTCGCTGACCATGACATCGGCGTGTGCGGCTGAAAAGCGCCCGCGCCGGGCCAGTGCGGAAAGAAACTCAAAGGAGTGCCCGACGGCCTTCTGCCCTCGCACCTCGGGGTAGCAGCCGTAGGCCGGGCGGTCTGGGGTCGACGAGAAGTAGCCGCAGGTCCGGCCGCTGGGGATGCGCCGGTGCTCGCGCGCCTCGTGCAGATAGGCAAAGCCCCCGGAAAAACACTGCGACATCAGCGACACCACGCGCACGCCGCTCGGCAGGCGGGCCAAGAGCGAGCCCAAGCCGCGTACCGAGATCGATTCGTGCGCGCCCCAAAGGGTGATTCGATTGCCCAGCGGATCGCGACGATCCTGGGAGCCGTGATCGGTGACGTAGACCAGCAGGGTGTCGCCGCTGTGAAGCTTCGTGCGGAGCTCGGCGATGGCCTGATCCAGGCTGTTGCGCGTGGCCGGGCGCAAATCGATGCCGGGCAGAACTGTATTTTCGTAGGTGGTCAGGTCGCGCAGGATCGGATCGAGGCGGGTGCCCTGCAAAAGCCACGCATCCACCGGGTCGGATTCGCGGGTCGCCAGATCGGGCGCGGGATCCTTGCCGTCGCTGGCCAGGACCATGATGTGGTCGCGCGCGATCCCGGCCGCAGCCAGCAGATCCACAAGCTGGTGCAGGTGTCCGAGGTGCGAGGCGAAGTTGTCCAGCTTGTCGCCGCCGCCGTTGATGGCCAGCACGAAGAGCCCGTCGTCGGCCTTGGCTTTCGCCGGTGTGGCCATCGCAAGCGCCGCGGCTGCCAGACAAAATCTCTTCATTGCGCCTTCGCCAATCGCTGGGACAGCCGCGTGCAGCGCAACGCAACCTCGGCATTGCGGACCGCGATGCGCACAGCCTTGCTGGTGCCCACCAGCACCACCAGCTTCTTGCCGCGGGTGACCGCCGTGTAAAGCAGGCTGCGCTGGAGCATCACGAAGTGCTGCGTGTGGACCGGAATCACCACCGCAGGGTACTCCGAACCTTGCGATTTGTGCACGGTCGCCGCATAGGCCAGGGCCAGCTCGTCGAGCTCGTCGTTGTCGTACACGACCTCGCGTTCATCGAAGCGGACCGCCACCTCGCCGGCGTCGCGCGCGATGCGCACCACCTGCCCGAGGTCGCCGTTGAAGACGTCCTTGTCGTAGTTGTTGCGAAGCTGCATCACCCGATCGCCGATGCGAAAGCGCCGGCCGCCCACTTGCAGCTCGTCGGCGCCGGCGGAAAGAGCATCCTGCAGGACGGTGTTCAGGTTGCTCGCGCCAAGCTCGCCCCGGTGCATGGGCGTCAGTACCTGGATATCGAAGGGTGAAAGGCCGTAACGGCGGGGAAGCCGCGTGACCACCAGGTCGCGGATGAGCTGGGCCGCGGTCGCCGGATCTTCTCCGTCGAGAAAGAAGAAGTCGCGCCGATCTGCCTCTCGCCCCTGGGCCGGCGCTTCGCCCAGGTCGGGCAGCTCTCCGTCGTGGATGCGGTGGGCGTTGGTGACAATGAGGCTCTCTGCCGCCTGCCGGTAGATCTCGTCGAGCCTGACCACGGGCACCGCACCCGAAGCGATGATGTCACGTAGAACCATCCCCGGTCCCACCGAAGGAAGCTGGTCCTGATCACCCACCAGCAAAAGGCGCGTGCCGTCGGTCAGCGCAGCAAGCAGGTCGGCGCACAAGCGAACGTCGATCATCGACGCCTCGTCGACCACCAGCAGATCCGCGTCCAGCGGATTATGTTGGTTGCGGCCGAACATGCCCTCGGCGGGTCGCCATTCGAGCAATCGGTGCAAGGTCGCGGCCGGCTGCCCGGTGGATTCCTGCAAGCGTTTGGCCGCGCGGCCGGTGGGGGCGGCCAGGGCTACGCGCTGCCGGCAGCGCAGGAAGGTCGAAACGATCCCGCGCACGATGGTGGTCTTGCCGACGCCGGGCCCGCCCGTGATGACAAGCAGCGGTTCAGCCAGGGCCCGGCGTACCGCCTCCGCCTGGCGGGGCGCGAGGGTGATGCCCGCGGCGTTTTCGTAGTCGGCGACCGCGCGGTTCGCATCCACGGGCAAGGGTCGCTTGGGGGCACGCAAGAGCCGGCGCAGTCCCTGGGCCGCGGCGATCTCCGCTCGCCAGAGTGCGGTTTCAAAGATCGCTTCCCCGTCTTCGGTGTGCTCCACCGCGATGTCGCCTCGTCGGGCCAACCGATCCACCGCAGCCTCGATCTTGTCCGGTTCGAGGTCCAGGCGCTGGCCCGCTTCGTCGACCAGGCGCTGGCGCGGCAGGTACACGTGTCCCTGGCCGCCGGATTCTTCCAGCACGTGGCGCACGCCCGCCTCGATCCGCACGTCGTTGTCTTTGCCGATGCCGAGCGACATCGCCAGGCGATCCGCGGACAGAAATCCGATGCCCCACACATCGAACGCCAGCCGGTAGGGATTTTCGCGCACCCGCGCCACTGCCTGGGCGCCGTAGCGCTTGTAGATGCGCGCCGCGAGGGCCGGCGACACGCCGTAGCCCTGCAGGAACACCATCACCTCGCGCTGGCCGCGCTTTTCCGCCCACGTCTTCTTGATGGCTACCGCTCGCGTGGCGCCGATGCCCGGGACTTCGCGAATCCGGTCGGGATTCTGGTCGAGGATCTCGAGGGTCTTGTCCCCAAAACGCTCGACGATGCGGCTCGCGAACTCCGGCCCGATGCCCTTGATGAGCCCCGCGCCCAGGTAGCGCTTGATCGCGTTCACGGTGCGTGGCGCGATCTCGGAATACGAGGCGACACGAAACTGGCGCCCGAAGCGGGGATTGTCCTCGTAGCCGCCGGTCATGCGCAGATGCGCGCCCACCGGCAAGCCGAACAAGTTGCCGACCACGGTCACCGGATCGGTGAGCGCGCCCACCTTGAGCCGCGCCACCGTGAACTCGCCGCCGCTGCCCGAAAACACGATGCGCTCGATGGTCCCCTCCAGGGTCTCGCCGGCGCTCCCGTCGGAGCGTTTGTCCTGCGCGCGGTCGAAAAGGTCCATCGCCGCAAGAGCCTCCGTTGCCGCGAAGGCGCCGTCAAGCGGAAGCGTCGCTAGGGGGGGCCGTCACGCGCGGCAAGAGATCCCGTGCTTTGCCAACACTTCCAAAAGGTCGAGTAGCGAGAACACGCCGAAACCCCGGATTTCAAGCAGGCGGCCAAAGGTCCAGTGGTCGCCATTGCGGCCGGGCTCGAAGCGACAAAGGGCGTTGTGGGTACGCGGCTCGAACTCGTAGCCGTACTGGCTTACCAGCTTGTCGGGCGCAGTCACGGCGCGAGCCAAGAACTCGCGCGGCAAACCTTCGGCACTGGTCGAGCTGACACGGAAACCCGTCAGCGCTTCGAAGCGCGCGATGAAACGGGAGGCGTCGTCGCGTCTACGTGTTGCGCGAGGGGAATTCGGATCTTTGGAGGTGACTTCGTTGTCTCCCGGCATGGCGTGCGTAGACCAGGTTGTGCGGACGGTCAGACAGCCTCTGGACCTCGTTCACCGGTCCGGATGCGGATCGCGTCTGCCACGGGCGAGATGAAGATCTTGCCGTCGCCAATCTCGCCCGTGCGGGCTGCGGCAATGATGCCTTCGACGACGGGATGGACCATCTCGTCATCCACGACGATTTGAATTCTCACCTTGGGCACGAAGTCCACCGTGTAGGTCGACCCACGGTAGACTTCGCGTTTTCCGCCGGTGCGGCCGAACCCTCGAACCTCTGACACAGTCATGCCCCGGGCGCCGATCTGAAAGAGGCGATCCTTGACCTCGTCGAGCTTGAACGACTTGATGATCGCTTCGATGCGTTTCATGGGCTAGAGCATTCCTCGAATCAGGTTGCCGGGAGGTTTCGCAGAGGTGAAATGATAGTAACGGCCTAGAAGTAGGCCAAGGCCGCGAGCAGGCCAGTAACCTGGTTCTTGCGAGCGTCCGTGCCCTTGATGAACACGTCCTTGTTCGACAGGTCGGCCCGAATTTCCAACCGGAGCTCATAGTGCTTGTTCACGGTCCACGCACCCTGGCCCGTGATTTCATAGAGCGAAGCCGAGGAGGCGACGTCAAGGGTGGGCAAGAGTCCCGAGGCGCCCGTTCCGCCGTAACCCTGGTTCTTGCTGTAAAGATACTCGAGCCGGGCGGCCACGTTGAACCAGTCGTTGATGGTATAGCGCCCCATGCCGGCGATCCCCGACCACCAGGCGCTGCCGGTCTTCAAGTAGTCGACGTTGCCGCCCACCGAGACTGCGCCGATGTCCTTCAGGAATACGGCGTCGAGCAATGCGGTGGTGTCGGCGCCCGGAGCTTCCTTCCCGATGTACGTGGTTAACGATGCGGTCATGCCCTGGTTGGCCGGGGTATAGGTGACGTTGGCGCCGAAGGTCTTGTCGGAGTTGATATCAGGATCGTTGTTCCAGCCGTTGACCAACTGAATCGAGACCAAGAGCTCAGGGGCCGCGATGGTGCCAATAGGGGTGATATTGACCCGCAGACCGGTGTGCAGCAGGGGAACGCCGGTGAAGAGGAGCGAACGGCTGTAGAGCCAGTTCTTGTTGGATTCGATGACCTCGGCGCTGGCCGAGGTGACGAAGCGGCCGGCATCGATAGAAACCATCGGATGGGGCTTCACCTCGGCAAAGGCTTGCTGCACCAGGAAGTCGTTGCCGTACATCGAAAAGGTGTCAGTGGATGCCGTTGTGCTGCCCGGAGCGGATGCTGAGCCGCTGGACGCATTGATGATCGCCGCCGTGTGACCGGCGCCCAAGTCCATCCGGAAGGTCACCCAATCGGTATCGGCGTGGACGCCCAGCTTGGCGTAATTGAGTGCGAAGTTGTTCGCCGTCGTGTCGAATTGCCTGCCCCTGGGCGCTTGAGTCTTGGGGTCGCCGGTAAAGTTGTACATGTAGTACGCGTCCACGAGCGCTTCCCAGCCGAACGCGATGGGCGGCGGCGTCGGCGCGGGCACGGCGGCGGGTGCGGGCGCAGCCACCGCGGCGGCGGGTGCAGCAGCGGGGGCCGGCATTGGTTCTGCAGGAGCTGCCGGCGCTGCGGGTGGAGCTGCAGGCGCGGGGCCCTCCGGCGTCTGGGCATTGGCCAGCATGGGAAACACCGAACAGAGCACAACTACCGTGGACGAAAGTCGCATTGATTTCTCCTGTTCAAAATTGAAGAACCATTGGGTGCACCCCTAGAGAAGCAAGTTGCGCGATAGCACGCAATAGGGGGTGGCCGAAGTTTGCGACGCTTTTCCCACTACGATACACAGTGGAAACTTGCTGTTCTTTGTCGTGACTCCTGGCCCTCGGCGCCCATTAACTGGGGATTGGAGACGAAACATTCACCGCGGCGAAACATCGAGATAACACAATCGCGGATACAACCGATCGGGTGATGGAAGCAAGACTAGAAAAGCCCGGCCGATCGCAGGTTCCCTTGCGGCCCCAGCAACTTCTCCGGGTCCGGGAGGCCCGCCTGGCTGACCTGGACGCGATGGCCCGATTGCTCGCGAGCTTGTTCAAGCAAGAGTCGGATTTCTCCCCTTCGGCCGCCAAGCAGCGCCGCGCGCTTGAGCTGATTCTGGCGCAGCCTTCGGTCGGTCAATTGTTCGTGATCACCCGGGGCGAGACGGTTCTGGGGATGGTCAGCCTGCTCTTCACGATAAGCACAGCCGAGGGCGGAAAGGTGGCGTGGTTGGAGGACCTGGTGGTTCGCCCCGACCAACGAGGAAGGGGACTTGGAACCCGCCTCTTGCGGGCGGTGGTGGACTGGGCGCGCCGGAAAGGACTGGCGCGCATCACGCTGCTCACCGATGCGGACAACGCCGGCGCGCGCCGGCTTTACGTCAGGCACGGGTTTTCCGTGTCGGCGATGCAGCCGCTGCGGCTTCATCTGGGACGCAAGCCGCATGTGCGCCCCCTGACACTCACGTTGGAATGATGGCTTTCCCCGGGGAATTTCTACTTCGACCAGCCAACGATAGTTGTCAGATGTGCCGCGCTGGATCGCGCAGGCACGTTCAATCCCTCGACGCTCTTGCGGCCGTGGCGGCTACGCTGGCCTCCACGTCCTCGCAAGAAGACATGCTGCGAGAGATTCTGCGCGTGCTGGAAGAGCGACTGGAGATGAGGCGCGCGACCGTGATGCTGCTCTCGCCCGACGGCAGCGAGCTCTACGTCGAGGCCTTGCGAGGCTCGGAAACCCATCCGCGCGAGGGTGCACGCTACCGGCGCGGTGAGGGGGTTCTTGGCCGGGTCGTGGAGACAGGTCAATCGCTCATCATTCCCAGCATCGAGGACGAGCCGCGCTTTCAAGACCGCGTTCATCGTCGCAAGGGCGGGGCGATTGACCCGAAGGGTTGGAGCTTCATCGCGGTCCCGGTGTCGATCGGCAAGGAAATCGTAGGCACACTGTCGGTGGACTTGCCCAGGCGCGACATGGACCTCTTGCAAGATGCCGAACGGGTGCTGGGCGTGGTCGCCGGGTTGATCGCGAACGATATCAAGCGGCGGCGCGAGCTTCGGGCGGAGACCGCAGCGCTCGAGGATGAGCGCAAGCGTCTTATCTCGGAGCTTCAAACCGCAACGCGGCCCGAGAACATGGTCGGAGACTCGGCGCCAATACGCGCGGTCTATTCACGTATTCACCAGGTGGCCGAGGCCGATACCACGGTGCTGATTCGAGGCGAATCAGGGACCGGCAAGGAGCTTGTGGCAGCGGCGATTCACTATCTCAGCAACCGCTCGCGCGCGCCGTTCGTGAAGGTGAACTGCTCGGCGCTGAGCGAAGGGCTGTTGGAAAGCGAGCTGTTCGGGCATGAGAAGGGCGCTTTCACCTCGGCGCTGTCGGCACGCGCGGGACGCTTCGAGGAGGCGGATGGCGGAACCCTGTTTCTCGACGAGATTGGCGACTTTTCGCCAGCGGTCCAGGTGAAGCTGCTGCGCACCATTCAGGAGCGGGAGTTCGAGCGCGTCGGGAGCAACAAGACGGTGCGGGTGAACGTGCGCCTGCTGGCGGCGACCAATCGCGACCTGGAGACGTTGATGAAGGACGGACGCTTTCGCGCCGATCTGTACTACCGAATCAACGTGTTCCCTTTGCCACTGCCGCCGCTGCGGGAGCGAAAGGACGATATTCTGGCGCTGGCAAACCACTTCAGCCAGAAATTCGCGGCCAAGATGCAGAAGCCGGTCCGGCGAATCGCAACCACCGCCATCAACATGTTGGTTGCCTACCACTGGCCGGGAAACATCCGAGAGCTAGAGAACTGCATGGAGCATGCGGTGCTGCTGTGTCGTGACGGCGTGAACCTCGGCCGCGACCTGCCGCCGACGCTGCAGATGCCCACCGCATTGCCGGCCAACGTCGACGGCTCGCTGAAAGCCAACGTCGCGCAACTGGAGCGCGACATGCTGGTGGACGCGCTCAAACGTTCGGGCAGCAACGTCAGCGCTGCGGGCCGCGAGCTGGGCGTAAGCGAGCGCATGGTTCGCTACAAGATCCAGAAGTTCGGCATCGACCTCGGCCTTCTGGCCCCCGGCCACCGCAGCCGCGGCTCGGCCAAGTAGGCGCTGCCGCTATCGACAATCTCGACGGAAATCCCGTCGACATTCGCGGTTTTTGTCGAAGACACAGTGATTGCGGCGGCGCAATTCCGCCATTTTCGAGCTGGCACCGTGGTTGCAGTGACTGCGAAGTGCAAAGCGAGCTTCGAATCAACGAAACGACATAGGAAGGACACAATGAGGCAAATCGCAATTTACGGCAAAGGCGGCATCGGCAAGTCGACCACCACGCAGAACACCGTCGCGGGGCTCGTGGCTCTCGGCAAGAAGGTCATGATTGTCGGATGCGACCCGAAGGCCGACTCGACCCGTCTGATGTTGCACTCGAAGGCGCAGAGCACGGTTATGGACATGATTCGGGAGCGGGGCACCGTCGAGGACCTGGAATTGTCCGACGTCCTCAAGCTTGGCTACGGCGGCGTCAAGTGTGTCGAGTCGGGCGGCCCGGAGCCGGGCGTCGGATGTGCCGGCCGCGGCGTCATCACCGCTATCAATTTCCTGGAGGCGGAAGGCGCCTACACACCGGATCTCGACTTCGTCTTCTACGACGTGCTCGGCGACGTGGTGTGCGGCGGGTTCGCCATGCCCATCCGCGAGAACAAGGCGCAGGAGATCTACATCGTCTGCTCCGGCGAAATGATGGCCATGTATGCGGCCAACAACATCTCGAAGGGCATTCTGAAGTACGCGACCTCCGGCAAGGTTCGACTGGGTGGCCTTATCTGCAACTCGCGCAATACGGACAAGGAATATGAGCTGATCGATGCGTTGGCCAAACGTCTTGGCACGCAGATGATTCACTTCGTTCCCCGTGACAACGAGGTGCAACGAGCCGAGCTCCGGCGCATGACCGTCATCGAGTATTCGCCGCAGCACAAGCAAGCGGACGAGTATCGCACGCTGGCGCAGAAGATCGTCGACAACAAGATGATGGTCATCCCCAAGCCTTTGGCCATGGAAGAGCTGGAAGACCTGCTCATGCAGTACGGCATCATCAGCGACGATGATCCCAACGTTGGCAAGACCGAGGCGGCGACCACTGCCGTCTGTCCGGCCTGAAGCGAGAGTCAACAGCCACCGTCAGCACAACGAGGAGCAACACATGTCAGGTTTGGTCGTAAAGAAGGTCGACGGCATTACGAAAGAGTCGACGCAGTCGATGATCGACAAGGCACTCGCCGCCTACCCCGAAAAGGGTCGTACCAAGCGAGCGCCACACCTGGCGCCCAATGATCCACAGTCGGGCGGGCCGTGCGTGAAGTCGAATCGCAAGACAATTCCGGGTGTGATGAGCGCGCGAGGTTGCGCCTATGCAGGGGCGAAAGGCGTGGTGTGGGGGCCAATTCGCGACATGGTGCATGTCTCGCACGGGCCCGTCGGCTGCGGCTGGTATTCGTGGGGGACGCGACGAAACCTAATGTCCGGCATCAATGGCGTATCGAACTTCGCCCTGCAAGCCACATCGGATTTCCAGGAAAAGGACATCGTCTACGGCGGCGACAAAAAACTGGCCACGCTTCTTAAGGAAACCAAGGACCTGTTCCCGCTCGCCAAGGGCATCTCGGTTCTGTCCGAGTGCCCGGTCGGTCTCATCGGGGACGACATCAATGCGGTTGCAAAGAAGATGTCGGTAGAGCTCGACATGCCCATCATTCCTTGCAACTGCGAAGGCTTTCGCGGTGTCTCGCAATCGCTCGGGCACCACATCTCGAACGACACCATCCGCGACTACATCATCGAGACGCGCGAATTCGCGGAGCCGGCGGGGCCCTACGACATCGCGCTTATCGGCGATTACAACATCGGCGGTGACGTCTGGTCGGTGAAGCCCCTGCTCGAAGAGTGCGGCTTCAATGTCAAGGCGACCTGGACCGGCGACGGCCAGATGGAGCACATCGCGGCCACGCACCAGGTGAAGCTCGCGGTTATCCACTGCTACCGCTCCATGAACTACATGGCCAGGGTGATGGAGGAGAAGTACAGCATCCCGTGGCTGGAGCTCAACTTCTTCGGTCCGACCAAGATCCGCGAGAGCCTGCGCAAGCTGGCCGAGCGCTTCGACGACGTGATCAAGAACAAGGTCGAGGACGTGATCGCCAAGTACGACCCGATAATGCAGAAGGTGGTCGACGAATACCGTCCCCGACTCGAAGGCAAAAGAGTCATGCTGTACGTCGGTGGCCTTCGCCCGCGCCACACGGTGGGCGCCTACGAGGATCTCGGCATGCACGTCATCGGATCGGGCTACGAGTTTGCTCACTCCGACGATTACGAGCGCACCACGCCCGAGATGCCCGAGGCCACCGTGCTGTACGATGACGCCAGCGAATTCGAGCTGGAGCAATTCGTTCACACCCTGAAGCCCGACCTGGTCGGCAGCGGCATCAAGGAAAAGTACGTGTTTCAGAAGATGGGGGTGCCGTTCAGGCAGATGCATAGCTGGGACTACTCGGGTCCTTACCACGCTTACAATGGCTTCCCGGTGTTCGCTCGCGACATCGACATGGCTATCAATAGCCCGACCTGGAAGCTCGTCAAGGCCCCGTTTTAGCGGACTGGAGATAAGTCATGGCAAACGATCTCGGACTTGCGGTCAAGAAGGTCACCGAAATCACGCTCGAAGACGAAAAGCGGGTCTCTGCGTGGATCAATACCCAGGAGTACAGGGAAAAGAACTTTGCCCGCCAAGCGTTGGTCATCAATCCGTCCCACGCGTGCCAGCCGTTGGGCGCGCAGCTCGCGGCTCACGGCTTCGCGGACACGCTTCCCTTCGTGCACGGCTCGCAAGGGTGCGCCTCGTATTATCGCTCGACTCTCAATCGCCACTTTCGCGAGCCGGCGCCCGCGGTATCCGACGCGATGACCGAGGACGGTGCCGTGTTTGGCGGCCAGAACAACCTGCACGAGGGCTTGGAGAATGCATACACGCTCTACAAGCCGAAGATGATCGCGGTGTTCACGTCGTGCATGCCGGAGGTCATCGGCGACGACTTGACTGCGTTTATCGGCAATGCCCGCCAAAAGGGACACATTCCGAAAGACTTCCTAATCCCATACGCCAACACGCCGTCATTCAGCGGGTCGCACGTGCACGGCTACGACTCGATGCTGATGTCGATCTTGCAAACGCTGACCGACAACAAATCGGTGGAAGGTCGCTGCACCGGGAAGCTTAACTTCATCGCTGGGTTCGACGCCAACACGGGCAACTATCGCGAGTACAAACGGATCTTCGAAGCCTTCGGGATTCCGTACACCTTTCTGGCGGACATCAGCGAAACCTTCGATTCCCCGAACGACGGCACGTACAGGATCTATCCCGGGGGCACCAATCTGGCGGAGGCCGGCGACTCGATCAATGGCAAGGTCACCTTGACCGTGGCGCCCTTTGCCACCTCGAAGACGTTTACCTGGATCAAGGAACAGTACGCCGGCGAGCACGTGTCCATGCCGATGCCGATGGGTATCGCCAAGACCGACGCGTTTCTGATGAAGCTCGGCGAGGCATTCGGCAAGGATGTTCCGGCGATGTTCAAGGCCGAACGTGGGCGCGCTGTGGACGCTATGACCGATGCGCAGCAGTACATGCACGGGCGCAAGTTCGCGGTCTACGGCGATTCCGACTACCTCTTGGGCTACGTCTCGTTCCTCTTGGAGATGGGGGCGGTTCCTCATCATGTCCTCTGCTCCAAGGGCTCGAAGAAGCTCGATCGCGAGCTGCAGGCGCTCCTGGATGCGTCACCGTACGGCAAGACTGGCAAGATCTATATGAATCGTGACTTGTGGCACTTGCGCTCTCTGGTGATGACCGATCCGGTGGACGCGATCATCGGCGACACCCACGGCAAGTTCATCGCACGCGACGCGAAGATCCCACTCTTCCGCTTCGGATTCCCGATCTTCGACCGGGTCAGCCTGCACCGTCGACCGCTGGTCGGGTATCAGGGCGTGATCAACATGGTGGCCGAGATTTGCAACAGGTTCCTCGACATCACCGACGAGACCTGCGACGACAAGCACTTCGAGATGATGAGGTAGCCGGTCATGAAGGTCGCCTTTGCCAGCAGCGACGGGCTGCAAGTCAATCAGCACTTCGGACAAGCGACGCGGTTTCACGTCTGGGAGATTCAGTTAACCAGCGCAGAGTGCATCGGGCGGATCGAACAGCCACCGCGTGACCTGGAGAATGAGGATCACATTCTTGCCAAGGCGCGGGCGCTCGAAGGATGCGCGATTGCCTGCAGCGTGGAGATTGGCGGGCCTGCCGCAGCCAAGCTGGTGGCCCGACACATTCACCCCATGAAGACCAGCGGCGAGGTGCCCATCGAGGAATTGGTCGAGAAACTGCAGAACGTGCTGCGGGGCGATGCACCGCCTTGGCTGGCCAAGGCGATGGGGATGGAACCAAAGCGACGATTTGTGGAAACGACGGAAGAGTAAGAAGCCGGAAAGGAATCGAGCGATGTCCTACATCACTGGAATGACCCGAGGACGACAAGAATGGACGCCCAAGTTCGTAAAGTCCGTTGACGACAACAAGTGCATCGGCTGCGGGCGCTGCATGAAGATCTGTGCCCACGACGTGCTTGCTCCGAAGGAAATCGACGAAGAGGAATCTGCGAAGATGTTCGCCTCGGTCAAGAACCCAGACAATTGCATCGGTTGCGAAGCGTGTGGCCGAACATGTACCAAGAAGGCCTTCAGTTTCGAACCCCTGATGGCTTAGGCGGCTCGATGCTAACGGAAGAAATCGCACGGATGGAGGCGGCAGAAGACCTCTTCGCCCTGTTGGGAGAGATCTACCAGCCCAGCGTGCTGCGCGTGCACCGGCTGCACATCTTGAAGCGGTTCGGGGAGGCGATGGCGGAAGTGGATCGGCGTCGCCCGCCTCCCCAAACCGACGAGCAGCGCCGGGTTC
>CAZBIU010000148.1:0-15555 GCA_964491625.1 uncultured Myxococcales bacterium
GTAACCGAACTTCTTGTAATACGCGTATATTTCGCGGACGGAAAGCACACCGGGGTCTTCGGCGGCGGGGTAATCTTTTCCGGTGTCAGCCTTGTACCAGTCAAGTATACGGCCAACAAACGGGGAAATCAGCTTTGCACCCGCCTCAGCGGCGGCAACCGCCTGCGCCAGGCTAAACAGCAGAGCAGGATCCTGGACGATGCCGTAGGCGCGTGAGAAATGCTCCACGGCATCGTCGTATTTGCCCAGGTTCAAAGCCACCGTGCCAAGAGTCCGTTCCGAACGTACACTCTCGTCCTCGCTCGTGCGCCGCGCGTACGCAGGCGCGGTAGCGAGCACGTAAAGCAGCCCGACTGCAATGGCTATAGCGCGCAGAGATTGTGACGGAAACATAAACGCAGACCCTCCTCTCAGATGTCAGTTAGGACAGAAGGATGGACACGATAGGTTCATCGTTCGTGACGGTGCGGTGATTTTGCTGCGAACTATCTTTCGTGGGAACACGCCGAATCAAGAGGCAAGTGGACCTCACTGCGTACCGTGACACTGATGTTGCGATCGGTATGCGATTTGTTCACAAACGTTTCACTGGCACGTTAGATGGCCACGGCAAGCCGTCAGGAGGCCCGCCAGGATGAGGGTGGGTCAACCAACATCCGCAAGGCGGTCTTCCCCGCTGCCGGCCGTCCTTCGAGGCTGTAGCGAGGCGATCTGCTGCGGGTCCTCCGCCGACAGTACGCACGACGGTCCGGAGCCGCGCGGCAGCGGCACCGCGTTTCACATTCGGCTCCGCTGTCTTGCCACTCAGATGGCAGTACAGGCCGGATAGCCAGGCGCTGGGGCAGCGCCGGTTGGCTGGGTTACGACAGTCTCGGGCACCGTGGGCGGGTTGATGATTCGGTCGTGGCACTGCGCTGGCGTCAAGCCGGTGCAGTCCACGTACGTGCCACTCGTGCCCTGAATCGGAACCTCTCCCATGGAGGCATCCTGCTGTACCACGCCACCGTCGGGGCCTGGGACGACCGGGGCATCGGGGACGACGACCGGGGCATCGGGGACGACGACCGGGGCGTCGGGGACGACGACTGGGGCATCGTTGTTGCTCGGGCCATTGCTACCACAACCAGCAAAGCCGGCGCAGGCAAGCCCGAGAGCCAAGATTGAAAGCTTGAGAGTCTTCATGTTGCATCTCCTCGTAGGCTACTCGCAATATCCGGTCTGGCACTTCAGGCCACCCGAGCAGTCAGTGTCGGCCTTGCAAACTGGGCAAGCGCCGGCGGGAAGCCTCACGTTCTTCGCCTTCTGGAAGGCACAGTGACAGGAAACCGGCGGAACATACGGCGAGAAGTATCCGCCGTCCTTGTCGAGCTTGACCTTCATCGCACACTGGGGAACGTCACCCGAGGTGGCCACGGTCGTAACGTAGCTGCCAGGTTTGCTGGGGTCGATGGGAGCGGCTCCGGTTAGCCAGTTGATAACGAGCGCGGCGCTGGCCGAGGGCGCGCCGGCGGTCAAGGTACTGAAGAAGTGCAAAGGACCCTGGATCATGTACCGTCCTTCGCGCACGTTGAGCAGGTCGTCCGCGATCGAGTCGGAGTCGGCGTAATAGGCCTTATTCTGACCCTTGCCCTGGAAGGCGACTGAGTTGAGGACCGATCTCTTCGTGTCGTAGAAGTCGTTGGCGACGAAACCGATGGCGGTCTGTGGATCAGCGACACTTAGGAGCGAGGTGAGCATGGCCGAGCTCGAACCATTGGGGTGTCCGACGAACGAGACCTCTGGGACGCCGATGTTCTTCGCAATTTGGATCTGCGTGCCCGATGTTGCGCTACGCTGCTGGATAGCGTTGGGGTCGGTGAACCCCTGGTACTTCCCACAGCCCCAGATGGCTGCCGCTTGTTCGGCCGAGAGCGCGGTGGTGGTCAGGTTGGCCTTGGGAACCACAATGAGCATGGCTTGCTCTGGACCGAACCATTCGCCAATTGTGGCCGGCCTAGCAGTGGTTTGACACGACTCGAAGGCCACGTCGGAGACGCCGATGGCAGCCATGGTGTTACCCGCCAAATTGCAATTGCAGATGTCCACCTTGGTCGGGTCAGTCTTGTTGGTCAGATAGTAGTCCGCGGTTCCGGTCAGCGGCTGGGGAACCGGCAGATCTGCGGGGGGGGACACCGCCGAGACGCCATTGCACGATGAGATGGGCTGATAGATGATGGATACGCCCTGGGCTCTCGAAATCTGGACGGCAAGCTGGCTCAAGATCGGCTCGAAGGCGCTGCTGCCGGCCAGGTAGATGGGGTTCGGCAAGCTCGCGGTATCGCTGCACGCGGTTGCCGTGGTTGGGCAGGCGGTGGTCTGTCCGCTCACCGGCGAAACAGCGAACATGACGCCTGCGGCGCCCACAAGGGCAAGAATCGGTTTAAAGATCATGGCAACAAGGCCTCCATTTGCGGTTGGTCAAGCCGGTCGGGAGGATAGCGAGGCGCAGAAAGGTACAACGAAACGGATTCGCTTCGGTTTCGTTACCAAAGTGCAACCTGAACCTAGGTCAGTTGGTTTCGCAGGCGGCGATTGCGGCCCTCACCTGGGGTTCGAGGCTCGTCGATGGCTGTCGGACTCGACGGATGATCGTACAAGCCTCGCTATCGCGCCCTTGCCATCGGTAGGCACTTGCGAGAAGGACTCTGCCCTGTTCGTCGTCGGGATCGAGGAAAACCGACTCTTCGAGAGCTATCACGGCATCCTCGTTCTTTCCCACCGCGCCAAGGACGATGCCGAGGATGCGCAGGGAGATGGCGGGGAAACGCGCGCTCTCCACGGATTGCTCGGCCGCCGTGGTCGCCAGGGGCCACTCTTGTCGCCGCAAATAGGCCATCGCCAGCACGCCGAGCAAGGCGCTTTCCCCGGGTTTTTCCCTCAGCCCTTCCTGCAGGACGGCAATAGCCTCATCGGACCGTCCTTGCGCCAGCAAGGCTGCGGCCAGCTTGCCGCGGATGTCGGTGCGAATCCAGAGGGGATCCGCGCCAGCCAGGCCGAGCGCGGTTTGGTACTCGCCGATAGCCTGCTGTGCTTGACCGGCGAGGAGGTAGGCACCGGCCAACCCCAGGTGAACGCGCGCTTTGTGGGGCGACTTCGTTACGGCGTCGCCCCAGAGCGCCAGTTTCGTCTTCCACGTTCCGACCCGAGCATAGGTCACGCCGGCCAGGGCCAGGCACACACCACCGAGCACGGCCATGCCCAGATACTGCCCTCGTGGCCATACCCGCCGCAGGCGCTCCATCGCAGTCGCGGTGAGAACTCCGGCTGCCACGAAGACGCCCAACGAGGCCAGGTAGAGCCGATGCTCCATCACGACATCAGCAAGGGGCATGAGGCTTGACGTAGGGGTCAGGAGCAAGAAGAACCAGAACACCCCGAAGGCGCCCAGCCGACCCGCGCTTCCCAGCGCATCCGTGCGCGCGCGGCAGCGCAAGAGCAGCAGCGTCGCCCCAAGCAAGATAGCGACAAGAAACAGCCCACAGGCGAGTACAGCGGGATCGCCGGTGGCGCCCGCCAGAGGAAAGTCCCAGTCCAGATTTTGGCCGGCCGGCCAGACCAGCAAGCGCAGGTAGGTGACGACGACGCGCCACTGGGTGATGAAATATCGCCAGGGCGGCAGGGAGGGAATGTTGAGGCCTGCGTCCTCGCCCTGCAAGCTTGTGACGGTCAGGATTCCTGTCAAAAGGGCGTAGAGGAAGAAGGGCGCGGCCAAGGCCATGCGCCGGGTCGGCCGCGCGAGCTCGCCGCGTTCTTTCGGGCCGGGGATCCAGGCGACGATTAGATAGGCGAGGGGCAGGGTCACGACGATGACCTTGGCAGAGAGGCCCAGGACGAAGAGCAGAAATGACAATACATAGCCGCCGGCGCTGACGAAGCTGAATCTGCGCTTTTCGCTCCCGAGGAGAAGCAGAAGCGAGCCAAGGTAGAGCACCGAGGCAAGCGATTCGGCGCGCTGGGAAACATAGGTCACGGCTTGCGTCTGCAGCGGATGCAGCGCGAACATCGCGGTGACCGCCAAGGTCAGACCGTCTCTGCTTGGAAATCCGCCCAGGGTTAGCATCTGCCGGGTGAAGCTGAACACCAACCAGACCGCGACCAGGTGGATAGCTAGGTTGGTCGTGTGGTACGGCAGGGGATCCTTTCCCCCCATCGCGTGGTTGAGGGCAAAGGTGAAGTCGGTCAGGACCCGCTTTCCTCGAAGCGTATCGACAAGCGAGGACAACGCGAGGTACTTGGCCGGATGTCGGATGCCGCGATTGAATTCGACGGTGCTCACGTCGTCGAACTCAAACTCTCCCCGCAGGCCTCGTGCGTAGACCGCGCAAACGAGCAATAGCAGTCCGGCGATCGCCGCTGTCCGCCATCTCGGGTTCATAGCAGCGCCCCAAAATAGCACGGCCGTGCGGGAAGCAGGCCGGGGCAAAGATCTGTAACCAGTCCGTAGCAGATCTGTATCGAATTCCTCACCCGAACCAACCGGCAGATCGGCTTAAAAGACGCCACTGTTTGCCCCGCAGAACTACAATGAATTTCCAACTGTATAGGCCAAGCCTTGCAACTGTAACGGGTACGCTCTGCGTACTTCTCGGTGCGAGTTGCGGCAAGAGCGATACCAAGCCCGTCGCGGACGCGAGCCACGGGCCGGAGGCCGGCGAAGAGACTCGGGCGGACACGGCTGCGGATCCCGGTTCGCCGGACGCAGCGTTCGCGGACGTCGCAACCTGCTCTTCGGCGGCGTCCTGCGACGACGGCAGTCCATGTACCGCCGATAGCTGCGATGTCGCCACCGGCCAATGCATCCATGTCCCGCTGGCCGATGGCACGAGCTGCCAGAGCGTCCATCTCTGCGCCACGAATAGCATCTGCAGCGGGGGAGCTTGCCTCGACGGACCCATCAAGACATGCACCGTCCTCGACCAATGTCACACCCTTGGCCATTGCGACCCGATGACCGGGGAGTGCACCAATCCCATCGTCGGCGGGACACTCGCGTGCGACGATGGCAATCCTTGTACCTTCGGGGACAGGTGCCAGAGCGGCGTGTGCACCGGGGACCCGCGCGTCTGCCCGAAGCAGGCAACCTGCGACCGCGCGACCGGGACTTGTCCTCTCGGCGGCTTTCCAGATCCGCTCTCAGCGTGGGCATTTTCCAACATCAATTGGCCGGGGAACGATGCCGGCCTGGTGCGAGACGGCGCTGGCAATGTCTTTGCGGCTGGGGCGTTCTTTGGCGAGACCGACCTCGGAACCGGAGCCATGAATGTCGCCGGGACCAACCGGGTTGGATCATCCTACACCAACGTTTTCCTGGCGCAGATCGATCCGTCCAGCACCAAGGCGGTCTGGGCGCAGGCGTATCCCGGGTCCGCCTCGCAGGACCAGGTGGTGCAATCCTTCGCGGTCAACGGCGTAGGCCAACTCGGCGTGATCGGAAGCCTTGGTGGCGGGTCGATCACTGTTGCGGGCGACGAAATTTCGCAAACCCGCCCCGGAGACCAATTCGTCTTCGTGGCCAGCTCGGCGGATGGCGGCGGGGTTGCGGGGTGGCGACTGAACCTTCAGAACGGCGACGCCAGGCTGCCGGCGCGTGGAGTCCTTCGTGCAATCGCGGGCGATCCACGAGGGAGCTCCTTCGTCGTGTGCGGCAACATGGTGTGTGGAACCGGAACAGCTCCGGCGGTGGATGGGGGCGTCCCGCCCAGCCCAGGCCGGGATTTCGCCCCTTCACTACCATGCGCTGGCGGCGTCGACATGGTGCTTGCCCGGATCGGCGTCGACACGCCGCCCGACGGTGGCACGGCGCCGACCACGCTTCGCTCAGCCACGTCGTGGGCAACCCAGATTGGCGGACCCAACGACGAAGCCTGTGCGGCCCTTGCCGCCGATGCCGAATCGAATACCTACGTCGCGGGAACCTATTTGTTCGGGAGCGACTTGACGTTCGCGTTGAAGTCCGGAGCCACCAAGACTCTGCCCGGCCCGGGCACGGCTCCTGGCCCGGGAGGGATTTCTTCGTCCCGGATGTTCCTGGCCAAGCTCGATTCTGACAACGCCTGGGTGTGGGCCCGGAGCATCGGCAGCGATGGCCAGTCGGTCCAGCCCAGTGCCATGATCGTAGTCGGCGCCGACGTGGTCGTAGCTGGCACGGCCACCGGAGGATCTCTCCTCGGCGTCCCATTGACGTCGCCTGCGTTCGTCGCGAGGCTTTCGGGCGCGGACGGAACGCCGGTCTGGGTTCAGAGCTTTGACGCTGGCAGCGCGAGCGCCGGAATCCAACCCGTGAGCCTGTCAGACGTTGGTGGCAACATATTGGTTGCCGGAACATACAACGCCGCCTGCAAGATTGGAGGCACGCCGTTGCCAGCGCCCTTGTCCACCGGGGCCTTTGTCGCCCAGTTGGAGGGCCTGCGCACGGGGTCTGTCATCGCTGCCGCGGGCTATGGAGATCCCGGTGTTGGAAACCTCAGCACGCCGGTAGGAATCCTGGGGCGAACAGACGGGGCTGGGGATCAAATGAACAGCAGTCTCCTCCTGCTCAACTTTACCGGGAACTTGAGCTTCGGTCCGCCGGTCGGCGTCCTCCAGGCTGCCGCTGGCACGACTGCGACCACTTGCCTTGCAAAGCTTTCACCCTGAGACCCATACGTGGCAATTGTGACACCTGAAATTCACGAATACATCACACGCGGTTGAAAAGGATAGCGGTATGCATCCACGACAAACCCAGCCCAGCACGGGCCTGACCACCAGCGAGGAAACCATGATTCGACACTGCGTTCGAGGAATCACCATTCGTACCAGGCTACTAGGGAGGCTCGTCTTGACCGGAGCCTTCTCCGCTCTCGTGGCCGCGGGCTGCGGCGGCGGCAGCAGTGGCGGTGGCACTGGCGGCTCGCCGGGGAACCGGGACGCGGCACCCATCAAGGCGGACGGCCCGGTCGTGGGCCCCGATACGCTGGTAACTGGTCCCGATACGCCGGTGCCTGGTCCCGACTCCGGTCCCGATGTGGCTGTATTCGGTCCCGAAGCAGGGCCTGACCTTACCATCCGATTCGACTCCGCCGCCGGTGGAGTCGGCGGCAGCGTTGACGTTGGTGGGACCGGCGGAATTGGTGGGATTGATGCCGCTGGCGCCGGCGGGGCTCCGGTCGACGCTCGAATCAACGGTACCGAGGCTGGTCCGATTGATACGTCTTCTCGCCCCCTCGTATGTCCTCCGCTCGCCACCCATGACTCGAACTACCCGGCAACCACCGGCCTGACCAACATTGCTTGGGACACCGATGGGACTCTCGTGACAGGAACCACCGGATACGTCGGCAACGCCTTTGCTGGCAAGACTTGGAACCGAGGCGGCAGCGCTGACATCGTGGTGGCCAAGCTCTATCCTGACGACCTCACGCCGGGGGACGGCCTGGCCCTCACGGCCAAGTGGGTCTTCGGCGTCGGCGACACCAAGGATCAATTGGTGACCGGTGTCGGGGTCGCGAGCACCGGAGTTGGCGTGGTTGGACAATTCCTTGGCACCATCAGCCTCGATCCGGACCAGATCATCCCTATCCAGGACATCACCAACAACCAGTCTACCAAGGTGGACTACATCCTCGGGCTCAAGGACAGCGACGGAACCGGCGTGTGGTCGAAGAAGGTGAATTTGCAGGGCGGCCAGCTTCTCGCCATTGCGGCCAACCCCACCAAGAACTACTTCATCGTGTGTGGCGCGGCCATGAACACTGCCGCCAATCTCGCCACGACAAGCCTCACAGGCATCGCCGGAACCCCGGGTGGCGGGAAAGACGTGGTCGCGGCGGCCATCGACGCGAGCAGCGGAAAAGTCAAGTGGGCCAAGCTCTTCGGCGGGGCCGGCGACCAATCGTGCACCTCGGCCGCGCTCGACGACTCGGGCAGCGTCGTGCTCGCCGGCACCTTTGCGGGCGCACTCGACTTCGGTCTGGGCGCGCTGACCCCACCGGCGGAGGCCGTGGATGGCGGTTCCTCCGTCGCGCCACAGGTTCTCTGGGTGGCCAAACTCGACGGATCCACCGGGACTGTTGTGTCCGCGAAGAGCTTCGGCACCTCTGGCAATGTAACGCCCAGTGGATTGGCGATCGACGGTCAAGGCAATGTCATCGTTGCTGGCTGGTTCAACGCTCCGTTCGTCTTCGGAAGCCAGACAGTCACCCCGGGATCGCCAAGCCCAGGCACTGACGGATTGGCCTTGAAGCTCGACGGCTCGTTCACTCCGGGCTGGGCCCGACGCTGGGGCGGAACGGTCGCCACGAACAGCGGCGTTGATGTGGACTCCGCGGGTCGGATCACGGTCGTCGGCGCCTTCAGGGTGTCCGTTGACGTTGGCCCGGCGAACACCGTGCTGATGTCGCACGCGAACAATCCCGGCAGCTACGAGTCCGTCGTGGTTACGTTGGATGGCAGCAGCGGCCAGACTCTTTGTGCCCAGAACTATGGGGACGCGAACGAGACCGGAGGGCTCGCGGCGGCGGTGGCGATAAATCGTCGGGCGAGCGGTACCAGCCAGGACCGGACGGCCATCGCCGGCTCATTCAACAACGTCATCAGTTTCGGCGGCCAGACGACGACGCTTGCGATGCCTGCGGGAACGAGCACCACCAATCTGGCGTCCTACCTGGTGGAATTCTAACCTCTCCTTGGGGCAGACGAGCAAGGCATGGCTCCAAGCAAGATGACGAGGCGGCAGCGGGCTTTCGGGCTGTCGTGCGCGCCGCTTTTGGTCCTGCTTGGGGCCTGCGGAAGCAACAGTCCGCAGGAGAAAGTCGACGCTGGCCAACGTAAGTACTGCGATGCCAAGTGTTTTGACGGCGGATCCGACGGAGCAGTCGACAAGGGAGTGGGTGAGGCCGGCCAAGCCGGATCCTTTGACAGTGGTCTCGGTCGAGCCGATACCCTCTTCGACGACAGTGGGGCGCGATCGGACTCCGGACCGTCGGTCTTGGCCGATGGTGCCGTCGCGCTCGATGTCGTTGGTACGGAAGCTGGCCAGGAAGTGACGCCCGCGGACCGCCTCGATGGTGGCAGCGACGTCACGGGAACCTCCAACGGCGATGGACCGTCGGATGTCAGGCTGGCGCCCCCTGACGCCGGCCCCGAAGTCGCGGGCGTGGCCGAGGTTCTACCTGACGTCCCGCCTGATATCCCCAGTGGTCGCGACGCAGTGGACGCTCCGGCCACCGGCGATGGACCGACGGCGGATCTCAACCTGACTCTCTTGGACACCGGTTCGGACGTCACCGACGTCGGCTCCGACGCGGTCGAGGTTCAACCTGATGTTTCGCCCGACATCTCGGACGCTCCGGCCGATACTCCACCTCAGAGCGACCTTCTGGGACCGCCAGATACCTCCCCTGGGGCGTGCGGTATGGGCGGGGCGAGCTGGGCCGAGCCGCTCGGCGGGACGAAAGCGCCCGAGCTCGAAGGCCTTGCCACGGCCACAGGCGGCATCCCCTGGATCGCTGGGGAATTCTGGCGAGACTACGATTTCGGCAGCGGCGTCGTTGCACATGGCACGGGAACCAGATCGAATGGCTTCGTGGTCAAGCTCGATCCCGCGACCGGCCTGGCCAGCGCAGCCTTCGGATTCGATAATCCCCAGGACCAGGCCCAGACAATCAAGGCTGTGACGGTGGCCTCGGGCGGCAACCTGGGGATCATCGGGACCGTCCAGAGCGAGATCGACTTCACGGGCAACTACTCCGATGGCTCGGGACCGACTGGTAACGCAGGCGTCGCGGGCGTCGACTACCTTGCCGCTAGCCAGCTCACGAATTTCTACGCGGTGCTGGATGGTACCTCCACCGGGAGCTACGTCAACCCGATCAAGGCCCACATGGTCGATGTTGGCAGCGGCGCCCTGCTGGTGGCGGCCGCCAACCCGAACCAGAACGCCATCGCCTTCTGCGGAAAGACCAGCAAGATCGTTTCTGTCTGGAATGCGAGCGCGTCGACCAAGGGGGTCCGCACGACCACTGGCACTGGAGGCAACACGGCATTCGGCGGCGGCAACCTCGATCTCATCGTGTTCGTGGTCGACGCCACCAGCGGCAGCGTGAAGTGGGGCAAACAGTATGGCGGCGCGGGCGATCAAGTCTGCGAATCGATTGCCATGGACGATAGTGGCAACGTCATCATCGCGGGCAACTATTCTGGCGACCTCTTTGGGCTTCCCAATGTCGCGGATACCAGCGGCACCACGGCTGTGCTTTTCGCGGCCAAGCTCGATGCGGCCGACGGTTCCCTGGTTGGATCGGCGCAGGCCTGGGCTGGAACCGGGCGCTCGGACGCCTTTGGCCTGACCGCTGATTCGGCCGGCAACATTATCATGGGGGGCAGCATCGCTAGCTCCGTGGACTTCGGTGGCGGGCATGTGGCTGCCTACGCGGGTCTAAACGACGCCTTCGTGGTGAAGTTCGATTCGTCTTTCAATTCGACATGGGTCAAGTCCTACGGCGACGCTGGCCAGGACCAAGTCATAAACAGCGTGGGGGTGTCTTCGACCGGCGATGTGTTCATAGGCGGTACGTTCAAGGGCAGTTTGACCGGGCTCGGGCTCACCAACAGCGACAACGCAACCACCGACGCCTTCGCGGCGCAGCTTAGCGGGGCGGATGGAAGCACGGTCTGTACCAGGCAATACGGCGACGCGGCGGGTAGTCAAACGATCTATGCCGTCTCTGTGGCTCGCTCTGCGTCCGGTGCCTTGGCTGACTCGGTCTTCGTCGCGGGTAGCTTCGCCAACACCATCACCATGGGCAGCTCGGTCCTGTATTCCCCGGGCTCGGTCTGCACCGTCGACAATGACTGTGGCGGATCGGGCATAACCTGCCATAGCGGGCACTGCGAAGCGAGTGGCGCGATCAGCTACTTTGTCTCGCGGCTATCTCAATAGCCCGACCGCTTCCTTGCGGTGAGTACGAAGACGAGTAGGCCGAGAGTTGAAAGGGCCAGCGCCAGCCGCAGGCCGGGAGATCGGTAAGAGAGCTCGATACGGTGAGTCCCGGCCGGGATGGGGACCGCACGCATGACCAGGTTCGCGGCTAGCACCGGCGCGGGCGTGCCGTCCACCGTCGCGCTCCAGCCCGGATCGTACTGCTCGACGAACACCGCAAGGTTGGGCGCTGGCGTCGCGCATTCGGCGACCACGCGGGTGTTGGAAAAGCTCACCAGGTGGCAGCCGTGGGTTTGGTTGGCCTCAATGGTCGGCGTCAGCATCGGCTGTCCGGCCGTTAGCAGGACGACTTCTCTGCCCGAGACCACGGCCTCGTCGCTCAGATGCTGGGCCGCTTCGTCGGGGCGCACGCTTCGTATCTGGTTTGGCAGATAGACCCGGGGCAAGACGCCGTCTGCGCGCAGAAGGCTTCCGTGCGGCAACGGATGCGCGATGACCTTGGCCACCACGACCCGTTCGATGTCGCCAACCTCGGCGTCGCTCGCCAAAACGTAGGGCATGGCGAGCAGTTTGAGCGAGCGCCCCAGGGACTCGTAGGTGCGTGGGCCGAGTCGTGAAAGCAGATCGGGGATGGCCGATGCATAGCCCGGCATCACAGCCAGTCCGAAGACGTTCAGGGTGTTCGGCGTCAGACAGCGGATCGCCCGCTCTTGACTGTCGCGCCAGGTGGCATCGGGGCCAAGCGGGTCGGCGTTCGCTTCGAGGTTGGGCATGCGGTAGAGGCGCGGCGGCGCGGGATTGCCGCGATTGTCGTCGAGCACGGCCGAAGCAGCGGGTGGCACGGTCATCAAGGTTCGCGCCGATCCGAAGCCGGCAATGCGATGGGCGGGCAGGCCGAGGTCGAGCACCAGGAGGCCAACGATGGCGAGAACCACGATTTTCGCGATGCTCTCCTTGCGCGAAAAATGCCGAAGCGCGAAGACCAGCCCGCACAGCAGACCAAGAAGCACAAGCCCACGCAAGCAGGCTCCGCGCGCATCCCCGATAAGCGCTTCGGGAAGAAACACGCCGGCCAAAGCCGCGAAAGCGGCGAGGCCACCCGCGAAGGCGACGAGTCGCCGCAGGCGCGGTTTGTCTTCTGCGAGCAAGCTGGTGGCGCCAAGCCCTGCCAGAAGCGAAAGCGGCGCCACGACCAGCACGACGTATTTTTCCGGCGAGTGCATATGCGCGAAGGGGAAGAGAATCCGGCGCCATATCTCGTGCACGGGACTGTGCTTGCCGAACGCGACGAAGAGCGCGAGCAGCGCCGAAGCGGCCAGCACACCAGGCAAGCGCCGCCGGCGTAGCCCGAAGAGAACGAACGCAAGGGCGACCACACCGAGGTACGAGCTGAAGAACAGCGGCGCGCCCGCTGCCCCCGGCTCGCCGACGATGCTGCCTGCGGGATACGTGCCGGTCGGATCGCCGAGCGCGCCCGGCGCCACCATCTCAAGTAGGCGCAAGGGATGGTGCGAATAGAGCTCGGCGGCCTCGCGACTGAATTCCTGAGCGCGTTCGGTGGAGCCGAGCATGCGCACGGACGGCAACCATGAAACCGCAGCGATGAGCACGGCGATGCCCCACGCCAGGCCCGACCTGGCGGTCACCAACAGAGCGACGCGCGGCGGACGATTACGTGTCCCCGCAGCCAGCACCACGACCAGGGCGAAGAACAAGGCCATCGCGCTCATGAAGGGCTCGCCCACCAGCAGGGACAGGGCCATGGGCCATACCGCCGCAGCCGACGGCGCGCGACCTTCCCTGCGCGCCGAGATCAGGAATCCGCGCGCCACCCAGGGAATCCACGCCTCACCCAGCAACAGCGGGCCGATGGCCCAAGCCGACGTGGTGTGTCCCGACAGCGCCCACGACAAGCCCGCCACGGCCGCGCCCACGGGACCCGCGCCCAGCCTGCGCGCGAGCAGCAGCATGCCGACGCCACCCCAGATGAGATGGGCCAGGCTGAGCCAGCTCGCAAGATGCGCCACAAGGCCGTCGGGTACCAGCAGGAAGAGCCAGTGCGGGGGATAGAAGACCCCATACTGGGGATCGGCGAGAAGCGGGAAGCCCAGGCCCTGATAAGGATTCCAGGCCGGGAGCTCGCCCGCCCGAAGCGACTGGCGCACGAACCAGCGAGCCGGGAAAACCCACAGCGCGGTATCCCGGTGGAAAACGATATGGCCGGCCAGCATCGGCCAATAGACCAGCAGCACGGCGACCAGGAGGGCGACGACGGAAAGCACAAGCACACGCGACTTGGTTGGACCTTGGGGAGATGCGGTCGCGTCTGGCAACACTTTGTCCATCATTGCGCCACCTTACCAGTTGGGACCGAAATGCCGGGCGAGCATGGACAAGAGTTCGCACAGCCGTTTCGGACCTGGCGAATACCCCACCTTCACGTAGTTGTTGCATTGTGTTCACTTCAGATCCGCTAACGTCTGGCCTCGGTTTCGCCCAGCACGCAGTTGTTAGAACACAACCGGGGAGGTGAATTATGCATCCAGGAAGACTGGCCGTAGTTTCATTGAGAAGAGAACCATGGATATCGCGCCGAATGGCGCGCAAGGCAGGACTGTGGCTCGTGTTCGCGGCCATGTTCGTCCTCGTCGGCTTACCCGGCCGCGCCGAGGCCAAGACAGGCACGCTCACCGTCACGCTCGTCGACTACCAGGGATATGTTCACACGTTCAACGTCACGGCGGACGCGAGCGGCAGCTTCACCGGCCCGGGAGTCGCAACTTTGAACGGCGCCTATCAGAACGACGAAACCATCACCGGGTCCTCCGACCCCGTGAGTGGCGCCATTCTTTCCTGGGACGCCACCTACACGAACGGCGGCTACGCGGGATATCACTGGTGGTGGCACGGTGGACCTCTGGTGGCCAATGACAGCCTCTCTCGCCAACTTAACTTCACGATGTCGATCCAATGGCCGCTCGCCGCTCCCGCCGCGGCTCCGTGGCACATCGTGCTTGCGGGTCTGGCGGCGATAGCGTTCCTGCTGTCCGTGCAACGCCGCCGCAAAAGGTCCCAGCTCAAGGGGGCATGAGCCGCCGCCACACACGGGCGGCCGTCCATCCGAGGGTCAGCGCCAAACCGGGCAAACTGCCCGTTCAGGCGGAGGCCCAAGCGGTCCGCCCTTCGGTCGCGATCTTCGTCGCAGTGGCCGTGGGGCTGCTCGTCCTCTACACCTACCCCTATGAGAAGCAGTCGCTACCGCAGCGATTGATGCACGCCTATCTCGTCGTCTACGCGCACGCCGTGGGAAGCGTTCTTTGGATCCTTGATCGGTCCATCCGTGTGGACGGCAACCTCATCACGGGCCGCTTCTCGCTCCTCATCGTGCGCAACTGCGATGCAGCGTCGATAATCGCGCTCTTCTTGGCCGCGCTCGCGGCCTACCCGGCGAAACACCTTCAGCGCCTCGTCGGAGCCGTGGCAGGGCTTGCCTTGATCTTCTTCCTGAACGTTGTGCGTATCGCGAGCGTCTACTTCATCGGCATCACCTGGCCCGATGCCGCCGAGCTGGTTCACTGGCAGGTGGGGCCGATAGTCCTTCTGGTCTTGGTTGCCATGGGCTTCTTGGCTTGGGTGTCTTGGGCAGAACGTCCCGCGCGCCTACCATGAGACCCCTGCTACCTCTTGGGCTGCCTCGCTTCGGGGCGCGACTCGGGCTCGCAGCCCTGGCAAGTGTGGGAATCTGGTGGCTCTTGCGCGAGCCCTTCGGGGCAGTCTTCCGAACGCTCGGCAATCTCGTCGTCGCCGGACTGGGAGGGTCTGAGACGGTAAGGTTCGTTCCGCGACAGGGAGCCGCGCTTTTCGAACCCGACTCCCATCTGGTGTACATGGCCAGCGGCAAGGTCCTCCAGATGTTTGACTTGCCGTCGTCCCGGTTCGCCTACATTCCGCTGGCGGTGCTGTGCAGCCTTGCCTACGCCGCTCGGCAATTGAAGCTACGCAACTTGCGCAGACTGCTGCTCGGGCTCGCGGTGATGGTCGGGTACATTGCACTCGGCATTGGAATCGTGGTGCTTCACCTTGGTTTGATTGTAGCGCCGGTAGCCTTTCGGTCCGTCGCCGCCCTGAAAGTCGTTGTGGGTCTTGCAAACACCATCCTGACCCTCCCTGGATTCAAGTTCGCGATTCCGGCCGTGATCTGGTACGCGTGCACGGCTACACTCTCGGTGCGATCCTCCGCCGATCCTATCGGCCGAAAAGCATCGCGAGGGAGGACCTAAGGCGGCCCGGTGACGCCACAACCGAGCTCGGCCGAAAGGTGAGTGGCGCGATCGCGATCGTCGTGGTTGGCGCCAAGGGATCGCAGGGCGCCCTGCCAGGTCGTGCACGCCTCCTGGTTGCGACCGAGCTTGGCCAACGCCTGACCGTACTCGAGCAGACGAGCTGGCTCGTCAGGCTCAATCTCGACCGACCTGGCCAGGTAGGGCGTAGCGCCCGCTGCGTCCCCTCTCGATAGCCGGATCTCTCCCAAGGTAAGCAGGGCCTGAGAATGATCGGGGTTGGTGGCCAGAACAGCCTGCGCGGAACGCTCGGCC
>CAZBIU010000149.1:0-15550 GCA_964491625.1 uncultured Myxococcales bacterium
GCGATTGTTTGAATCAGGGCGGATTTGGACAGGGGACCTTTAGCCATCTTCACTCCTCTCGGTTAATTGAAAGCTTGCTCGCTGCCGTTTGCCCAGCCTTGTTGACCGTAATGGTTTTCGGTTCTGCCTTGCGAACGACTGCGGGAGCGACTCTACTCGATATCAAGAGGTTTGCGCCGAAAAAATGCCGAAAAATGCGGCCATTTCGATCTAACGTGCAAGAAAGGTGCGAGAAACGCGCACGTTTGCGTGCGGTGAAGGCCATGAAATTGCAGCCCGCAGTTGAGCGGTCGCAATCAGTGGGACTGGGATTCCAAGGCGGCGCAATAGCCCTTCATCTGGGTCAGGCGGCGTCGAAAGCGGTCCGGTCGCTCGACGGAAGAGGTTCCTCCACCGACGATTCTTACGCGACCCAGCGCCCCAGGGCGAAGAGGATCTGTTGGTGGGCCGCGAGGACGCAGGACAGCGCAAGGAGCACGTGATAGAGCGTTGGTCGTTCACCGAGAACTGCCATGAGAATATACAATGGGAACACAACCGACACGTAACGGCCCGCGGATGTCCATTTGGTGAACGCACTGGCCGTCGTAAGGACAGACCACATCGCATACGACCACGCGATCTTCCTCTTCCACACTCCCCAGGAGACGATCAGCAGGAGAAACGCCGGGCTTAGGAGTTGGACGAAGGTCAGGGAAGCACCTCGGCCGGCGGCCAGCATGGATGGCCGGATGGCGTCCGCAAGCTCCGAAAGAGCGCCAGAAACCGGTGCCTCGCTGGCCCAGCCCAGCACGTACTGGGCATGCCAGAATTCGAACGGACTGCCATAGCGCAGCCACAGAAAGGTGAGGTGTGCGAGCGGGCCCACCAGGCCGACTGCGACCAAGAGGGCGTCCCACCGGAGGCTTCCGAGCTTGAATTCGATCTGTTCCAGGTAGAGAAGGGCGAGCCCGGGTACGATGAGAAACCCATTGGCCCGGGCCGCGCCGGCCAGCGCGGCGAGGATTCCCGCGGCCAGCCAGTGCCTTCTCTCGGCGGCGAAGAAGGCCCCGATGGCCAGCGCCAGGAAAAGCGACTCGCTGTAGACCGCCATGAAGAACACCGAGAAGGGCGCGACACAGAGAAGCACGACGGCCCTGCGGGCGCAGGCTTCGCCGAAGCGCCGCAACACAAGCTGATGCAACATGATCGTGGCCGCCAGGAACGCCAGGTTCGAGACCAGCAGCCCGGCAATCCAAGTATTGCCGACCGCGAGCTTCACCCATCGAACCACCAGCGGATAAAGCGGGAAGAGCGCCGTGTTTCGCTGCACCCCCTT
The DNA here is from genome assembly GCA_964491625.1 of uncultured Myxococcales bacterium. Taxonomy (GTDB): domain Bacteria; phylum Myxococcota_A; class Polyangia; order Fen-1088; family Fen-1088; genus Fen-1118. Next base: position 1,319 of record CAZBIU010000149.1, read on the forward strand.
GGCGATCGCGGTGGGAGCGATGTACCCGTGGTCGACCAGCCCGCCGTACCAGCTACTGTCCCAGCGGACGAAGCCGTCGAGAAACAGATTGTGGCGGAACCCTCGCAGGCCGGACGAGATTCGATGCGTGCCCAGGCTTAGGTAGGACAGCAGCATGAACCCCGCGCGCGAGACCAGAAACACCATCAGCGGATACCAGTCATCGGATCGGACAATCCTGGTCTTGCTGATTTTGCGCCTGACCGGCATGGTGGGATTGGCATCCGTCCCGTTACGCTCCGCCGGAGTCGGTCTGGATTCGAGAGTCGGGGTCTGGGACTGGTCCGGCGTCATGCGAGGGCTCTGTGTGTAGCATCGACCAAGACGCCTGACCAGCGCCAGATTCTGGCTGCAAGGGTAAGAGGGCTGATGTTAGAAACATCGGTCACACGCCGCCGGTCTTTTCATGAGTAAGCGTTTCGTCAGCTTAGCCAAGTCCTTCGGGGCTGCGTTCCGGAACGCACCCGCGTGGGTTGAGAACCGTGGTCCCAACCTGACACTCTTGCCGTTCGTCCTCGCGGCGCCGCTGATTCTGGCCGGTCCGCTCCGATGTACCATGCGCCTGTCACTGCCCATCTCATGCGCGATCGCCTGCGCTGTGTGTGCCTTGGCGGCTTGGGTATTCCGGCCTTGGACGTGGCCACGGTTGGGTCGCGTCCGGTCCGTGGACCTGCTGTTGGCCGACGCCGCTGCGATTCTTGCGTGCGGCTTTGCCGTATGGGCCCTCTACAATCGCGACTTCGGGGGCTTTCCGAATCTGGACGGCTGGGACGGGGGCACGCACGTCTTCCTCACTGATCAGTTCGGGCTCAATGCTCCCGACATCTACAACGGCCAGGTCGCGTACTACGGATTCACCTGGCTGGTCGAGAAGATCCTCGGCGTCGATGCGTTCCGATCCTTCACCATCGCCTTCTACCTGACCGTCGTTGCCACCGTCGCGTTTCCTATGATGCTCGCCTTTTCGGCCATGGGACGTGTGGGGGAGGCCAAGCTGGTTGCCGTGGGGCTGGGAGCCGTCACCGCCATTGTCGCCTCCGCGGGGGTTCTGCTTGCCGTCATCTTGCCGGTCATGCACTACAACGAGGCAGCGGGCTACTACTCTCACCTCTTTGGTCTAATACCCCTGTTTGGACTGTGGGCAGCGGACGCCCAGATACGGCAGCCGTGGCTGCGGGTGGGCGTGCTCTTGGCCGGGCTTGCAGTCGTGCGCTACACCTACGCCCTCAACCTCGCCGATGTGACCGTGGCAGTGGCGGCGCTTTTGCTCTTCGACGGAACTTGGCGGTGGCAGAAGCTCGTTCAAGCGTTGCTCGCAGCCGGCCTCTGCATCGCTACAGTGTGGATCGCCCGGCAGATCGCTCCCCTGTTTCAGCTTCGCGGCGGCATCCAGGGCTACGCCACGGGTGACCTGCTCAGGGCGGACATCATCCTATCTGCGGGCTTGCTTCTGTATGCGTTCCTGCGCAGAGAGGGTTTCGGGTTGTCGGGCCTTCTCGGTTCACCCGTATTGCGCGCTCTGCGGTTCCCAGTGTTCCTCGCCGCAGCCAACGCCGCCTTCTTTTCGCACTTTCGCGAGATCGTCGGAGCTCACTATTACTACCTGACGAAGTATCAGGTATGGACCTCGATCGTGCTCGCCTCGGCCCTGGTGGTCGCGCTCGCCCATCTCGTCGCCAGCTTCTTTCAGCCAGGGGCGCTACGCAGGCTCGGAACTTGGCTTGGTGTCGCCGTGGTGAGCGCGTTGCTGGCGACGGTGCCCGCCCTATGGATGAAGACCTTCGCCGGGTACCGCCAGACGCTGCTCGAGCGCATGGAGGCGCATGGACCGCCGTACAAGTCCTTGCGACCGCTGGCCGATGTGGAGGGCACCGCTCGAATCAAGGCCGTGCTCGCCGCCGAGCACAAACACTTCGGTGGCTACCTCACCGCCTTCTTTCCCATGTTCAGCTTTATGAACGCTATGTTCGGCCACCACCCGGGCTACCAAGAGTTCTTCCCGCCGGACACTCGGCCGGGCAATTGTGTGTTTTGGGTGACCCGGCCACGCGACACCTACCTGCTTGGCCCCGGCATCGACAAGCTCGACGCCCTTCGCAATTCGGTGGCCGCGGCGGGCAGCGCGTGCTCCGAGTACCCTGTGCCGTGGAAGACCACGCCGCAGTCTCTGTGCTACCGCTGCTATTAGAGGACTACAGCACCTTGCGCAGAAACTTGCCCGTGTGACTGGCGGCGACCTTGGCTACGTCCTCGGGCGTTCCCTGCGCGACCATCTGCCCGCCGCCGGGGCCGCCTTCGGGGCCAAGGTCGATCACCCAGTCTGCGCACTTCACCACGTCGAGGTTGTGCTCGATGACGATGACGGTATTGCCGGCGTCGACCAGACGGCCGAGCACTTGCAGCAGTTGCTCGATGTCGGCGAAGTGGAGGCCGGTGGTGGGTTCGTCGAAGACGTACACGGTCCGTCCGGTGGCGCGTTTGACCAGCTCTTTGGAAAGCTTGATTCGCTGGGCTTCCCCTCCCGAAAGCGTGGTCGCCGCCTGACCCAACTTGATGTAGCCGAGCCCGACCTCACGCAGGGTCTCGAGCTTCTGTTGCAGCTTGGGAATGTTTTGCAGAAAGCCGCACGCCTGGCTGACCGTCATGTCGAGGACGTCCGCGATGCTGGCTTGCCGGTATTTCACCTCCAGGGTCTCGCGGCTGTAGCGCCGCCCCCCGCATGCCTCGCATTCCACGTACACGTCGGGCAGGAAGTGCATTTCGATGCGCAGGATACCGTCGCCCTGGCACGCCTCGCAGCGGCCGCCTTTGACGTTGAAGGAATAGCGCCCGGCCTTGTAGCCGCGCGCCTTCGATTCGGGCAGGTTCGCGAACAGGTCGCGGATGTGGGTGAAGATGCCGGTGAAGGTCGCCGGGTTCGAGCGCGGCGTGCGACCGATGGGCGCTTGATCGATGTCGATGACCTTATCGACGAAGGCAAGCCCGTCGACACCGTCGAGGGCCGCATCGGGCGCGCGCCCGCCCTGCAGGCGATGCTTGAGCACCGGCAGAAGCGTGTCGACAATCAGGCTCGATTTGCCCGATCCCGAAACACCGGTCACACAGGTCAGCACGCCGAGCGGGAACGAGACGCTAAGGTTGCGAAGGTTGTGCGTGCGGGCCCCACGCACAACCAGGCTGCGCTGGTTGGTCGGGCGACGGTGCTTGGGCACCTTGATGCCTTTTTCGCCGGCCAAGTACGCGCCCGTGATCGACTGCGTGTCCTTCTCGATCTGTTCGGGCGTGCCGGTGGCTACCACGCGGCCACCCTGCTCGCCGGCGCGGGGGCCCATGTCGATGATGTAGTCGGCAGCTCGGATGGTGTCCTCGTCGTGTTCGACCACTAGCACGGTGTTGCCGAGGTCGCGCAGCTTCACCAGGGTTTCGATGAGGCGCGCGTTGTCGCGCTGGTGCAGCCCGATGGATGGCTCGTCGAGGATGTAGAGCACGCCCTGCAGGCCGCTGCCGATTTGCGTGGCCAGCCGGATGCGCTGGCCTTCCCCGCCCGACAAAGTCGCCGCCGACCGGTCGAGCGACAGGTAGTCCACGCCCACGCTGATGAGGAACGACAGCCGCGCAGTCACCTCGCGCACGATGCGGTGGCAGACCTGCCAATCGCGGCGCGACAGCGGCAGGCCGCGGATGAATTCGTGAAGGTCGCCCACGGTGAGAGCGGCGACGTCGACGATGCTTTTGCCCCCCACGCGCACGTGCCGCGCTTCCTTGCGCAGGCGCGCGCCGCCGCATTCCGCGCACGGCGAATGCGACATGTAGCGATGGAATTCGTCGTACACCGCCTCGAAATCCTCGTCGGTATTGCGGCCTTGCTCGCGTCGCCGCCGCTGGTATTCGTCGAAGCGCCGCTGCAGATTCGCGAGCACGCCCTCGAATTCCTTCTTGAAGGTGTGCTTACGGCCGTTCTTCTCGAAGACGAAGGCGATTTCCTTGTCGCCCGAACCTTCGAGGATCAGCTTGCGCTTGTCTGCGGACAGCTTGTTCCACGGCTGGTACAGGTCGATGTCGAAGGCGGCGCCGACCGCGTCCAGGACTTGCTGAAAGAAGGCGCTGTTGCGACGTTCCCACGGATCGATGGCCCCTTCGCGCAGGCACAGGTCAGCATCGGTGACCACCAGGTCTGGGTCGAAGTACATGGTCGCGCCGATGCCGTCGCAGACCGGGCACGCACCTGCCGGGCTGTTGAAGGAAAACAGGCTGGGGCCAAGCTCGGGCAGTCCGACGCCGCAGTCGTGGCACGCGAACCTTTGCGAGAACAATAGGTCGTCGCCCTCAAGCGGCGAGATCTTCACCAGGCCGCCGCCCAGCTTGGCCGCCAGCTCGATGGATTCGGCAAGCCGCTGCTCGATGCCGGCCTTGCGGACCAGACGATCGATGAAGACCTCGATGGTGTGCTTGTGGGTCTTGTCGAGCTTGGGTGGGTCGGCCAGCTCGACAAGCTCGCCGTCGATGTTGGCCCGTACGAAGCCTTCCTGGCGCAGGCGCGCGAGCTCTTCCGCGAAGTCGCCCTTCTTGTCGCGTACCACCGGCGAAAGCACAGAGAAGCGCGTGCTTTCGGGAAAACCCAACACCTGATCGACCATTTGCGGGACAGTCTGGGAAAAGATGCGCTGGCCGCACTTCCAGCAATACACCTCGCCGGCGCGTGCCCACAGGAGGCGCAAGTAATCGTAGATTTCGGTGATGGTTCCCACGCTGGAGCGCGGGTTGCGGCTGCCCGACTTCTGCTCGATGGCGATGGCGGGCGACAGTCCCTCGATGGAGTCGACGTCAGGCTTGCCCCGTTGTTCGAGAAACTGCCGGGCGTACGCCGATAGGGACTCCACGTAGCGCCGCTGTCCTTCGGCGTAGATGGTGTCGAACGCCAACGACGACTTGCCGGAGCCCGACAGACCGGTGATCACCACAAGCTTGTCGCGTGGGATCTCTACGTCGACGTTCTTGAGATTGTGCTGGCGCGCGCCTTTGACGACGATCTTCTTCATAACACCCAAGGCGGGCTGTCCCCTCGGGTGGATCGGGGTGCACAGCCCTACCCGACCCTAGACAATAACAGAACCGGCGTTATGGATTCGACAATCAAAACGCGATTCCGACCGCAATTCGCAGGTAGGGCGCGTTGCGGCCAACTTCGCCAATCGGAACCCCCGGGGTGGGCACCGGGCTCTTGACCCCGGCGACCGGGGACGATTGCAGTGCGAAGCTGCTGCTCGATGCGAGGTAGTAGCCGCCCTCGACGCTTCCCATCAGGGCAAACGAAAGCCAAGTGGACGACGGCCGCGGGATGACGGCCGGACTGCGCAGGAAGATCCCGCCGCCCACGGATCCGTGGCCGAAGCTGCGCTCGTCCTGGAATTGGCCGTCGCTGGTCGACACGATCAGCTTGTCCCAGCCGATCCCGCCGGCAACGCGGGCGTAGGGGGCCAGCCAGTGAAAGACGTGGTAGCGCAACGAAAGGCCCAAGGAAACCAGCTGGGTGTTGAGATCCGCCGATTCCGTCCCCGACGCACTGCCGTTGCTGGTCGAGGTGGAGGCCCAGCCGAGGTCCACGCTCGCCACCAGCTTGCTTGTCGGCTGCAAGGCATCGTAGCGCAGGGACACCCCACCACCGACCGGGGCGTCCTTTCCGATCAGCCGGCGGGCTGCGCCGTTCTGCGGCCACGTGGTTCGAACTTCGCCCGCCAGGGCAAAGCGCGAGGACGTCCAGGCGAAAGCGGGTGTGTCCGGATCGGCGCCCGGGTTCGGTGCCGAGCGCGCGCGGTGCTGGGCCTCGGGCCAAGTCTGCTGCGCTTGCGCGCGGCCGGCGAAGAACAAGACCGCCGTCGCAGCCAACAGGGTCGCCAGGCCTTCAACAAGGTTCATGCGGATCGTCCTCATGGCGCTGTCCTTCCAAGGTAGCTCGCGAACAAGAAGCCGCGTGCGGTGCGCGCGGTGGCCCGGTCGGGATTGTCGGCATTGACGAAGGTCAGATTGCCGTATGCGTTCGGGGTCTGTTCGAGCACCAGATAGCGAATGCCGTCGCTGCTCGGATTGAACAACGGGGTGATGCTGGCGATGGTCTCGTCCAGCCAAATGGATGTGGACGGCTGGCCCCTCGGCACCAAATCCAAGAAGTGGATTCCGGAATTTGGACTAGGCCGCCCGCCATCCGGCGAATCGACGCTCCAAAGTCGGGTTCCTCGATCCCCCGTGCTGAGCTTGCGGTTTTCCAGGAAGGCTGCGCCGAGGGCGCTCGACGAATTGAAGTCGAAGAGCGAAAGCTTGTCAGCCAGGTTGACCACCGAGAAGACCGCGTTGCTCGACGACCTACCGTACATCAGGAAGGCGATGCCTTGAGATTGCAGCGGCACCACCAAGGTTGCCGCGCCGGGGATAGCGTACTGGTCGGGCGTGAGCCCATTCGCGGCTTTCGCGGCATCCAGGTCCACGGACAGCACGCTGGTGCTGCCCCGTTGTAGGTCCAGCAGCATGGCCCGGGTCTCTTGCCGAGCGGTGCTGGGATCGGTCGTGACGAAGGGGACGATCGTGTTGGCTGGAATCGGCAAGGGCAGCGGAACCCCACTGCCGGTCTTTGGATCAAGGATGACCAGGTTCCTGGCATCCGGGGTGACCACCCCAAGGCGCGCATCCTCGCCGGTTCCGAAGAGCACCATGTCGGCCGAGGATGCGCCCACGGCGAACATGGACAGGGAAGCGATGAAGCTGTTGCCGCTGGCCGTGGGTCCGGCTGGCCCGGTATCGGTAAAAGTGATCTGAAAGATGTCCTTGGCGCTGTTCGTGCGGACGTAGATGTTGATGGCGCTGGAGGGTTGGCTGTTGGCCGGGTCGAAGACCACTTGGTCGACGCTGTAGTTGCAGGTGCCGCCCGCCGGGCACAACGGAACGGAGATTTCGTCATGGTCCAGATGGTAAAGGTCGAAGACGGTGACGTAGTCCTGCGACAGAACCACCGCCAACCGACTCGTGCCTGCCGGAAAGATGTAGTCGGGTGAGAACTGGATCGGCGATGCCGACGGGTTCGAGGTCGAGGGCACGCCTCCCAGGCTGCGAATCGGCTTCGGGGTCAGCGTCGGCTCGGCCGCGTGGGTATCGCCGAAATCCGCGACCTCCAGGTCGTTGGGATTGAAGAGGGCACCGCTGTTCACATCTTGTGTGGATGACGTGTGGTACAGAACAGCGAAGCGTCCTTCGTCGGACTGAGCCACCCCGTCAAACTGGCTTCCCAGCTCATAGGCGGTGGGCGAATCAATGGCCGCAGGGCTGACCACGACCAGCTTCGCCGGCACCGGCTGCTTGTCTGCCGAGCCGTGGTCGCCCGCGCTCAGGACCAGCAGTTGGTTGCCGCCGTTGTGCTTGACCGCGGTGACCGGGTTCTTGCCGACCGCCGCCAACTTGGGCGTGAGCGAGGGGTCGCCCGGGTCCAGCACGAAGGCGGTGGCGGAGTTCTTCTCGACCACGGCCACATGGTCTTCCAGCATCACCGTCGGCAGGACGTCGTTGCTGGATTGCCAGAACTCGGTGCTGCTGTCACTGCACGCCGGCAGCGTCGCGAGCAAAAGGGATAGGGCAAGGAAACCGCGTCTCATTGTTGTATCCTTCCGCTGAGGGCGAAGCCGGTGACCGACTTCACGTCGCCGGTGGCTGACATCCAGTCGATGAAGCTGATACGACCCTCGGAGTAGTCCTGGCCGACGAAGACCTTGTGGGTCTCTGGTGAGAGGGCTGCGAGGGAGTTGGGTGGACTGGCAAGTGGGAAGTCGGTGGTCTGGAAGTTGGCCAACGAGATTCGCACCGCGGTCCGGATGGAAGCCTTGTCGTCGCGCAAAAGCACGAAGGCATTGCTCGAATCCGGGGTGATGGCAAACGGGTTGGGATCGGCCGGCGTGGTGTGCAACAGGGTAAAGCCGTCGGCCAGGTTGACCATGGTGTAGCCGTAGGACTGATCCACGATGTCCTGCGCGCTCAAGTTGGTCGACGTCGAGCTGGGCGTGGTCCGGGTGTGCAGGACCAGGGCCGTCTTCTCGTCGGGCGCGATGGCCACGGCGCGAATCGTCTTGTGAATCTCGGGCGGTGGCATCAACTGCTCAGTGGCCAGGTTGAATACGGCCAGGTCCTTGCTGGCGACGGCCGTGGTGTAAAGCAGGGCATAGGTCCCGTTCGCGCTGATGGTTACCGAGCCGATGGTCCCGCCGGCGAAGGGCCAGGGCTTGCGGTGGGATTCGTCGGTGAATCCGGCCGGGATGTCGATACGGACCAACTTGCTCTCGGCACGCAGAACCGCGAAGGCCTGCGGGCCGCTGGGCGCGTCGACGAGATCCAGATCCGTGACCTCGCTGGAAAGCAGCACGGTCGACACCGTCCTGGCCTTGAGGTCGATGAGCAGGACCGCAGCGGTGCCGGCGCGGCGGGCGATGGCGAAGTCCCCGGCCTTGGTCACTGATACGTCCACCGCCTTGCTTGTCGTTGCGCTCGCCAAGGACGAGGCGTCTCTTGCCGGTGCGGCGTCGGGAACCAGGACCCCAGCGTCCGATGCTCCCACCTCGGGACCCGAAGCATCGTCTGGCTTCCCGCCGTCGTCGAAGGACGACACCCCGCTATCGCCTGACGAAACGTCGCCATCGAGTGGCGTGGCTCCGCCGTCGAGAGCCTGTGGTGCGTGCGGTGCTGATTTGGAATCGGTGCCACCATCGCTGGCGGGCGCGCCGGCATCGGAACCTACGAAGGTCAACGATCCGTTATCGATGCGGGTGAACGGGGCGATGGCGGGGCCGGTGATATTGGCGAAGCGAAGCTCGGAGATGCCATCGTCGGTGACCACGAAAGCGGCCGAGCTGTCGCTCGAGAACACGACGGTCGAGGGATTGTAGCCGACGCTCACCGAGGCCACGCTGTCGGCGGTGCTGTCAGCACCGAGGTCGACTACACTAACCTCCTGGGTGCTTCCGGCGGTGGTCGTGGACGAGGTCGTGGTCGTTGCTTCGGTTTGGGATGAATCGCACCACACCACCGCGTGCAGGCCGTCGGGAGCAATCGAGATGGCGTTGGCCTTGGCCACGATGGGGTAGCTGGCGGCGCCCGGGGTCGCGTCGCGCACGACGCGCAGGGTGTGCGATCCGGCGTTGATCACCAGCGCCACGTCCTTGCCCGGCACGGTGGCCACCACGGTGGGCGTGTCGCCGGTCACTTGCTCGGTGATGGCCAGCGTGGTCGCGTCGATGATGGTGACCGTGTTGCGGGTGGGATTCGCCACGTAGACGCGATGATCTCCAGCGCGCGGCGCCAGGTAGTTTATCTGGGTTTCCTGCTCTGGCGGCAGCGTGGTGGTGGCGATCGTCATCGAGCCGCCGGTGCTGAGGCCGCCAGCCGGGATGCCCAAGGCGCCCCCCATACCACTTCTAGATGCCCCGGCGTCAGCCTCGTAACTCGGTCCGCCGCCTGAATTGTCCGAGCCTCCCGCGCTTGAGCAAGCCGCGGTTGCAGCGATCACACCGCAGAGAACCATCGCTTTGTTCGTCATGGCGGACATCTCTCCGCAGCAATCCGCGTGCCGGTCCGAAAGGCTTGAGAAGGCTGGGGATGGGCCGGGAAGGCGCGACGTCGCCACGACACCGTTGTCGCGGGCGTGGGGTTTTACCAAGAGCGCTTCAGTCCCGCCGGTTTATGCCGAAGATCAGGATCGGTTCGTATTCTTTGCGTAGGTCTTCCATGCATATTTCAACGGTGCAGGCTGCAGGTGGCAAGGTCACTCTGCGCGTAGAAGGAGACACCGTCTTCGTGGTGGGTGAGATCGACCAACTCAGTCCCCGCGATTTCATGGCGGGGTTCATCGAAATCGTCCACAACATGGCGCTTGGCGAAGGGCTCATGGAGGTGAAGGTGGACGTGACCGAGCTGGCATTCTTGAACTCATCCGGGATCAAGGAATTCCTAAGCTGGATCTTGCGGCGCAACCGCCTCCCAGCCGACAAGAAGTACAAGATCAACTTCGTCTTCGACCCGGCGGTGGCGTGGCAGCCGATCACGCTGCCGCGGCTGCGCGACCTGGACGCCGGCGGCATCGTCCTGACGCCCCGATCCCTGCCTCGCCAAACCTCGCTGCACGCGGTTCGCTAGCGCTACGTCGCTTCCGGTCCACGGGTCATCAGGATCTTGCCGGACCGAACCAACTCGACCACGCCGAAGGGCCGCAGCAGGGTGATGAAGCTGTCCAGCTTTTCGCTCGCGCCGGTCACGCGCAGGATCAGCGAGGTGGCGCTGCAGTCGACGACCTTGGCCTTGTAGTGCTCGGCGGACTGCAGAATTTCCGTGCGCTCGGTGAGGCCCGCCTTGATCTTGATGAGCGCGATTTCGGTCTCGACCACCGCCTGTCCCGTGTGGTCGATGGCGCGCACGACGTCGACGAGCTTCGCGACCTGCTTGATGATCTGTTCGAGGGTGTCCGGATCGCCGGTGCAGGTGATGGTCATGCGCGAGTACTCGGGGTTCGACGGGTCGGCGCTGACCACCAAGCTTTCGATGTTGTACCCGCGGCGGGCGAAGACCAAGGCGACGCGCACCAGGACGCCGGGCTGGTTGCGCACCAACACGGAAATCGTGTGCAGGGGGAGACTGGTCACGGGATTGGCTGGGGCAATTGCGAGAGAGCTCATGTTCGTACCTTTTTGAAGACCGGTGAAGGGTTGAACCATGGTTAGGTGGAGCCCGCGGGCTTTTCCAGCACGGCCTTGGGCGGTTCGATGATCATGTCACTCAGCGCGGCCCCGGCGGGAATCATAGGGAACACGTTGTCCTCTCTCACCACCTCGGCGTCGATCACGCAGGGGCCGTCGTTGTATTGCATGGCTGCTTCCAGCACCTTGTCCACGTCGGCGGCGCGACGCAGGTGGAAGCCCTGGATGCCGTAGGCCTCTGCCAGCTTGACGAAGTCGGGGTTGCCTTCGAGCGGCGTGCCCGACAGGCGATTCTCGTAGAACAACTCCTGCCACTGGCGGACCATGCCGAGGAAGTGGTTGTTGATGACGAGGACCTTGACCGCGATCTTGTTCACCGCCGCGGTGGCGAGCTCGGAAAACGTCATTTGAAAGCCGCCGTCGCCCACCACAGCCCACACCGGCTTGTCGGGACAGCCCAGCTTGGCGCCCACCGCGGCCGGGAAGCCGAAGCCCATGGTGCCGGCGCCGCCCGACGAGAGCCAGTGGTGGTTCTTGGTGGTAAGCAGAAACTGCGCGGCCCACATCTGATGCTGGCCCACGTCGGTGGTGATGATGGAATCGCGTCCGCCCAGCTTGTCCAGCCGGTCGAGAATGTGTTGCGCGCGCAGGCCGCCCTTCTTGGGGTAGTGCAAGGGAAACTGCCCGCGCCATGCGCCGACCTGGTCCATCCAGGCGTCGCTGTCGCAGCGGCCCACCAGCGGAAGCAGATCTTCGATCACCAGGCGTGCGTCGCCGGCCAGGGCCACGTGGGGCTGGAGCACCTTGCCGAACTCGGCCACGTCGATGTCGACGTGGATCTTCACCGCGTCCTTGCAGAACACCGCCAGCTTGCCGGTGATGCGGTCGTCCCAGCGCGATCCAATCGACATGATGAGATCGCACTGATCGACGGCCTTGTTGGCATAGGCTGTTCCGTGCATGCCGAGCATCCCGAGGTGGAACGGGTGATCTTCGGGGACAGCACCCTTGCCGAGCAAGGTGTTCACCACCGGCGCGTTCAGCTTCTCGGCGAACTTCAGGATCGCCTTGCCCGCTCCCGACAGCACGGCGCCGTGGCCGACCAGCAGGACCGGGCGGCGCGCTTTCGCCAGGAACCCCGCGGCTTGCTTAAGCGCCGCCGGATCCGCGTGGTCGGGCACGTGGTAGCCGGGCAGCTCGACCTTGTCGACAAAGGGCGCAGGGCAGGGCGCCGCGAGGACGTCCTTCGGCAAGTCGATGAGCACGGGCCCGGGCCGACCCGACGATGCGATGAAGAAGGCCTCCTTGACGACGCGGGGAATGTCGGCCACCTCCTTCACGAGGTAGCTGTGCTTGACCGCCGCGTAGGTGATGCCAGTGACGTCGGCCTCCTGGAAGCCGTCCTTGCCAAGCATGGGGCGGACCACCTGGCCGCACAGCACGACCATCGGAACCGAGTCGGATAGCGCGGTCAAAAGTCCGGTCACCGTGTTGGTGGCGCCCGGCCCCGAGGTCACCACGACCACGCCCGGTTTGCCAGTCGCTCTGGCGAATCCATCGGCCATGTGGGTGGCGCCTTGCTCGTGCCGGGTGAGGACCAGCTTGATTCTAGACTCGTAAAGGGCGTCGAAGAGCGGGATGGCAGCACCGCCTGGCAACCCAAACACCACATCGACCCCTTCGCGCTCGAGGCACTGAACGACCTTTTCGCCTCCGCTGGGGATCTTGGCGCTGGCGACCACGGTGGCCCCGACGCCCTTGGGGGCATTATTTCCATTTTTTCTAGAAGTTGTAGTCTTCTTGCCCTTGCTGGTTGCCATGTTTGCTATTTCCTCTTCAACTTGTCCATTGATGCTGTGAATTATCTATGAATCTTGCGACTTATTCTTAGAACCTATATCACAACATCGGATCATGTGCACAAACATGTAGAGATTCATCGCATGACGCCGTGAGCGTTTCGCGAGACTGCGCGCCGTCTGATGCTAGGTGCGCTAAGTGCTGTCGGGGACAGCAAGGCTCTTCTCGGCCACCGCCAGGGCGAGGTCGATGGCGGCCAGGAAGCCCTGGTGTCGCGCGCGTCCGGTTCCCGCGATGTCGTATGCGGTGCCGTGGTCGGGCGAGGTTCGCACGAACGGCAGCCCCAGGGTGAGGCTGACCGCCGTCTCCGATGCGAGAAGCTTGATCGGGATTTGACCTTGATCGTGGTACAGGGCCACCACAGCGTCGAAGTCTCCCATCAGGGCCTGGCGAAAGATGGTGTCGGGCTCGTGCGGGCCGCTGACCCGAGCGGTGAGCCCCGAGGTGGATAGCAGTCGCTGTGCGAGGTTCACGGCAGGCAGGACCAGGTGGCTTTCCTCATCGCCCAGGCGCCCGCCCTCGCCGGCTAGCGGGTTGAGCCCCGCGACTGCCACGCGGGGCAGTCGAACGCCAAAGTAGGTGAGCAGCGCCTGGGCGGTAAGGACGATGGTCTGCGAGATGTTGCCGACGTTGAGCAAGGACGGCACCTTCTGCATGGGCACCCGGCTGGTGACCAGGGTGACACGGAGTCCCCCGCCGATTTGCATGGTCGCGCAGTCCTTGGCGCTGAGCCGGTTGGCCAAGTACGCCATGTGACTGGGAAACGGCATGCCTGCTCGCGCAGCCCACTCGCGCGAGATGGGCGCGGTCACGAGGGCACTGGCCTCGCCGTTCACGATGGCGTCGGTGGCCGCGGCGAGATAGTCGATCTGGGCGCGCCCGGTGATTTCGCTGGGCTGGCCGGGCTGCACGTCCTCGTCGCTCAAGTGGGTCACCTGGGCGATATTGACCTTCTGGGGCAACGCGACCCCCGCGCGCTCGGCGGCGCGCTCCAAGACCCCGCGGTCACCGAACACGGTGGCACCCAGCGAGGGTCGGTCGGCCAATGCACGAACGACGATCTCCGGCCCGATACCGGCCGGGCAACCCATGGAAACCGCAAGACGCGCAAAACCCGCCATGGTCCTCCATCATACACCGGACAGCCGACGTAGCTCTACCCAATGCGTGCCCCCGGCGTCTCCTCTGCGTCGGGCAGCGGATCACGATTGCGCGGCTTGCGCAAGAAAGTTTCGGGCGGGCTCTGGGAATTGTTGCCTTCCCCTTGGCTTCCGGTTCCTTCGGGTGCAATACTCGATGCAGGTATGGACGACTTCCACTGCTCCTTCTGCCAGAAGCGCCGGCGCGAGGTGCGGAAACTCATTTCGGGACCGCGGGTGTTCATCTGCGACGAGTGCGTTGCCCTATGCAACGACATCATCGCGAAGGAAGAAGCAGCCGAACGTCCGCGCTACCCCCGACCGCGGGAAATCTACGACGAAATCGACAAGTACGTGATCGGGCAAGATCGCGCGAAGAAAGCGCTTTCGGTTGCTGTCTACAATCACTACAAGCGCATCGGCCAGCGGGGCAAGGCCGCCGACGTGGAGATCCAGAAGGGCAACATCCT
>CAZBIU010000150.1:0-15484 GCA_964491625.1 uncultured Myxococcales bacterium
ACATGAACTTCGAGTCCAGCGAGGAATGCCCGTGCAACTGGGGCACCGGCGACGACTCCAACCGTGGCAGCGCGCTCCACGAGAGCATCCACGCCCTGCAAGCCGAGCTGTGGGCCTTCAACAACGAGGCCTCGGGCTGGATCCATGAGGCGCACAACTGCTACACCGCCACCATGCGAGCGCACATGGTGGAGAATAAGTACACCGAGGGATGGGGAACTGCCCTGACCCTGCAGATGCCGCATGGCCCGATCGAGTCGATGGGGATGAACACCGACGGCTCGTGGGCCGGGCCCGCCGATCAGAACGCGAAGACCTAGTCAACAGCATCAATCGATACGGCCTCGAGATCTTCTGGCTCGTGGTGAACCTCGAGATGGGCCAAGGATTCATCAACTGCACTTGGGATAGCGCCAGCAAAGCGGGCAAGCCCGACAGCCGGGTTAGTGGAACGCTGTCCGTCATCCAGGCCATGGCCAAAGGGTCGTCGTGGACTGCGGTCGCAGATGTTATCCAGCGCTTCGGGGCCCGCGGCGCCATCCTGGACTTCGACGGCTGGACATCGGTGATGCGCAGCAACCTGAAGGGCAATTGGAACAACAGCTACTGGTTCTACACCTTCCCAGCCAGCGGCGACGGTACGACTGCTTTCAGCCCACCGACGATTCAGATCCCACGCCACCAGGGCCGCAACGTCATTCCGATCACGGTTGCGTCTGGGGCCACCTCAGTGACGGTGTCATTCACGCCTGACGCCACTGGCAGCAAAGGAACGAAAGAGAGCATGCAAGCGCAGCTCGTCTACCGCGACAGTTCGGACAAGCCGGTGTACGGCGACGTGTTCACGAGCGGTCAGAACACGATCCAGATCACCAACGGCGTGCGCAACAACCTGGTAGACTTGGTCGTGGCTGTGGTCAATCCCAATGGCACCTCGGCGGGCGACGACGGTTCGGGCAAGGGCTTCGACGCTTCGGAGACCTTCAACTACAAAGCCCAAATCATCAGCGGCGGTACCATCGCCCCGAAGAGCACCACGCCGTGGTAACAGGAGGCCGATCCCTTTTCGGCCTCTTTCTCTGCGCACTTTCCGTCGCCGCCTGCAAACCGAACCGAGCGGCGCCCCACCCCACCAGCTCGGGTGGCCGCCCGGACGCAAGTGCCATTGCTGCTCCACCCCACTGCAAGGTCTTGCAGGATCGTCTATGTGCCCAGTTCGGCGCTAATTCCGATGAGTGCCAGATGGCAGAAGAGCAGATCAAATCCTTCGCGGCTGATCGGTGTCTGGCGATGTTGGCGCGCTACGATGAGATGGCAAAGTCAGCCATGCGACTCGTCAACGGACGCAAGGCGCTGGTTTCGCCGGAACAGCTCACCAGTCACGGGCCCGCCCCCAGCATTGGCCGCCCCGGGGCGCCGATAACCATGGTGTTTTTTGCGGATTTCGACAGTCCCGAGTGTTCCCGAGGGTCTGGGATCGCGAACGCCATTAGGAACCTCCATCAGGACAGGGTCTGGCTGGTGTTCAGGCAGTTTCCTGTTACGGGCAACAAGGAATCGCACCTGGCCGCGGAAGCGAGCTTGGCGGCCCACGCACAGGGAAAGTTTTGGCCCTTCTACGACGTCATGTTCGGCAACGAACAAGCGCACGACCGTGCAGCCCTCGAACGGTACGCAAGAGCTGCCGGCCTTGATCTCGCCGCCTTCCACAAGGCGCTGGATCGTCACGAATTCGCGGTTGACGTGGACGCCGATTCCGCGCTTGGCAAGGACGTGAACGTGAGCATGGTGCCTGCGCTGTTCGTCAACGGCAAACACGTGGAGTTTCCCTATGGTGCCACGGAGCTCGCCGATGTCGTGGAAGCAGCGCTTGCGACTCGCAAGAAGGCTCCATCTTCACAAAGGTGAGCCATGCGGACAAACCCTGGGCGACCTCTGGTGCGACCGCGTACTAACATTCCGCCCGCCGAATTTCGTCAAGGAGGTATTGATGACGCCGCGCTTTCTCTCAATGTCCGGGGCTGTCTTTCTCTTAAGCGCCGCCGTGGGGTGCAATAGTGGAACCCCGGGGTCGCCCCATCCTGGCTCGGGTGGCGGTCAGGGCACAGCTTCAGGAGGAATATCGGGGACGAACAGCAGCGGCGGAGCGCCTGGCTCGGGCGGTGCCCCTAGCGGCGGAGGAACAACCACCGCCACGGCCGGCGTAAGCGTCGGCGGTGCGCCCGCGACCGGCGGTAACCGCAGCTCAGGCGACTCGGTCAGCACTGGCGGAACCGCGACAAATTCGGGCGGAAGCACCATGCCGGCCGGCAGTGGTGGCGCGACAAGCTCCGGTGGCCGGACTGGAGCCGGAGGAACATCCTCGCCCGGCGGTCGGACTGGGACCGGCGCGACAAGCAGCCCTGGCGGAAATACCGGTGCTGGGGGCGCCACCTCTCCCGGAGGCACCACCAGCGCAGGCGGGTCAGCCGGCGGCGGCAGTTCGACCGTCACAGGCGGCAGCACCCTGCCCCCCGGGGGCTGTGACCCAGGCAGTGCGACGACCACGTGGGCCAGCAACTGTCCGACGGCGCCACCCACGACCTGCACGGCGGGTACCTGGACGGCAGGCGGTCCGCAGAATGACCCCTGCTGTTCCGACATGACGTTGCAGGCAGAGTCCGACCACTTCGCGGTCTACGCCAGGGACAACAGCCTGGTTTCGCAAGCCCAGTCCGCGGTGGCCCACTTGGAGACTGTATGGGCGCTCTATTTTGGCAGCCCGATGTACATGAAGGAGCCCTTCTGCAATACGGCGAACAAGATCAAGGCGAACGTCCATGTCGATGCCAGCTGGGGTCTCACCGGTGGCGACTTCGATGGCAATCGCATGGGTATGTGGATTGGGACCGGTGGTCTGGCCGATCACTGGGGACTCGCGCACGAGTTCAAGCACGGCGTGCAGGCGCACGAGGGGGGCCTAGCCTGCAATCAATCGAACACCTGCGGTTGGATCTACGAAGATGACGCCAACTGGTCCGCACAACAGCAGGATGAGTACCACACGACCTTCTTGCACTGCTCGGAGTACCTGCCCAATGCGCCTCATCTGTACTTGGGCTCCACGCGGGACCGCTATTGCAGCTGGCAGTTCCTTGAGTACTTGAAAGACAAATATTGCTATGGTGCGGCCAATGCCATCTGGACGGGCTCGCCGTCCGCTGCCGACCCATTTACTGCCATCAGGAACGGCATGAAGTGGAGCATCGGCCAGCTCAACGACTTCTGGGGCGACTGGGCGATGCACAACATCACGTGGGACTACCAAGATCCGCCACCCTCCAAGAATGCCGGCAACAACCAGGGCAAGCTGTACCGTTCCGCTACCACCGTGGACGGTAAGGGAGGCTACGGCCTCATCACAGACACGTCGAAGAACGAGCGCAGGTTGCGTCTCACCAAGGTTGAAACCCTCGACTCCGACTACGCCAGCAATCGGCGTTTCATCTCGCCCTTTTATTGGGCTCCCCAGCGCTACGGCTACAACATCGTCCGGCTCTATCCCGATTCAGGCGCGACCAGCGTCACGGTGACCTTCCGTGGCGTGACGACGGCGCCGTCGAGTCCCGACTGGCGCTGGGGCCTGGTCGCCACCGACTCGGGTATTACAACCGCGCGCTACAGCGCCCTGCAGAGTGGATCCGATGGTTCGCTCAACTTCTGCGTGAGCTCGGGCGAGGCGTTGTTCCTGGTGGTGACCGCGACACCCTCGGCCTGGTACGACATCGTTTGGGATCAGGCGTACAACACGGTGCCGCGCTATCCCTATATAATCCAGCTCGCCAATGCTTGGCCGGATGGATTCCAGGGCGGCAAGCAGGATGCGTGTCCGTCGGGGACGGCTCGCGTTGCGAATGGCGGAGGGTGTGGTCCGTCGGGCCTTGCATCGACTGTCTTCGTCGGGCCGTATGCGCTGGTAACCGGCAACGGGGTGAGCGGCTCGGCCAAGATTCAGGACCACGCTCAGGTAATCGGCGGCAAGGTGACCGATGCTACGGTCGGCGCGCTCACCATCTTCGGGAGCGCATTCTCCGCAACTGGCGCATCGACCCAGGCGATGACGACATTCCTTCCGCTGGACTTCTTCGAGGGACGCAGTCTCACCGGAGGTGCGCTCATCGGCGATGTCGAGCTGCGCGCGGATCATTCGAGCGGCACGTGCTCGGGCTTCGTCGACGGCTCGACCTGCACCGCCCCCGGCACCGACAAGACGCCGGCGCCGCCCTACACCTGGCGCAACTGAGGTGGGCAGCCGGGCACAGCGGGGGTTTGGCGGGCCATGGCCTCGGCCGCGCGGGTCTGTCCCCCTCGTCATCCGCGGTTCACCAAGGGCAGGTATGCGTCACAGTGACACGTCAGCCCGCTTGTCATCCGCCGCTAAGGCCTGCAGGATCTTGACCAACACCCTTGTCCTACTGGGACTCGTTTCGGGCTGCGGCCAGGATCAGCCAGGCTCAGGCGGACCTGCCTCCGGCGCCGGCACCGGCACCGGAGGGAGCGGCGGCTCGGGCGGTAGTGTATCCTGGGCCAGCAGTGGGACAAGCGGCGCCACCAGCGTCGGCGGCGGCACCGCGGAAACCGGCGGTGTCTCGGGCCGCGGCGGCATGGGCAGCGGCGGCAGCGGCGCCGGCGGCAGCGCCAGTCGCACGACGAGCGGTGGCAATGGAGGCGGCAGCGGCGGTAGCGGCGCCGGAGGCATCCAAGGTGGTGGCGGAACCGGTGGCGCCGCAGGAGGCGGCGGCAACACGGCCGATGCCGCGGCAGATGCTACGGGCGACCAACGAAGCGAGGCCGACGGAGCGCGTACAAACGACGCCGTGGCGCCCCCCGACGCCGCTCCCGGTGACGCGGGTCCGGGCGCCGCCCAGTTGGTCGGCCGCTTCGACCACATGGATTCGACCCCTGCGGCGTTCGACTGGTCAGGCAGCGCGATCATCGCGCGCTTCAATGGCACCGGCGCCTCGCTACGCATGGACGGCAGCCCCAACCAGTTTGCCGTACTAATCGACGGAATCATGTCCACCACCGTGCTCAAGGTGACGGGCAGTTCGTCGACATACCAGGTGGCCAGCGGCCTTGCCGCCGGCACCCACGACCTTGTGATCTGGAAGCGCACGGAGGGCAATTGGGGCAGCAACAACTTCCGCGGCGTGGATATCACGGGCGGCCAGCTTGTAAGCGCACCTGCGCACCCCGGCCGACGCGTTGAAATCTACGGGGATTCCATTTCAGCCGGTTACGGGCTCGATGGCCAATACCCGTGTACAGCATCGCAGGACAACCAGAACCACTACCTCACCTACGGCGCCGTTGCGGCGCGAACACTCGCGGCCGAGCTTCACACCACCGCGTGGTCGGGAATCGGCATGTACCGCAACTACGGTGAAGACGGCCCCTCGGCCGGCGCGATGCCGGCCGTGTACGACCGCATTCTGGCCTCGTCAGCTTCGTCCGCTTCCAACGCCTGGAATTTCGCGTCCTGGCAACCTGACGCCGTTGTAATCAACCTCGGCACCAACGATTTTTCCTCCAAGGGCGATCCGGGGACGCCGTATGACACCGCCTACCTCAGCTTCGTCCGCAACCTTCGCCAGAAGTACGCCAACGCCTTCATTGTCGCCTCCATCGGCCCGATGCTCGACGGCGCCAACCTGGACGCCGCCAGAAAGCACCTGCAAGCGGTCATTACCACTCGCGCCGGAGAGGGCGACAGCAAGATGTCGTATCTCGAATTTCCGACGCAATCGTCATCCGACGGCTTGGGCTGCGACTACCACCCGAGCGCAACGACCAACGCAAAGATGGCCACCCTACTCGTGGCCGAGTTGCAAAAGCAGCTCTCCTGGTAAGCAAGCGTCGTTCAGTCGGTGCGCCCCCAGCTATTGATCAAGGTCGCGCAATCCGCGTGGCCAGCCTTCTGCGCAAGGTCGGCGGCGTTCCGGCCGTTCTTGTCCCGCCGCAGCGGGTCTGCCCCATTTATCAACAGCGCCAATACAATCCGCCGGTTGCCCCGGGCAGCGGCATACATGAGCGGCGTCCACGCCGGTTCTGCTGGTCCGTCTACGCCTGCACCCTTGGCCAAAAGACAAGCCACCACCGATTCGTGCCCCCACGTGGCGGCATACGTCAATGGGGTTTCACCCATTTCGTTCAAGTAGTTTGCATTCATTCCCGAGGCAATCAACCGCCTTACCACCTGCATCCATCCAGCCGCGCAGGCCACCATCAACTCGCTTTCCGGAGCACTCAATTCTTGCAACGCGACAACCGCCTCTCTTTGGGTTTGATTCCTCATCATGTTGTTGATCAACAGATGCATACAGGTCGAAAAACTGGCTCACACCAGCGATACCCTCCGGAAATGACGGCGCCTCGGGTCAGCGGGAACCAGCTACGCATTCGCGGAGCGTTGTACTAGGCTGCCGGCCGTCCACCGTTTCACCCACGCGCAATGTCGAGTGCCGAAATCAATAGAGCCTTTCGACCCCGCTGGTTCGTGCGCGGGGATGTGGACGGCTTCTTTGGACTGGCCCTCGACAACCTGATCCAGGTTCTTCTCATCTCGGCGCTGTGGACGCAGGTGCTCGGGTTTTCGACCGCGCGCCTCTACGGCTGCATTCTGCCCGGCGTCGCCGTTTCGCTGGTGGTTGGAAACCTCTTCTATGCGTGGCAGGCACACAGGCTTGCACGTGACACGGGCCGGTCGGACGTGTGCGCCCTGCCCTACGGTATCAACACGGTTTCCCTGATCGGCTATGTCTTTCTGATCATGCTGCCTGCCAAGCTGGCCACGCTCAACCGGGGCGGCACCATGGCGAACGCCGAGGAGGCCGCTTTCGCCGCAGGCGTGGTCGCGGCCATCGGCTCGGGACTTCTGGAAGCTGGCGGGGCGTTCGTCGTCGGAAGACTCCGGCGATGGACCCCGCGCGCGGCCATGCTCTCCACGTTGGGCGGCATCGCCATCACTTTCATCGCCGCTGGCTTTCTTTTTAAAACCTTCGCGTCCCCGCTGGTTGCATTCCTGCCCCTGGGTGCGGTGCTACTAACCTACTTCGGGCGTGTGCGATTCCCCGGCGGTATTCCGGGCGGACTGGTGGCCGTCGTCCTCGGGACGACGCTGGCGTGGGTAACCCCGATGCTCAACTTCGATCACGCCGCCTTCACCGTTGCGACCTCGCAGCTTGGCGCGCATCTTCCCTTGCCGGTGCCAGGGGCCATCGCCCGCGGCATCGCCGGCGGAGCGCTGTGGACCGCCCTCGGGGTGGTGATCCCGATGGGGCTCTTCACCATCATCGGGTCACTGCAGAATCTGGAAAGCGCGTCGGCCGCGGGCGACGATTACCCGACGGCGCCCTCGCTGGTCGCCAACGGCGTGGGAACCCTGCTCGGGGCCAGCTTTGGATCGCCCTTCCCGACCACCATCTACATCGGCCACCCGGGCTGGAAAGCACTGGGCGCGCGCATCGGCTACTCCATCATCAATGGCGTGTTCTTCACCTTGGTCGGAATCTCGGGCACCGCAGCCGTCGTGGGGTACTTGATTCCCATTGAGGCCGGCATGGCCATTGTGCTCTGGATCGGCATCGTGATCGTGGCGCAAGCCTTCGCAGCCACCCCGCGCGAGCATGCCCCCGCGGTCGCGGTAGGCCTTTTGCCGGGCATCGCTGCTTGGGGATCCTTGATGCTAAAGATCGGTTTGCGGGCCGCGGGAGTCGGCACGCCGGCGCGGCCATTTACGGACTCCTTGTCGGCGGTGCTTGGTCAAGCTGACGTCGCGGTCCATGGCGCGTTCGCCCTCGAACAGGGCTTTCTCTTGACCAGCATGGTGTGGTCCGCCATTACCGTCGAGGTGATCGAGCGCAGATTCATCCGTGCCTCGCTGTGGGCACTAGCCGGGTCGGCGCTGAGTCTGGTCGGGCTGGTGCACAGTTACGCCTACACAGCGGGCGACACCACCCAGGACCTTTCGTTCGGCAAGGCATGGCCTTTTGCGCTCGCATACGCGCTGCTCGCCGTGCTCCTGGCGGCGGGCAGGTTCATGAAACAAGACCCCAGCGGCGCGCACGCGTAATAACCATCACGACGCGATCTTGGCCAGGAATTCGCGCAGACGCAGCACGACTTCCTCGGGGATTTCGTGGCCACCGTCGAAGCCGACGAAGGTGACCTCCAGCCCGGCAGCGACCAGCTCCTTGCGCAGTCCTTCCGCCAAATCAAACGGCAGAATCTGATCAAAGCGCCCGTGTGACATGAAGACAGGCAGCCGCTTGCGCTTGGCGAATCCCGCGCGCCACGCAGCCACATTGCCGGGCGTGCCCGACAGGAGAACCAACGCCGCCAAGGGCTCGTCCGATGCGAAAGCGACCTGGCAGGAAACCATCGCGCCCTGCGAGAAGCCGCCCAGGATCACCGGGTGGGCGCGACGGTCGCCGATGTCACTGAAGAAGGCGCGCACCAGATCTCCAGCTCGCACGAGCCCAGCCGGGTTCTCATCGCGCAGGTCCACGCCCGGCAGCCCGACCCGGCGATGCTGGGCCAACTCCAGATTCCACCAGGCACGTCCAGGAACAGCCCCGTCGGTTCGGCGGACCAGCTCCGGCCCCTGCGGAAACAGAAACCGAGCTTCTGGCGCAAGCGTGACCGTCTTGGCGAAGGGTAGCCATTCCTCCGCGGACGAACCGAATCCGTGCAGCAACACCACGGTGGGCGGGCCGTTGCCACCGGCTGAAATCGCGAGCAAACGAGTCCGCCACGGCCACCAGAAGGAAAGTCCGACGGCGACCAGGGTCGCCGCAGCGAGCACCATCCAACCCCGTCGCCGCATTGGTTTGCCGGCGGCTAGGATCCGGGCCGGCTGTGCGAGACGTGCCCCGACGAGACGCACTTGAAGACGTAGCGGCCCTCGCCGAGCTCGATGGTGTCGCCGTCGCCGAGTGGCTGGCGATTCGACACCGGATTGGTCTCCACCTTGATCGTGCCGGCCATCGGCTCGATGTAAAAGGTTCCGCGACGTTCGCTGATTGCGGCGTGCTGGTCGGCGACCTGTGGGTCACCATCGAGGCGGACTTGGCATGCCGCCCCTCTTCCGACCACCACGCGCGCGTCCGACGGCAAGCGCAAGGTCTCGCCCCACTTGCCCTGTCCCGCCGCGCGTACCAGCCAGCCAACTGTGAGCGACTTGTTGGTGCTACGGCTCTCGTTGCGAAGCGCTTCTTGGATTTCCAGCGCCACGCCGCGCGCCCGCGGTGACGCCAGCGTCGGATGACGGACACCCGATGCCCGCAGGGCCTTGGCCAACTCGTCCAGCCCCAAGCGGGCGAAGGCGCTCCACTGATCCTCTGGAACCCGCGCCGCGATGCTGCTGGCAACCTGGTCGGGCGCAGTTTGGTGCGCGATGGACTGGGCCAGAACCTCCGCCAAGTCCGCGCCCAGCAGGGTGTCGTCGTTGGGCTTGTGTAAGAGCAGGGCTTGGATTTCTTCGAAGCGACGCCGGCCGGCCTTGGTCCGGAAAAGCGGATAGCGCTCGTCCGCGAAAACCGACGCATCAAGCCCAGCCAGCACGCCCACGTCGTTGGGATAGCTTCGGGTCAGCTCGACCAAAGCGCGCTGGGCATTCAGGCCCCGCTGGATCAGCGCGTGCGCCGCCGCCACCACCTGCGATTCGTCGTCCTCGGCGAGGCTCTCTTCCCCACCCGTCGAGCGCCTGCGCAGGATCACCACCACGACCGCCGCGATCAGCAGAAGGCCGACCAGGCCGCCGATCGGAATCAGGAGCCACATCATGTTGGCCGGAACCGTGACCTTGCCGATCTCGATGGCTCGGTGTTTGCCGTCGGTCGTAACCGTCAGCCGAACCTTGTGCGAACCGCCGAGGTTGCGCCAGGCCCAGGGAATCTCTACCTTCACCCGGCGCATGTCTGCAATGGACTGCCCGAGAGACTCGAGCGTCGATTGCACCTCGATGGGCTGTTCGGTCGCGCGCCGAAATCCGCCGGCGGTGCCCAGATCGCCGAGGTTCTTCGTGCTCTGTTCCGCGTCCACCTCCGTGGGCGGGAATGAAACCACCATCAGCTCGACCCCGGCCTTGTGAATCTCGTCGGCCAGGGCGCCGAAATCGGCCGAGCTATCGCCCGATGAATCATTGTAGTCGCGCCCATCGGTGACGACCAACATCACCTTGAACGGGCTCTCGTCGCCGAGCAGGGTTTTCAGATCGACACGAATCGCGTCGGCCAGGTTGGGTCGGTCGCCGGGGATGTAGCCGAAATCGTGGAGCTGGCCGCCTACCTCGGATGCCTTGAGCTTGGGAATCGGCTGGCGCTTGCGTCCGTAGAAGGTCACGTACACGTTGCTGCGGCCCGGGATCCGCCGCAGAAATCCTCCCAAGCCCTCCAAGATCGAATCGGAGAGTCCCGCGGGAACGTCCTTGACCCACAGATAGACGATACCGACCGCCAAAGGCGATTTCCATGTCTGGCTCGCCTCGGCAGCGGCCTGCGCATAATCGGAAAACACCTCCACCGACTTGGGCGCCGGCCCAGGCGCGCCGTCGATCTCCACCTCCACCGCGCTGGGCTTCAGGGTCGCGCCTTCTTCCGAGATCCCACCCACCAGGAAGACCATGTCACCCGCATCGCGGTCGATCACCGGCGGCGACGCAAGAAAGGTAGGAGCGGCGAAACCGGCTGGGGATGCCGCCAGGACTGCCGACATGGTCAGCGCGATGGCAAGCGACCTCACAATCCGCCCCTTTCGCTGGGCGAAAGCCAAAGCGACTTGAACATCAACTCGGTCCTGCCCACGCGCACGATGTCGCCTTCGGACAGCTCGGCCACCTCGCCCGGCGCAAGCTTGTGCGAATTCACGAAGGTGCCGTTGGCCGACGGGCCCGGAACCTCGCGATCACGAATGGTAAACGCTTCATCTTTGATCGCCTGCTTCGGCCGGTAGACCAGCGCGTGCCCGTTGGAGACGAACTTGTCGTTGAAGTCGATCCAGGTCTCCAGCGAGGTGCTTTCCTGGGCGCCGCGGGAGACAATGGTGACCGGCGTAGAAAGCTCGATCAGTGCGCCGGCGTGTCGCGGGTCTTGCGAGGAAAGCACCACGAACCAGCCGAGGCTGAGGCCCGGCGTCGGTACCAAGCCTTTGAGATCCACGACCGATCTGAACATGGTCTTGGGCGACGCCATGCGCGGGCGGCAGTTGCCGCAGGTAGCGCCCCAGGATGCCAACATGGGCTGCCCGCAGTTCGGGCAGGCCTGTTCCTCGACCCGCGGGGCGAGCGAGGCGCGCAGCTCGCCAGGCGCGACAGGCGAGGAATCGGTCGGGTTGCTCCAGCCCCGCGCCGCTGGTTTCCTGCCGGACGCGGCGCCGCCCTTGAGCGGGGCCCTGCCCGAAGAGGGTCCTTTTTTGGATTTGTCGAACACGGGAAGCTCGCGTTACGGATGATAGGTTTGACTGCGTCGATGGTCAAACACCTATCGCAAAAGTTTGGCCCGCCTGAAGTATCATCCGGTAGCCCATGGGTATTCTCCCCCACCTTCTCCTGGCTGTGCTGGCCGCCGGGCCAACTCTCGACGAACCTCCGATTCCTCCCGGCCCCACGCGCGGCACGTCCATCGTCGCCGCCGGCCAGCCCTTCGACGTGGGCCGAACCGTGGTGCTTTGGAACGACGAGCAGGGCTTCAACGCCTATGAAAAGCGTTGCATCGACCAGAGCGGCGGCTGCTGCGACTTCGATTCGCCTCGCTTCGGCGTCCGCAAGGGGCTGACCAAGCGGACCCTAGAAAACCTGCAGTCACTCGTCTCGCAGTTCGTGCTCCACTTCGACGGCTGCGTCAACTCCAGGTCGTGCTTCAAATCCATGCACAACCGAACCCGCCCCGGCGGCGGCACCGGCTGCGGCCTATCGGCGCACTTCATGATCGACACCGACGGCACCATTTACCAGACCCTGGATCTGGTCGAGCGCGCGTACCACGCCGAGCAGGAGAATTCGATCTCCATCGGGGTCGAGATCTGCAACCGCGGCCGATACAACCCGGCCGAGATGAACAAGCTGCCCGCAGAATGGCGAACCCGGCCGCACAAGGACGTTGTCATCAACGGCTTTAAATACAACGCCTACGACTTTCGCCCGGAACAGTACGAATCCATCATCGCTCTGACCCGCACGCTTCTGCGTCTCTTCCCCAAGATGAAGCCCGAGGTGCCCGAGCGAAACGGGGAAGTCATCATGGACACCCTGGAGGATCCCCTCGACTTCCACGGCATCGTGGGCCACCTGCATGTGGATCTGGACAAGCAGAAGTGGGATCCCGGCGCGCTCGACTGGAAGCGCATCCTGCGCGCCCTGCAGGGCTTCGTGTTTCCGGTCCAGATCCGCGCCTTCACCGAGGTGCCGCGCACCCGCGACGACCTGCTGAGTGCGCGCAAGGCGGCCTTCTTCACCGCCGAGGATCGCGCCGCCGGGTTCTTTCCCCTGGCGCCCGGCCGGATTTGGCACTCCGGTGTTCACCTACGCGGGCGCGCGAACACGCCGGTGGTGGCGCCGACCCGCGGGCGCCTGGTGGCCGCGCGCATGGGCGAGCGGAACGGATCCTCGACCTCGTTCGTCCTGATTCGGCACGAGGTGGAAGTGGAAGGCCAGAACATCATCTTCTTCTCGCTGCTCATGCACATGGCCCTGCCCGGCTTCGGGACCGAGAATTCCGTTCCTTGGATGCAGGCGCTCATGCAGCCCGGGCGTGAAGCCGACCGCAAATCCATCGAATCAGGCGCGGTGACTCTGCTCGATGAGCGGGTGGAGACCGGCGACCTGCTGGGCCACATCGGCCGGGTCAATCGCGGCCCGGAACAGGGAAATGAGCTGCATTTCGAGATCTTCACCGTCGACAAGCTGCCGGGCGACCTGGACCGCGGCTTCCGCTACCTAAACGCCAGCGCGGACGGACCCATCGCCCGTCGCGAGCAGCTGGTGCACCTTGTCGACCGCAATGGCGACGGCCAGGTGGACGAATCCGAGCTGGTGGGGCTGTTTCACGGCAACGACCTCAGCAAGCGCCAGGCCTTGCGTCGGGTGGTGATTCGCCACCGTCACGAGTGGGGCGACCGAACGACCCTGGCCGAATTCCTCGGTCTGCGCGAGCTGTCGGGCGTTACCGAGGCCGAGCGGCGCCGCATGTATGCCGTCGCCATCGCGCCGTACCTCTTCTGGAACGACGCCCTGGCCGAACGCGCGGGGTTGCCGCAGAACCAGATCATCTACTCGTACAACCCCATCACCTTCTTGCTGACCTTGGCCGCGCACGCCACCCACGTGGACATCCCATGGCCGCACGACACCCTCACCGACGGCAGCATGGAGCCGCGGCGGCTCTCGCTGGTGCCCGTGCTCGACTGGACCAAGCCGCCCAGCAACCTGGTTCCGGAATTGAAACTGCCGCCCCTCATCGGCAACGACTTGCGCCCCAAGCGCCGCGACGAGATTCCGCTCATCGAGTTGCCGCCGACGGATCAACGGTAAGGTTCTGCGGCACCCGAGAAGGTCGACGCCACGCTGCGGCCAACCGACGACAACCCTTTCCAAATCAACGTTCACGATTCCGGAACATCGATGAGCGAGGGGCTGCCGCGCCAGTTCTCACTACCCGCCGAACGCTGCCGCCACCGCCGCCAGCGACACTTCTCCTGCTGCCAGCAACTGCGTTTGCGCGGAGGTCAGCGCCTGTTCCGCTTTCTCGTTGGCGGCCAGGTTGCTTGTCCGCAGCGGCCAGAAGCGCGATCCCTTGTGCGCCGGATTGGCCAGATAGGCCAGCATTTGAGGCGGGGCCGGACCGAGCGCCACGAGGACACGATTTGCGGTCCACATGAGCGAAGGCGTCATTGTCGCGCCGTCCAATCTGCGCCGAATGAGCTCAAGCCAGAAGGCGCGCATGCCTTCCGTCGGGGCAGGACAATCGAGAGTCACGGTCTGCTTCGCGGACTCCACCCGCTTGCCCACCGCCTGCTCGCAAGCCGACCGAAGCGTGTGCAAGGCATACGCGGCACCCTCTTTCAATCCGCCCACGGCCACCCGCAACTCGAAGAAGCTCGACCCAGCCAAAAGCTCGTCGAGAGGCAGCGAATCGGCGCTTTGCCCCAAGGTCCCCTTGAGCCATTCCACCTGCGACGCCAAATCGTGCGCGTTGAGCCCCCGCGCTGCCTCGGCGACCGTGGCGGCGGCTTCGAAAAATGGCCCGAAGATGGTGGGCAAGAGCGGCAAGGCCTCGACGAAATTGCGTGCCTCGAGACGCATCGAAATCACCAGCGGAAAGCTCCGGCCGACCGCGTCCTCGCCGGGCCGGAACGTGCCCACGAAGATCTGGTCACCGGGAGAAACCACCACGAAGTTGGTCGCTTCATCAGGCAGCCGCGTGTGCTCGGCGTGCAAGCATTCGACGCCCTCTTGGAACCACTGGTCCATCCCGGCGTGCTGGAAGTCGCCTGCGTTGATGCGAACGTAGTCCCGCTCGGCGAGAATCTTTCCGTACAGCCCGACCGCCGGCTGGTGAGGTTGTGGTGAAGAGCTCATGGGCATGGCGGCTACTTCCTACACGACCCGCCGCCCGCGGTGATTCCTTTGGGCAGGCTGAACTTCTGGAATATCTCGCGAATGTTGTCAGGCTTAAAATCCACCTGGACCTTGTTCTGCAGATTCGTCACCGACGAGTAGGTCAGCGACACCCCGTCGCCGCTCTTGCTGGCGTTGGTGCCGAGCCCAAGCAGATAGAACAACGCCCATTCTCCTTCGTCGCGCGGCCCGATGGCCTCGACCTCGTCGTTCTTGACGAACAGGCGCAAGCTGGCGCGTCTGACCGGCCACACGAATTCGTCCCACCGATCGAGAGCATTGAGCCCGATGATCTTCTTGACCCCAAGATCCAGGATGATCTTCGAGTATTGCGGCGACGGCCGAATGTGGACGCCCACCGGCATGCCGATCTTGCTCGGCTCCTTCGCGAAAACGCTGCTGGTCAGCTCGGCCGCGCGGGTGAGGAACTTAGGGAAGTCCTCGCGGTAGTGAATCGCCGCCCCATCTTTCATGCGGAACAGGTTACCCACCCGCTCGATGTCGCCAGAGAGCGAATCATTGAAGTACTGCCACAGGGTTCCCGTGGCGGGCTGGAAGAACTTCTCGATGTCGGCGAGCTTGGCCTCGCCCGACATGCGCGCGGTCGCGAACGGATACTTCCCTGCTAGAAGCTGGTCGAACGCGACGAACACGGTTTCGCACCACTTGCGGTTCGCCGAGTCCGCGGTAGCCCCGACCACGGCGACCTCCGCGCCCCTCAGAGGCGGCATCAGGATCTTCTCTAACATGCCCTGTTCCCAGCCCTGGTCGTCGTAGCGGGCGATCAAATTGGAAAGGTTCGTGCGCTGGGTGCGAATCGCGGTTTGGAAGGCC
>CAZBIU010000151.1:0-15421 GCA_964491625.1 uncultured Myxococcales bacterium
CTGCGAGATGCCCTCCCGCTGCCGGTAGCCTTTGGAGAGCTCGCACACCAGCTTGCCCGCCACGTCGCCAAGGCCGCAGCGTCCGCCGATCTCTTTGATGCGGGACCCGACCCGGTCGCCGGTCATGCCGTGCATGTTGGCGGCGAACTCCAGGTGCTCAAGCACCGTCATGTCCCTGTAGAGCGGTGTATCTTCGGGCAGGTACCCGACGCGCTGGCGGACCTCCAGCGACTGGTCGAAAACGTCGAACCCGGCCACCTGGGCGCTACCCGCCGTGGGCGCCAGGAAGCAGGTGAGGATCTTCATGGTGGTGGACTTGCCCGCACCATTGGGCCCCAGAAAACCGAGGACCTCTCCCTTGTGGACTTTGAATGACACCTGATCCACGGCCCTGAATTGACCGTATTCCTTGGTCAGGTTGTCGACATTGATCATCGTTTCTGACATGGGTACCTCGCTCGATGTGCCGGCGCAGTAACAACTGGTCGCGTCGGCTTATTCCCACAGAGTTACGTTTCGCAGGGGCTCTGACGTACAGCGGAAGCCGGGCAAAAGTCAAGGTGCTGCGAAAGCGATGCTGGCGGCTACTCAGGACGGTAGGCTCCCAGAACCGGGCCAAGCGGGCTAAGAGTGCGGACCCAGCGCGAGGCCACTTCTAGGGCAGGTCCCTCCAGTCGACCGTTCTGCGAGACGATTCGGAGAATATCGAACGCTTGATGTAATGCGATTTCAGTCACTTGATGACCATTATTAAAGTTTAGCTTGAAGTTGTTGATGGCCGCGCCGGAAAGCGGTGCCAACGGGGTTGTCGGCAGTCTGAGAAGGCTTTGGACGAGCACGGTGCGGGCTACGACATCCGTGTCGATGGCAGCGGGATCTAGCGACGCTTTGGCCGTCGGCGTCTCGACTTCCTGTGCCATGGTGGCGAGCGACTCGGGGGAGAGCTGCGCTGGCTGGACGCCCAGTCTGCTCAAGAGCTCGACCGCAGCAGCCGCCCGCTCGACCGCGTGGGTCGCGACCGCAATGTCGGCCAGCGAGGCGAACGGCCGCTCGCCAGCGGCCGGCGGGTCTTCGAGCAGCCTTGGGAAGAGCGAGTGGGGCCTGGTGAGGCTACGGAGAACCTGGCTGTCATTGCTTTCGAAGATATCGAGCGCCGGCAGGAGCCGGGCGAAGGGATTGCCTTTGCGTAGCGCCAGGGCCAGCCGGCGCAGCTTGCCGATGACGCTCATTCCTAGGCGATGAAGCGTCACCAGCGGGACCGATTTTATAGCCGCGCCCTCGCGCTCGGCGTCGCCGCGCGCCAGGAACTCGATGGCGAGGTCCAGCGTTGCCGACACCCGGCCCAGCACGTCGCGGATCGCCTCGTCGTCGCTCGGCATCGCCTGATTGGCGGATAGGGCGCGGTTGCAGAGCGCGACCAGGGCGAAGTGCAGTTCGGTGGCATCCTCCCTGGTTGGCAGGGTCGCCACCGCGCGCGCAAAGGGGGTTCGGCCGGATAGTCGCTCGGCCATCAGCGCCGGCAGACGCAGGTGATCGCCATCGTCCGCGCCTACGGGACGCACGCGGGGCGCAGACGCCTCGCCGACGTGAACCGAAGCTGGGTCCAGCTCCCGGTAAACCTCCAGGGCCTCCAGGTAATCCACGAAGCCCAAGTCGGTCAAACGACCCGACCTCCAACGCAAGGCTTCCTCCTCCAGCTCGGCATCGGATTCAGCGCGCACGCCGACCAGGAGCTTCCTCATCATGGTCGGGGAATAGCGGTAAAGGCTATCCAGCAGCCGCTGGGTCACGCGGGCGTGGTCGGGATCGCCCGGAAGGTCGATAGTGAACAGGCGATCGGGGCTGTCCCAGAGCACGCCCTCTGGCTCGTCGGGGGCTTCCTCCAGCGACAGATCGTAGATGTGTGCTCGCCTGCGTATCAGCAGTGCCAACAGCTCCACGTCGATACCCTCGGCCCATCGCCCAAGCGTCGCGGGCGGGACCTCCACCAGCGTCGCCAGCCAGGCATCTGATTTTTCGAGGTCCACGCGGTCCTTGTCCCAGATGGAAAGATCGAGAACGGCTTGGACTTGCGGGGCGCTGGCGTGCACCAGGATCTCCATCGCCTCGGGAAAACCCATTTCGTGAACGAGATAGAAGAGCTCGTCCTCCGGCAAAGCACGGATCGCCGCCGGAGGATCGGGCGTGGCGAAGATCTCGTCGGCCCGTCGGGCTCGCTGCCCGCGTGCGAGACGGGCCCGGTAGTGGGACAGGTGCGCGATGTTGTCGGGCTGATCTCGAGATGCATTTTTTTCGGTCACGCGTGCACTATGCCACGTGCGGGTGGCGAAGCATGGCTTGTCGATGTCGTGATTTATCCGCCGGGCATTGACAGGTCGGAACACTTCGGCGATACAGCCGGGCACGATGCGACTTCTGCCCAGGGATGAATCTTTCTTTGACGAGTTCGAAAGACACGCACAAAAGACCGTAGAAGGCTGCCGGGCATTCGTGGAGATGGCGCAAGGCAAAGTCGCCGCGGCCGACGCCTGCCCGAGGATCAAGGCCATCGAAAGCGAGTGCGACACCATCACGCATCACGTAGTCGAGCGTTTGCACAAGGTATTCATCACGCCCATCGATCGCAACGACATCTTCCGGCTGATTTCCAAGATGGACGACGTGATGGACTTCGTCGAGGCAGCCTCCCAGCGGGTAGCTCTCTACGGCGTGAACAGCAACAACAAGGAGCTGTGGGATCTCGCGCGGGTACTGCAGTCCGGATCGGAACGGATCAGTGAGGCCGTTGCCGGCATGCGCAACCTGAAGCATCCCGAGCTGATCTTAGAAAAGTGCGTGGAGATCAACCGCCTGGAAAACGAGGCCGACGTGCAGTTGCGCGGGGCCATCGCCAAGCTGTTCAGGGAAGAGAAGGATCCCATCCAGGTCATCAAGTGGAAGGAGATCTTCGAGCTGCTGGAAACCGCAACCGATCGTTGCGAGGACGTCGCCAACATCATCGAGGGCGTTGTCCTCGAA
Source organism: uncultured Myxococcales bacterium (assembly GCA_964491625.1). GTDB lineage: Bacteria > Myxococcota_A > Polyangia > Fen-1088 > Fen-1088 > Fen-1118. The sequence goes on from CAZBIU010000151.1 coordinate 3,019, forward strand.
AACTCGTAGGCAGACCGTGGATCACAAGCTCGTTCTGGTCTGCGCGGTCATCGGGGCCGCTTTCATCTTCGACTACATCAATGGATTCCACGACGCCGCCAATTCGATAGCGACGGTGGTTTCCACCCGTGTGCTCACCCCATTCCAAGCGGTGCTGTGGGCGTCGTTTTTCAACTTCATCGCGTTCGCGGTGTTCGAGTTGCACGTGGCGGGCACCATCGGCAAGGACATCATCGATCCGAGCATCGTCGACATGGCCGTGGTCATCGGCGCGCTGGGCGGAGCCATCGCGTGGAACCTGCTCACCTGGTGGTGGGGGTTGCCTTCAAGCTCGTCGCACGCGCTGGTGGGCGGTCTGATCGGTGCTGGGGTCTCCAAGGCAGGGCTAGGCATCTTGGGCTGGTCGAAGATCAGCACCACCGCGCTCTTCATCGTGGTTTCACCCGTGATTGGCTACCTTGGTTCAGCCGTCATGACGGTTGGATGCTCGTGGCTTCTGCGCAGGGTCAATCCCGGCAGAGTCGACCGATGGTTCAGGCGTCTGCAGCTACTGTCGGCTGCGGCGTTCAGCTTGAATCACGGTGGCAACGACGCCCAAAAGACCATGGGCATCATCGTGGTGCTCCTGTATTCACAAGGTTACCTGGGTAAGCATTTTCCGGCTGGGCACGAGATCCCGAAATGGATCGTCGTCGGATGTTATCTGGCTATGGGCATCGGTACCATGTCGGGCGGCTGGCGCATCGTGAAGACCATGGGCATGCGGCTTACCAAGCTGCGCCCCTTCGGCGGCTTCTGCGCAGAGACCGGCGGATCGGTGGCGATTTTCTGTGCGACCATGCTCGGAATTCCGGTCTCGACCACCCACACCATCACGGGCGCCATCGTCGGGGTGGGGTCGCTTTCCAACCGCGGCAAGGTCCGCTGGGGTATCGCTGGCCGTATCGTGTGGGCGTGGATCTTCACCATCCCGGCGTCCGCCGCCATCGGAGCGATCGGCTACTTCATCGCGCGTGCCCTGGGCGCGTAGGTGCCGTCAGTCGACCGAGGGTGACGTCGTCTCTTCGACCTCGTCGTGGCCGAGGAAAACCAGCTTGTCGGTTGCCCGGTTGAGCGCCCCATCGAGCTGCCTGTTTTCGTCGGAAAGCTTTTGCACCTCGGCCTCGAGAGCCTGGACGCGTGCTTCGGCGGCGCGCTTCTGGTCCTCGGCGGCAGCACGGAGGTCACGTAGCTCGCGGCGGAGTTGCTCGGGCTTGGCACCCTTGCCGCCACTGCTGGTCATGGTGGCGGTGGTGCGGTTGCTCGCCTCGCGCAGGCGCTTGCATTCCTCTTCGAGGCGCTGCGCCTTCTGCTGTTCATCTCGGAGTTGGGCGCGGAGCTGCTCCTGGCGGCTCTCGTCGGCCTTGGGCTTGGACAACGCAGCGAGCATCGTGCGCAGCCGCTTGCCCTGACCGAACACGGCGATCGCCAACAGCAAGGACACGGCGAGCGCGAGAATCAAGCCGAGCCCCGTGGCGCCAGAGCCGCCGGCGCCGCCGCGCCCTTCGAGGATGCGCATCTCTTGTCTCCGCACCGCCACTTCTTCCTCCGCCTTCTTGGCCACAGTTTCGGCCTTGGCTAGGCCCTCGCGTAGCGAGGTGTTCTCCGAGCGCAGGCGCTCCACATCCACGGTGCTCGACGACAGGTTCTTGTCGGTCACGATAAGCCGACCCGTGGTTTCCGCGAGCGACAGGCGCACCGACTTGATTTGCGCCTTCAGCTTGAGCAGGGCCGGATCGATGACGGGGATGAGGGAGTTGGCCTGCGCCTCTGCAGGGTCGGCGCCAGCCGGCCCGGCAGGGCTCGATGGCTGGGATTCGACCTTGGGCTGCGGCGCTTCGCTGGGCTTAGCGGCGGTCGGGGCCTGCGCGGGCACCATGGTCAGGCCGTTTGCCCGCCTGGGCTCACCGATGCGATCGGCCGCCGATGCTGCCTGATAGGTCGAGGCACGGGCCGCGGATGGTTGGGCTGGACCCGCGGCAGAAGCGGACGGCGTTCCCGTTGGCTCAGTCGATTCATCGGCGACAGTTCTGGAGCTCCACAGAAGCAAGAAAGCCATTGCAAGCGAACAGAGCATCCGATGCATGTTCATGGGGCGCCTCCCGGTTGAATCTGTATGGAGGCCCTTCTAGCGCCGTCGTGGTTCGCACGCACCGGCTTTTTCTTGCTGTTGCCCGGCGCGAGCGACGTGCCGAGGCAGGTCTAATGACCGTTTGCGTTGGTCTGGCCGTATGTCGCCAGGATTGTTTCGCCGGCCACGACCCGATCGCCCGGCGCGCACGTGACTTCGACTGCGGCGCTGCGGGGAATGAAGAGATCGCACTGCGAACCCATGCGAATCATGCCGATCTTGTCGCCCTTGCGTACCTCTTGGCCGACGGTCACGAAGCAATCGATCTCGCGGACAAACCGGTCGGCCATCTGAATCATGACCACAGGGAAGTCGCCAGCGATGACGACCGTATTGCGTGCGTTCTGCAGGATGTGGCCGCTGTCCTTTTCAAAGGGTTGCATGTTCCACACGACCCGCATGAAGGCGCGCACCATCGACAGATTTTCGCCTTGGGCAGGCCGGGGAGTGACGGCCGCGATTCGTCCCGCGATGGGGGCGCGATTGTAATGGACCGAGACCGGGGTCATGTAAATGCCGATGAGGGTTCCGCCCGCCTCGGGCGACGCGGTTCCCAGCCAATCGTCGAGGGGAACCGCAACCCCTCCTTTCATCGGATTCGGGACGCTGCCGGTCTGGATCTCCCGCACATAAAGCACGCGACCGTCGGCTGGCGACACCACGTTCGTGCCGGCCGGCGGATGCCTGACCGGGTTACGGAAGAAGTACCAAAAGCGCCAGGCGAGAAACGAAATCGGATCCATGGTCAGCCGCGTGCGAGGCGCGCCACCTTGGCGATGATCGCCTCACGAATGGGGCGGCGCAAACGCCGTTCCAGCCAGACCAGCGGCCGACGGCTGATGACGAGAAATAGCCAAAACGCCACCATCCCGACGTAGGTCAAGTAGTCGGAGACCAATCCTGCCAAACCGGCCAAGGGTCGTCTGCGTAGTTTGGTGCCGAAGAGGCGGAGTCCCCGCGTGCTCATGACGCCGGCCCGGCGGTCTGGGCGCCGGACATCACGGACATGCCGAGCTTGTCCGCGGAGGTGTTGAGCGGGGGAGGATCGTTGTGTTGCACGAGGGGCCATTGTAGCCGAGGCCTGCAAAACTCCAAAGCATCCACCGGCCCCTGGTCACACCTCGTTGTGGACTGGGAGCGACGTGACTTGCGGCAGGAAGTCAGTTTTTTGAGGGTTTTGACGTGCTTTGTGGAATGTTTCTCACGGCGTTCGCGTCCGATCTTGACGGCACGAGCTTTGCTCGTTAGGCAGACCATGATGAACGCGACTCGCAATCGATCCTCCGCCTTGCTAGCGACCGGCATGGTGACTCTGCTGACGCTCTCGCTCTCGTGCAACACGAAGTCGGACCTCAGTGATGCCGGGGGAGGTGGCGACTCCGGGACAGGTGGCTTTGTAGGAAGCGGTGGCAATCCGGGAACGGGTGGCAAGGTAGGAAGCGGTGGCAATTCGGGAACGAGTGGCACTGTGGGAAGCGGCGGCAATCCAGGAACGGGTGGCATTGTTGGAAGCGGCGGAAGCCCTGGGACTGGCGGCGTCGCCTCGGACGCGAGTCTTCCGACTGCGTGTGGCGACGGCGGCAGCACGATCTCGGCAGCGGGACTGCCCATCGCCGCACGCGCATGCACGCGGGACTCGGATTGCACCATCGCGATTGCGGCACGATGTTGTGGCGCGGACCAAGCGCTGGGAGAGGCCAAGGCAGAGTCGAGCGCCTACGCGAGTTGCCTTGTGCTTCCGGCCGGGGCTTGCAACGGGCTCGGGTGCGCGAAGTTTCTCGGCTACACGACGGATACGGGTCGAACGACCCCGACGGACAGCTCATCGCCGCAGCCAATTGATCTCGTTTCCGTGCAGTGTATCAATCAGCTCTGCACGACCGACGTGGTCAGCACCCAGGACGCCGGTCGGGATGTCGCGCCGGGGGTGGACGCGGCCGGTCCATTGGACGCCTGCTCGGGCGCAATCGACACGGCTTCATTCATCGCCAATGCCAGCCACGCCATGTGCGGAGACAAGAAGAACAGTCTCCTCATCCTCAATTGCTCCATGGTTCTATGGCAAGTGCAGGGCAGTTGCTCCGACGCGAGCTACAGCTACACCCTCTATGGAACCACGGACGATGATGTCCTTTGCAGCTACAGCGATTCGATAGCTGGGCCCCGGTTGGTATCGAACAGCCCGGTCTGCGCCACCTTGTTCACGTCCTCAGCCACAAGCACCGGCAATTTCGATCTGAGCGGCTACACGGTTACGGCCATTCCATTCTAGATTCGGGTTCGCGGTCTCGGGCGGCCCCGGCGGTTACGCCGTCGTGACCGCCATCTTCCTTCACCGAATCGCATTTGAGGGGGCCTTCCCTCCGGCGCTGCCCTTGAGCGCGTCGGCCCCACCGTGACGACCCAGGCCGAGGCTCACGGTGCCGCCGGCAGTGCGGTCAAGGGTGAGGTCTGCCGTCTGCAGCCAGCCGCATCTTCGTCGTCGAGGTCGCGCCCGAAATCTGTGGGAGACTGACCGCTTCCACGACGAAGCATCCGTCTCGCCCCCAACCTGCGCGCGTCTTCAACGCGGTCACCTGTTCACCTTGGCAGCCACTTCAGGCCAAAGCCCCCAAATAGCCAACAAACCTCTGGAACCAACCCCAGGAACCGCCCACCAACCGATCCAATAGCCGCGCAGCTTCGGCGGCCGTACAGATCCGTGTGCTCTCGTCGTCTTCGACGGGGCGAGGCCCGCGACTGCCACCGTGACTGAACTCACTACTCAAACACGCATGGGTGGCTCTTCTAGCTGCGCGGGTGAGGTCTACAGCATCCCACGGGCAGTTAGAGGCAACCAACATAAGAAAGGTGAAACATGGCTGACCTGAAGACAACCGAGATGGGAATTCCTCTCGCCAATCCTCTTGTGATGAGTGTGTGCTCGCTGTCTCGGCACGTCGACACAATCAAGACCCTCGAAGCGGTGAGAGCCGGCGGGCTTGTCATCGATTGCAACCTGGGCGCCAACCACGACGTCGATTCCGAGGCACAATCCTTCTTCCCTAAGCCGAGTCACGGCTGCTCGTTGCGAGGTGCGAGGCTCATGAGAGGCGCGATCGCGCTCGTGGCTGTGCTCGGGTGTCTGGGCGCCGCCGCTGGCTGCTCGGGCGGCTCGTCGGTGGGCGGCGACGCCGGCGCCCTCTGCGGGCAGACGGTCTCCGCGCTATGCGCGCAGGGCGATCCACCCCCTGGGCAGTTCGGCGTGCACTGTGTCTCGACCCTCTCCGCCGCCGAGAAGGACCCGGCTTTCTGCGCGGCGGCGCCCCTTCCGGACGAGCGGTCTTGCGGCGCTTACACGGTCATCGCGGTCACCAACGTTGACTTCTCGTACCTCTACGCCTACGACGCCAGCGGTGCCCTCGTGGCGATCGGCAGCGACGGCCCGGTCCTGGGCCAGCTCTGCCTCGCGGGCGCCGCCACCTTCTCGTTCACCAACCCCTCCTGCGCTTCCCCGATCCCACTCCCCGCCTGCGAGGGCGCGGACGCCGGAGCCTCCGACTGACGCCGAATGATCTTTCGAAATCTCGTCGAAGACAACCGCCTGCCGACCAGGATGGCTCCTATCCCGTGCCTCGCCAGGACTGCGCGAACCACGCCACGAGCGCGAACCGATGCATGCGCGGGCGCAGCTTCTGCGACGGCCTCCAATCTGATCGCGACCGATCGCAGCTCTTACGCCCCGGATCATCGCGAGGCCCGGGCTGCGGGTGCGCTGGAGAGTGAGAACATCGCCTTCGTGATCGATTTCGGATACGCGTCGTATTCCGTTCATCGTGACCGTGCTTCCTGGCGCGCGAAGGTTCCCTGCCCTTGGTTCGCGCGGTCAACCTCGTGATTCAGGCTTGCCGCGGACTCGATGCCGCCCACGCTGCGGGCATCATCCGTCGGCCCGGTGAGCGATGCCAGCGTTCCTGCGCCGGTGCCAGAGGTCCGCACGACATGGAGTCGTACAAGAATCTCTCGTCTGCGATTGGTACTTTACGGCGTGCAGATCTCTGCACTGGTGAGGACGCTGCTACCACACGAGTCTGTCGAACATCCCCCGATGACGAGAACATCTCCGTCAGGAAGATTGGCCAAAGAGGACGAATGCCGAACGCCAGCCGAACCGCGGCCTGACCAGATCGTCTTTGCACGGATTGAGGAGGCGCGGTCGCCTGTTCGGCTTGGCATTTGCCTGGTTAGCGATCTCGCGGAGGTTCGACTTGTCCCAGTGCTCGAGCTCGATGGGGAGGTACTCCTCCCACATATCCTCGTTCGCCAGCTGCTCCACGAGGGTTGAATCGATGGACATCGGCGTTGGTCCAACGGCGTCTCGAATCTTGAGACTGACCAGCTTCGCCTGGCCGGAGCCGAAGACACGGTATGAGCGCCACAGTTCAAGGTCGTCCTTGCCTGCGAGATACGCGAGTGTGATGTTCGCCTCGAGTGCCGTGCGAAGGGCCGATTTCGCCATGAGCGTCGAGGCGTTGCCAATCTTGAGCAGCTCCTCGACGAGCGCCAGGACATACATGGCTATGTCGAAGGTCGTGTCATGCTTGGGGTCTGGGGCAGTCGTCACTGTTGACTGAAGGGCATGGGTGCGAACGGCCGCCGATACAACCCGCAGGCGCTCCGCCGTCGTTCCCGTTGCTGGTGGCGTGGGGCTCGCATCCTCATCAAGAGGAGAGCACGGCGTGTTGTCCAAACAGGCTTTCCAGAAAGCATCGCCCCATCGCCGGTCCAGTGTACCCCTTCCATCCAATGCTCCCGCCGTGGATCGAATGCCAGGCTGAACTTTCCTCCGGTCTCCCAGGTGCGGATAGAAGGCAATCTCTTTGGCGTGGTCGGCGACGTTTTCCATCATCTGAAGCTCGCCCGACGAAAGGCTGGCGAATACACCTGCCCACTGGGTGTCCGTCGCCTCCTGGGACTGGTGGAACAGAGTCTTCCTGATAGTCTCGGCCAGTATTGCCCATGCGTCTGGCTCGGGCGGCGGCAAGACATTGACCCAGTATTCCCTGCCTGGGAGATCTTCGAACAGGAGAAGTGGCGAAAGAACCAAGCGAGCTGGCTCTGCCTGGGTGAGGATGGCCAGAATTCGCTCTCGATGGACGTCTGGCACCTTCGCCAGCCCGGAAATGGTTGGGCGTTGTCCTCGGAGGTCCGATGAATGCTCGCCGAAGTACTGACCGACGTTCCGCAGCAGCTCGATAACCTTGAGCCGCGGTCCGTGGGTAAGCAGTAGCGCTGCCCAGAGTAGCTCGGGCAGCCGGACGTCAGACCACCGGCTGAGTTGAAATGACAGCGTGGCCAGAGGGGGGACAAGCACCTTACCTTGCCGTCGGTGCTGGTCGAGGGTGCTAGGGTCCCTGCGTTCGCGCTTCTTTCGACTTTGCTTGCCCACGTTGCGTCTGCATTATGCCAGGCTCAATCGGGGGGAGGCAGTGACATCCATTGGAGTTGGTCTATCGAGCCTACCCTCGTTCGAAAAGGCAATTCCGCCCAAGCCAATTCCGCCGGGTGAGTGGCGCCCGGGTGAGGGTGCCAGCCGGTGAGCCCGGTGAGTGATGCCAGCGTCACGGATTCTCCGGCTCCGATCCTCCGTTTCTCCCTGTGGATCTACCTTCAGTGAACGGCCACCGCACCCAAGACCATTGCAGCTGCCTCGGCTGCCCGTGACCTGTTGACTCGATCTGTCGTCCGTGAGTCCTATGCGGTTTTCACCGGTGCCGCACGCGTCTCGGCTCCCAGACCCACGCGGATCGGGAGCACGGCCATGGGCAGGCCTTTCCAGTGCAGGCGGCGTTCGATTTGGTAGGCGGTCTCGTTGTGCAGGATGCGCTGCCACCAGGTTTCCCGCTTCCAGATCAGCTTGCCGGCGAAGAAGGTCGAGCGCGGAAATTCGGCGGCAAGCCCGGTGCAGAGGGCCGTGGCTTCCTTGACGGGGTCCAGGCCGGACGCCATGCGGGAGGACGAGTTCCAGCCCAGCCCGCGCGCCAGCTTCACGTACTTCTCCAAAGACTCCCGGGTGAGCTTCTGCAACTTGTCGATTTCTTCCGCCCCCTTGAAGCTGCCCGAATCGAGCACCGCAACGGAGACGAAAATGACGTTCCTGAAATACCCGGCGTAGCTGCGCTGGATGGACAGAAGCGAGTGGATGCCGATGCCGCCGTAGCTGCCCACCATGAGGACCGCGGTGGGCTGGAGAGGATCGGGCTCGCCGCCCAAGCCTTCGATGACGCCAAGGTCGCCGAGCTCTTCGTCGAGCCTGCGCAGTTGGCGGGCGATGTTCTGGTAGTGAAGCTCGATGCAGAGGCACAGCAGGATGATGGCGGCGGTGACGACCAAGGTGACCCATGCCCCTTGCGAGAACTTCTGCACGATGGTGAAGGCAAGAATGCCGAGGCACAGGACCAGCGCGACGCCATGGAGTGAGAACTGGCGCTTCCAGTGCTGGACCACTTTGCTCCGTTGCCACCAAAAGCGCGCCATGCCGAGCTGGGAGAGCGAGAAGGTCACGAACACGTTGATGGCGTACATGACGACCAGGGTGTCCAGATTGCCGTGGGTGGCGACCAGAAGCACTAGGGCGGCGCCGCCGAGAATGACGACGCCGTTCGCGGTCGTCAGTCGGTCGGACAGCGATGCGAATCGACGCGGCAGCCACGAGTCCACGGCCATATTCGACATGACTCGGGGTCCATCGATGAAACCGGTCTGCGCTGCGACGAAGAGCAGGGCGCCTTCCGAGGCGAGCACGAGCAGCACGAAGACTTTGCCCAAGGGCAGGCCGAGAAGCTGCCAGTTGCCGGCGAACGCCTCGACCAGGACGCCATTCAGGGTCTTGCCCTCGCTGGGCGCAACATCGAAGAGCAGGTAGCAAAGCAGAATGCCGGCCGACGTGATGGCGAGGGAGAGTGCCATGTAGACCATGGTCTTCTTGCCGGTATGGACCCTGGGCTCGCGCATGATCTGTAGGCCGTTGGACACGGCCTCGATGCCGGTGTAGGTGCCGCTACCGCGCGCGAACGCCGCGGTAAAGATCATGAACAGACCCCAAACCCCAAGGGTCGAGACGCCTTGGTGAAGACCGTCGGCGACGTTGCCGGCGACGGCGGCCACGTGGGTGAAGTGCGTGGCGATTCCTCCGGTCACGAGGATGGCATGGGTGACGATGAAGAGCAGGAAGATAGGCAAGAGGGCCGTGACCGACTCCTTCACGCCGCGCAGGTTGAGGAGGATGAGCGCGACGATGGCCGCGATTTCGACCGCGAGCTTGAATCGATGCACCCCGAGCGGAAGCATGTTGAAAATGGCGTCGGCGCCCGAGGCAATCGACACCGAGATGGTGAGAACGTAGTCGACCAAGAGCGCGCTGCCGGAAACCACGCCGGCGTGACGGCCGAGCAACTTGGTGGCGACGACGTAGCCGCCGCCGCCCGACGGGAAGTGCTCGATGATCTTGCTGTACGAGATGGACAAGATCATGACCGTGACCGCGGTGGCAAGCGCGAGAAACACCGCCAGGAAGGTGTAGTTTCCGTGCTCGCGCAGGGCCCGGAAACATTCATCGGGGCCGTATGCGGACGATGACAGTCCGTCGGCCCCAAGCCCGACCCACGCGAGAAACGCAATCAGCGAGATGTTGTGAAAGATCTTCGGATCGCGGAAGTTCTTCGGTCGGCCTTGCAGAACGTTCCAGGCGCGTTCCAGGAGGGACGGCGCGTCGATGAGCGAGATCTGACTACTGTCGTCCTCCGCGGGCGCGGGGTCGGCGGGCGCAGCGCTTGCGCTCGACTTCTCGGACATGGGTTGTGCTCCTCTGCGGCCATGACCTCCGTCTGGTCGCTGCCTACGAGGTTAGCTGTCGGGCTCGGAGGGAGGCGATCTCCGGCGCTTATGCGCTTAGCCCCGGGCCAGGTGCCAGGTGGTTCCCCCGTTCGGGCCGTTCGGCCGATTCGGCATGTGGGCGATCTACGACCCGCCGTAGTCAAAGTCAAGCTGGCCCCACTTGGATGCTCGACTGGCATGGCGTTCTGGTAGTGTGTGTCCCCAAAGAGGTCAAACGCATGGCAACCGTGACACTGAAGGGAAACCCAATCGAAACCTCCGGGAAACTTCCGGTAATCGGGAGCACGGCTCCCGATTTCAAGTTGGTCGCGGAGGACTTGCAGGATGTATCACTGTCGACCTTCGGGGCGAAACGCAAGGTCCTCAACATCGTGCCCAGTTTGGACACATCCGTGTGCGCGACGTCGGCGCGCAAGTTCAACGCCCGCGCCAAGGAGATTCCGAACTGTGCCATCGCCATCGTTTCGGCGGACTTGCCGTTCGCATCCGAGCGCTTCCGATCGAACGAGGGGCTGAAGGAGATCGTCACCCTATCGATGATGCGGTCGAAGGACTTCGCGCGCGACTACGGTGTGCTGATGACCACGGGTCCGCTGGCGGGCTTGTGCGCGCGCGCGGTGGTGGTGCTCGACGAGAACAACAATGTCATCTACACCGAGCTGGTGCCCGAGATCGCACGTGAGCCGAACTACGACAAGGTCCTTGCAGCCCTCAAGGGGTAGTCAGCGGCACCGCCCAAGGCGAAGGCATCCGAATCGGAGCCGCGGTTCGGGGATTGAGCTACTTCACACCCTGAAGGGTCGAATTGGTGATGGTGATGCTCTTGGCGTTGGTGCCGACGGCGGTGCCGGCGCTGGTGACGCTGCCGGTGGAGACCTGCGTCCAGGAGCCGCCGGTGTTGCCGGTCATGGTTGTGTCGATGATGGTCAAGGTGCCGCCGAAGTCGTTGCTGGTGAAGAACAGGCCGCCGCCGAAGGCATTCTGGCCGGCGGCATTGCTTAGGATGGCGTCGCCACACAGGGTGATGTTCACCGAGTTGCCATCGCTGTAGAGGGCGCCGCCGTTGCCCCCCGAGCCGGTTTCGTGTTGGCCGTTGTTGATCACCGAGCACTTGCTGGCGTCGTCGTTGTTGGCGTCGTGGCCGACGGCTTGGTTGTTCTGGAATAAGCTGTTGTAGACGTCCAGCTCTGCGAATAGGCAGCCGACCGCACCTGCGTTGCTAGCCTGGTTGCCGATGAAGGTGCTGCCGACGATGAGAACGCCGTCCTTGCTGCCGTTGATGTAGATCGCGCCGCCGCCGGTGTCGGGACCCAGGGGCGCGCCTTGGTTGTTCATGAAGATGGCGTCGATGACCACCAGATTTCCGTCGCGCACGTAGACTGCGCCGCCCTCGCCATCGTCGTATCCCTGCGAGCAGGGAGCCGGAGCGGTGGGGATGGCTTGGGTAGGCGTGGTTTTCCCGTTGACCAGCGTGATGTGTTGCAAGGTGACCGTGTTGGTGTTCTTCATCCAGTCGGTGCCGTTGAAGCGCATGATCTGCACGGCCCCTCCACCGTCGAGCGTGATTTTGTTGCCGCCGTCGATGACGGTGCTTTTGGTGATGGGCAGGTTGAGCGTCGCCGTGACCGCAATGGTATGCGGAACCGCGCCGCAGTCGAAGGTTATGATGCCGCCGTTGGTTGCCGCGGCCTGCAGATGGGCGAAGTCGCAGTTGTCGGGGGAGCCATTTCCAACCTTGGCGGTGGGCGTTGAGGTGTCCACCGGCTGCCCGCGCGCGGGGATCCCGGCGCTGCACGAACCGTTGGGATTGCCGGCGCTCACCGTGCCGGCGTCGATGGCTCCGCCGTGTCCGGTGCTGCCACCGGCCGCACGCCCACCCGTGGAAGCGGCGGCGCCACCGCTTCCCGTCACACGGCCACCGCTTCCCGTCACACGTCCGCCGCTGGCCCCGAGGCTGCCCCCGCTGCCCACATCGCCGCCCATAGCGGGCGCCGCATCGGTGTCACCGGGAGAGGCATTCGATCCTGCACAACCGAGGAGGAACAGAGCGACGAGACCCACACTCATCTTCGCGCGCATCCCGCAATCGTAGCACCGATTGCCTCTCGCCGTTCACGCGGAGAGCGGGACCTGTCGGTCGAGCCGCCAAACGATGGGACGATGCGAACGTGCTGAACGGCGGCGCGCACGCTGCAGCACAAATGCGAAAGGGCACGGCGGTTTCCCGTCCGTGCCCTCTGCGCTCTCGGTCCGTGCTCGGCGCTCTCTCTTATCCGAAGATCTCTTTGCCGTGCCCGGCCGACCCGAGCACGTTCTTGTTCTTCTCGATGATGAGCGTCTTGAGCTCGTCGCGGGCCG
>CAZBIU010000152.1:0-15409 GCA_964491625.1 uncultured Myxococcales bacterium
GACTATGCGGCCGAGAGCCAGTCCCTGGCGGTTCTCGAGCGCCTGGTTCACTACAAGCGCTTCGACGCACTGGCCCCGCATCTCCTCTATCTCGTCGATGTGCCGGACTCCCGAATCGTGGAATGCCAGGATCTGCCCAAGGGATGGGACGGCCCGGATCTTTCGTCGGCCGCCCAGAAGATTGGCAACCGTTGGTGCGACGAACGCCGGTCCCCCGCGATGAGAGTTCCCAGCGCTGTCACCCGCGGCGAATTCAACCTGATGCTCAACCCGAAACACCCGGCCTGGAATTGGGCTTGGGTGGAGCGTCCCACCTCTTTCGCCTTCGACCGCCGCCTGCGCGAGATCGTAGAAGCCGCGAACAAGAAGCGTTAGCCAAGGGTTGTCGAAATCTGGCGGTGGCGATGTTACAGCTTGATCACGCCTCTTCTGAGCGCGAACTTGATCAGATCGGTGCGATTGTGGATGTCCAGCTTCTGCATCACCCGTTCTCGGTGGGACATGGCGGTCTTCACGCTGATGCCGAGGACTTGAGCGACTTCTTTGTTGGAGTTGCCCTCGGCCACGAGCTTGAGCACTTGCTTTTCCCGGTCGGTGAGGCTGCCGTAGAGGTCGTCCTGGCTCGTCCCGGCGGGCGGCGCAGTCGGCGAAATCACCTCGCGCGCCAGGGCAGGGTCGAGCACCAGCCCACCCCGATGCACGGCCCGTACGGCCGAGGCCAGCTCCGATCCTGCCGCCTTCTTGAGCACGTAGCCCGAGGCGCCGCTCTTGAGAAACCGAGTGACGTACTCGCGGTCGTCGTATTGGGTTAGCACGAGGATCTTGGCCCGTTGGTTTTCGCTGCGAATAGCGAGCGTAGCCTCCAGCCCACCCAGCCCCGGCATGTTGATGTCCATCAGCACCACGTCCGGATCGAGCTTGCGCGTGGCCTCCACGGCCTCTTTGCCGTCGCCGGCCTCGCCCACCACTTCCAAATCGTCGCACAAAGAGAGCAAGGCGCGGATTCCTTCCCGTACCAGGGCGTGGTCATCGGCGATGAGGATGCGGATCTTAGCCAAGGCGACTCTCCTCCTCGAAGGGTACACGCAAGACGACCTGCGTGCCTTCCTCGCTCGACGACGCGATCTCCACCGAGCCGCCGACCAGCGCCAGGCGCTCGCGCATCCCGAGCAGGCCAAGTCCGCGCCCCGAGGGTCCCGGCTGGCTTACGCCGGCAAGCTCGAAGCCATGGCCGTCGTCCTCGATTTCGACCACAAGCTCGCGGTCCTTCGCTTCCACCTGGATCAGTACCTGGGTGGCTCCGGAATGGCGGGCCACGTTGCGGATCGCCTCTTGCACCGCCCGGAACAGCGTGGTCTCTCGCTCTGCGGACAGGCTGCGTCCCTCGGCCATCACCTCGCAGCGATAGGCGATGCCTGCCGGGGCGAGGTGGTGCTCGGCCAGCCAGCGGATGGCGGGAAACAGGCCCAGGTCGTCGAGCACGGACGGGCGGAGCTCGTAGATGAGGGCGTGCACCTCGGCCAGGGTTCGCGCGGCAAAAGCGCGCGCGTCCACCAGGCGCTCGCGCACATCTTGCGCATTGGGAGCGGCGAGGGCCGCGTCGAGCTTCATCGCCAACGCGGCGATGGTCTGGCAGGTCTCGTCGTGCAGCTCACGCGCAATACGCTTGCGCTCGTCCTCTTGGGCCGACACGAATTTGGTAAGGACCAGTCGCAACTCCTGGGTCCGCTCGCGTACGCGCTGCTCGAGCGCTTCGTGGCTGGCAGTCAAATCGTCGAGCGAATGCTTGAGGGCGACCCGCATGGCCTCCAGCGACCTGGCAAGCTGGCCGACCTCGTCTTCGCCCTGCGGTGGAACTGCCTCGTGCAGATTGCCCTCGGCAATGCGCCCAGCCGCGAGATTCAAGGCCTTAAGTGGCAAGGTCACGCTGCGGGTGGCGCCCCAGGAAAAGAACAGCGCCACCCCAAGCAGCAGCGGCATGAGCACAAGCAGACGCTGGCGCTGGATGTGGAGCGGACCCAGGGCCGCCTCGCGCGGCACGCGCACGACGATCTGCCACGGCACCACCGACAGGCGAGCGGCGGCTACCACATCGTCGGCGGTGCCGGGTCCGCCACGGCTTGTGACTGGCCGGTCTTGTGCATCGACCAAGCTGGCCACGCCGCCCGCCAGGCGCCCGCGGTCGAGCATCGCTGTCCAGGTCGGCGCGGTCGGATTGACGAATGCACAAAGCACGTGGGTCACCTGCCCGTTCCAGTCGCGCACAGGCAAGAGAAGAACCACATCACTGCGGTCGACTCCAACCAGGTGGACCACGCTCTGCCGACCCGACGTCATAGCAGCGTCGAGATCGCCGGATGTCAGTAGGAGACCGGGCGCCACCGGGGCTTGCCGATCCTCCTGCCAGAGCACCTGCCTGTCTGCGCCGACATCCACGATGGCTTCCAAGATCGGCGAGCGAAAGAGCGCCGCGCGCAGGGTGCGCCGAACCGTGCCGTTTCGAGGATCCTCCGGGTTTGCCCCGATGCCGGAGAGCTCGGCCAAGCTCTGGCGTAGCTCCTGATCGAAATGCAGCGCCAGACCCTGCGCCAGCCGCTGGTGCTCCTCCAGTAAGTGATCGGCAACCCGGTCTGATGCCGACCAGAGCGACCACAGCGCCACCGCGATGGGCGCCACCACACCGAATCCCACCAGCAGGCCCACCCGTCGGCGAATGCTGTAGCGACGGGCGCGCAAAGGGCTCATGGGTCTTTCTCCGCGAGCAACCTGCCCAAACGAAGCAGCTCGACCGTGCGGCCGGTGAAGCGGACCACGGAGTGCTCACGCCCGGCCGTCCATTCCAGCTCCTGCAGGACGCCACCGCTCGACAGCGCCTCTGCCTTCAAGGTCGCGGTACGGCCCTTCGGAAGCGGCACGTTGATAGCGTGGAATGAGGGCAGAGGAGGGCACAGGCTTTCTGGGACGCGATCGTCGAGGCTGCGGTAGACGGCAAGTTCGGTCTCGGCTTCTACTGGATTCCGCAGGGTGACCGCGATGGCGGCGACCGGACGGCGGGTGGCTCGGATGGCGACCGGGTGCCATCCGCGAAAGGCCGACCAGACAGCGCCAAGCTCCACGCCGGTGAGCTCCTCGGCCTCTTCCAGGGTCGCGCAGGCGCGAACCGTGCGAGGCAGGCCAGAGAACCAGCTCGGGATGGCATCCACACCCCGCAGAGCGAGCGCGGCCGCGAGGAAGACCATGATGCTGACCGCGAAGGCTCGCCCTGGGCTTCGCGGCACCCCTTGGGACGACTTGTGCAAGGCCGCTTCCAGCATGGCTACGCCACCGTGAAAAAGAGCAGCAAGGCCAGGCCCGTTGCCATCGCGGCCATTCCCGCGGCCGAAACGGAGACCGTCCGCCCTGGACTGAGCACGAGCGCGCAGCGATGTTCTATGGCGCGCTTCTTCCATCGCTGCCAGGCAGTGAGCCGGTCGTCGCGATCCCCGACCATCTTGAGCAGGGCCTGGGCCACCGTGCGCGCATCGCCGATCGCGCGCGCGGCAGAATCGTCAGCGGCACTCTCCATGGTCTGGACCAACGCCCGCGCGGCAACCTGCAGGCCAGGGCTGAAAAAGAAGGCCGCTCGCAGAACCACGACCACCCAGCCGCGCGCCGGATCGCGCCACTTGGCGTGCGCGATCTCATGGGCCAGTGCCGCGGCTAGCTCATTAGGCGCGAGCAGGCGGACCAGGCCGGTGGAGGCCACGATGACCGGCCGACGCAGTCCCCGGCACGCGAGGACCGCATCCTCGGTGTTCCACATGTGCAGCGCCGGGGCGGACGTGTCCAACGCTTGGGCCGCGCGAGCCACGGCGGACGTCAGGACGCCCGATCGATCCGCCACCTCCCTTCCGCGCGCACGCGCGGAACCGGCCTCGGCGGCGAGGGGCACGAAGTCGCGAAGGAACAGTAGCAATCCCAACCCGGCCCCCAGCAACACCATCACCGCGCCCGCGCCGACGCCGTGCCACGCGACGCTCGTCCAGTGGCTGCCAGAAAACAGCGCCCAGTCGTCACGAAATGCATCCGCGAGGCGCGCTGGAAATAGCAGCGCATACAAGGGAGCCAACCACACGGGCCCCAGCAAGGCGAGCAGCCAGAGGCGAAAGCGAGCGGACGAGGAAAGGTCGGGCTGCAGGTGGATAAGCAGCGCGACCACCGAGGTGGCCACCACACCGTGAACGACAATCTCGGCGGCGAGTCTATCCATCATCCTTCCGTTGGGGCTCCGTGGCATCACTGGCGTTGGTCTGTGCCGCTTCTTCGGGGAACCGGCGGGCGTATTCTAGCGGATGCTCGTGGCGCATGCGTTCGCGAGAGATCTTTCCGGTGAAAATCGTCCTGTTCATCGGAAAGATCTCGGGCGCGAGGAGCACGTTGTAGAGGTGCCAGACCACCACCACGAGAAAAGCCATCAGGCCTTCGTTGCCGTGGGCCAGCTTCGCCGCAGGTATCACCTGGCCGGGAAGGACCTTGGTGGCGAGAATCGGAAACAGCAGCAGGAATCCGGTGGTGATCATGATGAGGCCGCCGAACACCAGGCCCCAGTACTCGAACTTTTCCTTGTAGTCGAAGCGATCGAATTGCGCGCGTTCGTCAGACATTCGCAGGTAGTAACGGATCGTGACCACGGCATCACGAAAATCCTTCGGCCTGGGCACCATGGCCAGGGCCGACCGGCCGAGCACCACGGCCGCGAGGGCGGCGGTCAGGTGGGCAATCGTCAGCAAGGCGAACAGAACGCCGGCCACGCGGTGGAGATAACGAACCTGCGCGATTCCGCCCAGCGCGTTCACGATGGTCTTGGCGATGGCGGCGTCGTGGAACTTCTGCGGCAGTCCAGTCAGGGCCAGCACGAAGAAGAGCACGATGACGGTCGCATGCTCAACCCGCTCGCGCATGCCAAAACGGACGACGTAGTCGGCATCCCTGCTCATCGGTTCACCACGGTCCGCCAGAGGTGAAGCAGGATCTGCAACACGAGTCCTCCGACGATGAAGGGAATGATGATCTTGTAGAAGAGCCGGATCAAGTAGACGAGAGGGGTCCTAGAAAGGGAGGGTTCATAGTGACTAAGCCAAGCCGCCGGGAAATTTGCCGAAGCGCCGGGGTGGCACTTCTGACAGGTCTTGACCAGGTTGGCTTGGAAGACGGGCGCGTCCTTGCCCGTGACTTTCCCGATGTCGTGGATGCCGTGGCAATCAACGCACAAGGCGACCACGGGCTCGGCATCGGTTCGTCGTCCCTTGCCGCCGAAGCTGGCCGTGGTGCCATGGAAGTCGGCCAAGTAGGTGGATAGAACGGCGGTGGAAAGGCCGTACTTCTTCATTCGCTTCTCGTCAGCGTGACACTTTCCACATAGGGCTGGCGTGTTCATCAACCAGGCCCGGTTCTTGGGGTCGGCGATGTCATGGGACCGGTGGCAATCCGTGCAGACCGGGACATCGCGGTTGTTCTCCTCGATGAGAGCCCTGCCGTGTACGCTCTTGGCGTAGGCTTCCGAAATCGGTAGGTGACAGGTGGCGCAGGTCTGCGAAATGCGCGAGCGCGGCTCGTTGGGGCGGGCGATGTCGTGCGAGCCGTGGCATTTCACACAGGTCGGGGCGAACACATCGCCGCGCGCCTGCAGGCCGTAGTGCACGCTGTCCAGGGTCTTGGTGTAGTTCTCGAAATGGCAGGTCTTGCACGCTTCACCGAAGCTGGCGCGGAACTGCGCCAGGTTTTTGTAGCTACGCTCGGCATGAGGGACTTGGTCCAGGCCGTTGTGACAGTCGGTGCAGCGCAAGGTCTTGTGCACCGATGCTTCGAGCAACTCGCGTTTCATGAAGAGCGGCGCCTCTTCTCCGCTTGCGAGGGTCATCGAGAGATCTTCTTGTCCGTGACAGGAAAGACACGCGTCGTTGTCGTCGGAAAAGCTGGTCTCGGTGGTCGCGTGGCCCTGCAGGCTGGGAAGGACAAGACCGACGAGGAGGATGGAAATGCCTGTAGGGAACAACCGGATCATCGGTCCACCATGGAAACTGCCGCCAAGAAAGTATCTCGTGTTCCGGCCGCGAAGGTAGCCTTATTTGTGCCTGCCAGCGATTAGGTCTTCCTAAAGCGGACGCGCAGCGTCCCAATTGGATGCACAACTCGGGCAATATCCCGAGCGGCCTAGGGTGTTTTACCGAGACGGGACGGGAGTCTTCCACCTGCATTGCAGGTGTTGCCCGCATTGGCTGGGACGAAGCTTTGCGCTACCTTCGTATTCAGGATGATGAAAGCGAACCGGACCCAGAAAGGAGATTTGTCATGACCACTGCAGGCGCGACCGTCAAAGGAGGGTTCTATCTCAACCGTGACGCGTGGGATCTGATTGCCGTCAGCGGCAAGCAAGGCGTGCTGCCGGGCAGCGAGGGACAGCGCTATACCCGAGTGCCGGTGTGGGCAGTTCTGTGTCTGGCGCCGGTGCTGGGCGGGCTTTTCGTGGTCTTTCTGCCGTTCATCGGATTTGCGCTGGTGTTCATGCATTTGGGACGCATGATGCTTGCGGGCAGCAAGCGCGCGCTGCACAGCTTGCTTCTGGTGGTCGCCCCTTCCTGGCGCCCGGGCGAGGCCTATTTTGCCGGGAAGGGCAAGAAGGCAGACGCAAATGAGACGCCCCGCGAGACCAAGGATCCCAAACAGGACGAATAGTCACCACGGAAGTCCCGCAGCCCAATGCCTAATGTAGCAGGGCGTAGATGGCCAGCCCGGCCACGGTTAGTCCGATGGTGACCGCCAGGGTTCCGACCAATCTGCCCATCGTGACCAGCCGGCCCGAGGGCGGAGTTGCGAGGACATCGTTCAAGGTGCCCTCGGCGACCATCCGCTCGTACTCCGCTGGCCGTTCGTGCTTTAGCTCCTCCACCGAGACGCGACCGGTAAAGATGACCAAGTCCATCGGGAATTTGTCGGGTCGCAGATGTCCGTTGAAGAAGTGCACCGTGAAGATGAACACCATCGCCATCAGCGCCTCCTCGCCGTGCACGACCAGGGCGATGTTGAAGATCCAACCCGGCACAAAGCGCGCAAAGAAGCTCGGGAACCACAGCATGAGCCCCGAGGTTCCGATGATCCCCATGCCCCAAAAAACTGCCCAGTAGTCGAATTTCTCCCAGTAGGAATAGCGGTCGAAGCGGGGCCGCTTGCCGAGGCCCACGAACCAGCGGAAGTGCTGCAGTAGCTGCACCAAATCGGACGGTTGCGGCACCAAAGAGCGCGGCCCCCACAGCATGCCGTAGTCTTTCCTGACGAACAGCCGATGCATCAGTCGGGCGACGTGGGTGGTGAAGACCAACATCAAGGTCACGGCGGCGATCCGATGCGCGACGCCGGTCACGCGGTAGCCGCCGAGCAAATGAGCCAGCGTCGTCGCCCACGGCGCCATCGGGAACAGCAGGGGAATTCCGGTCAGCGCCAGGGTCAGAAAGCTGGCCATCAGCGCGCCGTGCAGCAGCCGATCGTTGCGGTGAAAACGCAGTACGAAGCGATGGTCACCGGCGCCGCTGTCGTCTGGGTTAGGCTTTGTCTCCCCCATTGCGCCTCCCCTGTGTTTGCAGTCGTCGCAACGTTACGAGCGAGCGTCCCAGCCACAACATGGTGTGCAGCCCGAAGAACGCGAACACGCTGACGAGCAGGCCCTTCATGGCCAGCGTGATGTAGTACAGAATCGGATCGTGCTCGCGGTTGTGCGCGTCCGCGTGCGGGTCGTAGCGGGAAAACCGATCGCTCGCCCCGGCGTGGCACTTGCGGCACGTGCTGGTCCGTCGCTGGTCGGAAACAAGAGAGTTGGGGTCTTTTTTCGGCAGAATGTCGTGTGCCCCATGGCAGTCGGCGCAGGTGGCGGCGCGGGTGAACCCGAGCGTGGACACCTTGCCGTGGAACGTGTCGCGGAAGGTGCGCATCGATTCCTGGTGGCAAGTCCCGCATTCCTTCACCAGCCCCATCTTGAAGGTAGCGCTTACCTCCTGTGTATCATGGGCCGTATGACAGTCCACGCACACGGCGGCGCGGGGATTTCCCTCCCGCAGCGCCGCAGCGTGCACACTGGTTTCGTAGACGTTGAGAATACCTTCGTGGCAAGTCCCGCAGGTCTTTGGGATGTTGGCGCGATTGACCCGGCTTTTCGGGTCGGAGGCGCGCCGGATCTCGTGGTTGCCGTGGCAGGTGGCGCAGTTGGGAGCGACCAGGAGCCCGCTCTTGGTCAGGGCGCGACCGTGGATGCTGTCCTGGAAGTGCGCCGGTACGTTGCCGGCCTTGATCTGGGCCTTGTTGATGATCGCTTGGTCGCCGTGGCATTTG
Organism: uncultured Myxococcales bacterium; assembly: GCA_964491625.1. Classification (GTDB taxonomy): domain Bacteria; phylum Myxococcota_A; class Polyangia; order Fen-1088; family Fen-1088; genus Fen-1118. Next base: position 8,362 of record CAZBIU010000152.1, read on the forward strand.
CTGCACAAAGCTGGCACGTTGAAGTGATAGGTCGGCGACTTCGGATCCTTCGAGCTGCGGATGTCATGCACGCCGTGGCAGTCGCTGCACCAGGGTGCAGCGCTGTCGCTGGACTTGCTGCGCGAGATCGCATGGACGCTGTTGTCGTAGGCCTTGGCCGCGTCTTCGTGGCATTCGCTACAAGTGGGCTTTGCCAGCTTCTCGGTGTGGGGCAGGTCCTTGTCCTTGAGGTCGGCGTGACAGTCGATGCAGTTCAGGTTGATCTGACCATGGACGGAGTCGGGAAAGGTATCGCTGACTGCGGGAATTGCGCGGCCGTTGCTGCGATCGACTGCGTTGCTATGGCATCCTAGGCATTCGTCGTTTGATGGGCTGGCTTCCGATGGGCTGGATTGGGCGGCCGGCGCGGCCGGTTTCTGCTCGCCGCCCTCGGCCCTGGCCGAGCTGTCGAGCGCCACCGCAGCGACGATAAAGATGCCCAGAGAAGTCCGGGTTCGTAGGCCGGTGGTAGCAGCAATCATCAGACGCATGGAGCGCACAAGAATGCGCGACTATAGTATGTCGCATCTGTCGTCTCAAGGCTGACCTTCGAGGATTTGGGAGTTGGTACTCCAAAATCCTACCAAGCGCGTCCTGTATCGAAGGCGCGGGCCGTGTTGGCACCGATCAGCCCGACGATGGGATCCTTCCGGCCTTGGGCAACTCGACCACGAATCGGGCACCGCCCTCGGGGGACTTGGCGATCGACACGTCGCCGCCGTGATCGATGACGATCTTGCGCACAATGGCTAAACCAAGCCCGGTTCCCCCCTCGCGATGCGTGACATAGGGGTCGAAGACGCGCTGCCGTTCGGCTTCGGGCACGCCGGGGCCGTTGTCGTCTACGATGATAACCGACCGCTCACCGCGCAGCTCGGTGCTCACGCGAATTTCGGCCGGCCGGCCGATACCCTGTGCGGCCTGCATCGCGTTTTCCACCAGGTTGGCAATCACTCTGCGGAACAAGGTCTTATCGCACATGGCCGGTACGACCTCATGGCTTGCCACCACGGTGACCGAGTCCTGCCATTCCGGCTGGAGGCGAACCGCCTCAGTCAGCAGCTCGCGAAGATCGACCGCTGCCGGCGCGACCTTGGGCAGCTTGGCGAATGCCGAAAAGTCGTCGACCAGGCGGCGCAGGCTGCCGATCTCCTCGCGCAGGATCTCGCTGGCCGTGTCGAGCAGGCGCCGGTAGGAGGCATCATCGCCTGCGTACTTGCTGGCCAGCTCCTGCACCGCCAGTTGAATCGGTGTGAGCGGATTCTTGATTTCATGGGCCAACCGCCGCGCCACCTCTTGCCACGCGGATACCTTCTGCAAATACACCAGCCGCGACCGCGCCTGCTCGAGCTCGGCCACCATCCCGTCGAAGGCGACGCCCAGTTGGTCTAGCTCGTCCTTGCCTTTGGGCGCGACACGGACCTCCAGATCGCCAGCGCCGACACGACGGGCAGCCTCGTGCAGGCGCCGCACCCGGCGGGTTACCCGGCGGGCGAAGAACCAGCCGGCCAGCGGCGCCGCCGTCAACATCACCAGCACCATCACCACGTACTGGCGCAAGAAGCGCGGCAGGATGAGGTCGTAGACTCGGCCGGTTTCCTGCTGCTTGTCGATGGCATCTCGCAATGAGAGGAAGTCCTCGTACATGCGCAATGGAATGCCGAAGGTCAGCTCCAGCACCCGCGCGGGCGCTTCCGCGTTCCCGTCGGGCAGCGCCACCACGATGGGGGGAGCCTCGCGCGATTTCTCCAAGGCCTCCGGCTCGGCTTCCCATGCCGCGAGCTCCTGATCGCCCTCGAGTATGCGAGCGCGCAGAAGGCCCTCGGTGTTTGCCAAGTCCGCCGGATCGGCCACGCCCGCCTTTCCGATGGCATCCGCGCGCCGACGAAACGTCTCCTTACGATCGGCGAAGTACGAGCGAAAGATCTCCGCCGCTCTTTGCGACGATCGTTCGAGCTGCTCGGTTTGCGCGACCGAGAAGTCGGCGAACCTGTGCACGACAAAGTAGAACGCGTAGCCCGAGAGCAGCGCCGAAAGCAGGGCCACCAGCAGCATAGTGCCCAGCATTTTGAGTGCAAAGCGCCCCGGCCACCTCATCGCGCTTCACCCCGTGGTATTTGGAACGACTGCGACACGAGCTGCAGGATGCGCTCGCTGTCTTCGACGCGTGGATTGACGAACACGCTGACGAAGGAGCCGAAGAAGCTCTCGCCAGATCCGGCACGGCCGGTCGGACGCGAAAGCCACCGCCTGACGTTGGTGACCAGCTCTTCCGAGATAGGATTGAGGTCGGCGCGCACACTGATGTGGTAGGTCGCCCCCGCATCCAGGCTGTCGACGTCAGCGACGGGAAAGGCGACCAGCGCGGTAGCCATTTCCACCGCCGCCTTGGGGGTCGTCACCACGTGGTTCGCCGGCTGGCCGGGCTTGTCGGTCGAGATCCGAAGCCGCAATTTTTCGTCCCACAAGTCGTATACGATTTCCGACAGGCGGACCGATTGCGACACCGACCGGTTCTGCTCCTCGCTCACCAGCGCCACCTGGACCAACACGCGCGTGGTGAAACCCGACAGCAGGCGGTCTACGTCACGCCCGCCGAAGAGATCCTGCAAGCCCACGCTGACCACCAGCTTGCCCGCCTTGCCTCCGATGCCGCACAGGCGCACCGGCGGCGCGGCCAGGGCCTGTCCCGCGCCGAGCGTAAGCAGAAGCCCGAGGACAATGGACCGCGCCCGCCACATCAGAAGGGAATCCTGCCGATGGCGTTGGCCACCGAAAGCGTGAAGATGCCGATGTACGTGTCGAGGCGGATGCCGAGATCCGCGGTCAGATCGGCGGCGACGGCGCGCGAAAACGAAACCTCGCTCTTGCCGAAGTCGCTCGGATCCGAAACCGCGAAAGCGCCGAAGGCCGCAAAGGCGTCCCCGCCGTAAAGCAGGCCGTGCCGCCGCCAGATTGGGATCGCGTATTCGACCAGGGCGCGCCCGGCCAGGTTTTCGTAGCGGTGAGCGTCCGCGCCGGTGCCGAGGAAGTCGTACGACGGCTGGGTGGAAAAATTGAGCCCCAGCGCCCGCGGCGGCAAGAGTTGGTTGAGGTCGCCGGCGAAAAAGCGGTCGAAGTAGGGCGCGTTTCCCAAGATGCCGCCCAGGTAAAGGTGAACGCCGAAAATATGTCCCCAGGGGAGCGGCCAATAGGACGACGACTGCGCCACGCCCTTGACGAAGCTGTAGCTCGACGCCAGCGCCGCGGTCGCTCCCTCCACGGACAGCTCGATGTGGTGGCCGCTTCTGGGCAGGACCGGATCCGAGCGCGAGTCGAAGTCGAGCGCCAGGGCGAACGACCCCAAGTGACTTCCACCTTCCCGGATGTCAAAGGCGATGTCCCGCAAACTGCCGTCGGGCAGGGCTTGCACGCGATCCGCGGGAAATCCCGCGTGGATGGACTCGAAACGTGCCTCGCCGGTCAGGAAGAAGGTACGCGACAGGGCATGCCCGGCGCCCACGGTTCCCCCCAAGCGCCGGGTGTTGACGGCGATGAAGTCGGCGGGATCCGCGCTGCCGGAGGGGCCCTGCGCACGAACAAACTCGCTGCCTCGCGATGCCAGAAAGCTGGCCTGCAACGCGAGCCGCCCGGAGAAGAAAGCGGGCGGCCCGGCGATCTTCAGCGCGCCCGCGAAGCCCGCTTCGGCGCCGGTGACTTCGGGCCGGGTCGAGCCCACGAACCCGCCGCCGAGCGCAATGCCGCGGCCGAGGAGATTGCGTTCGGTGGCGGCGAGCCCCCCCCACAAGGTCGTCGCCTGGCTGGAGCCCAAGTAAATGGCGTCCAGGATGATGGTGCCACGCTCTTCGACCTCGACCACCAGATTGGCCAGGCCGCGTTGCTTGCCTTTGACCAGCGACAGGTGGACGTCGAGGAAATAGCCCAGCGCCAGAAGGCGTAAGCGCGCCAGCCCCACGCGCGTATCGTTCGCCGTCACCACGTCGCCGGGCCGAAGCCCCACCTCGCGCAGAATCAGCGCGGTCTTGGTCTTGCGGTTTCCGCGCACGTCGATGCCCTCGATGTGATAGCTGGTCGCGAACAAGGGATCGGGAGGAAACTCGGGCAGGGCCAAGGTCGTCGCTGACGGATTCGCGGCTCCCCGGGGGGCGCCGTCGGCGGCGGCAAACGCCGAACCCGCGAACGCGAGGGAAAGCAAGACCGGCAAGACGCGCATGGCTCGCCGAGATTCTATCTGCGAATCGCCGCCTTGCGCAGCCATTCAGGATCCAGGTCGAGGAGACGTTGCAATGCAGCCCCATTGAGGAGGCCCCATTCCTCAAATCGCGACGGCTGACTTTACGTTCCGTCGCTTCGCGCGGGCGTGTCTTCAACAGGTGTGCCGGCTTCGATGCGCATGGGGGCGCTGTGGCGCCGGCCGGGTTTGCGTGCCTCCACGCACGCGCGTCCGAGTGGCGACTTCACGCGATCCCAAAGTCCCTGCTCCACCAGTGATACCAGCTCACGCCGCGTTCCCTCGAAGCTGGCGCTGGCGATCTTGCGCCCCGTGACGCCGCTGCGGACAGTGACGGTGGCGACGGCGCGCCCGCGTGGCGTGTCCTTGATGCGGCCGTGAACATAGATGGCCAGATTCAACGCGGCCGCCATATCGCGGAACTGTACCGCCGTGTCGGTGGGACGTAAGTCGGTCTGCACACGCATTCCATTGGCCTGCAAGAGGCGGATGACCTCCCAGCGCAGAGGTTCGGCTTCGTCACCGTCGAACACGAAGACGGCGGCCCTTCCCGCCGCGATGGCTTCCGCCTCGGCCTTGGCGCGCGCCTCGGCCAGGGCCAAGGCCTTGGCGCGCGCCGACACGCGCTTGCTGGTTTTCTTCCTGGCCTTGCTGTATGCCGCCTGTGTGGTCTTGGCCACCTTCGACCGTGAGGCCGCCCGCACCCCGGGGCTTGTGCCCAAGGTGAAAAGTCCGCACAGGAGGAGAACCCCAAAAGGGATTGTCCGTGCGCGAAGCGCTGGCTGACTTCCTGCCGCTGACATGCTGCAACTGCGGGGCAATCGCGTCAGTTGACGCTGATACGAGGAGCGAGCGCGACCGCGTGCACGACCGAATCCAAACGACGTTGCACCTCATCCGACGGATTTAGCAGGGCCATCCGCTCGAGAACGAAGCGAAGCCGGTCTTGATCGCCGCGCAGCTCGTAGATGGCGCGCAGGTTGTTGAGCATGCGCAAGACGATCTGACGGCGCGACGCCGGCAAGAGGTAGTGTTCGTCGACCTCGCCCGGATCGCCGGTGGCCGATTCATAAAGCGAATGCAGCACCGACGGTGTAAGCACGCGACCGTCGAAGGGATCGATGGTCGTCATTTCGCCCGACTGCTTGGCCACCCGGACCAGGAAATGACCTGGGAAGGAAATGCCATGTGCCGCAACCCCGGCGCGTCGGCAAACCGCCAGCAGCACCACCGCCAGCGACAGCGGATTGCCTGTGCGTTTGTCGATCACGTGGTTGAGGAAGCTGTTCTGCGGGTCGTAGTAATCCGCCACGTTGCCGCGGAAGCCCAGCTCGCCGTAGAGCAGCCGCAGGATCGGGACGATGCGGTCGGCCGGGGCAGGACCGCAGCTCGGGCATGCCCGGAGCTTGATGCGCGCCAGCTCTCCCATCACGTTGAGCTTCTTCAGGTAGCACTGGATGTCGAGACCGGGGTGCTCCGGCTCCGCAAGCAGCAGGGCCAGATGCTCCACTTCCAGGTTGTCGTCTGCCTTCGCCAACGAATGCGCGAAAAGCAGGAGATCCGCTGGTCCGCTCATGGCTGCCTGGAACATAGCAGAGCCCGCGCAATAGGCACCTGCTTTCTGCTTGGGCAATTTCGCCCGAGACTCCGCCGGGCGCCGCTTGTCGGCATCGGACCTACCTCGCTCCGCCGACGCGCGCCTCCAGCTCGGCGAGCTTCGCTTCCAGCTCGGGCACGCGCGCCGCCGCCATGGTGGCGGCCTGGTACTGGGTTTCGAGATCGAACAGTCGCTCGTAGATCTCCTCCGGATCGGGCGCCTCGGCGCGCAGCTCGGCTAGCCGGTGATCCCGGTCTTGGTATACCCGCAGCTTCGCTTCCAGCTCGGCCAGCCGGGCGGCGTCTCGATCGTCGCGGATTGGATTGGCTAACTCGGGCCGAGCTGGTTCCGCCTCGGCCAGACGTGCACGCAAAAGGTCGCTCTCGGCCTGGCAGGAAGCCAACCGAGCGCGCAGGTCGCCCGCCTCGGCCAGTTCCTTTTCCCGCGCCTCCGACGTCTGTGCCGCCGAACGCTCGGCGCGCAACATCAGTCCCTCCAGCTCGGCCAGCCGAGAACGTCGCACACGCTCCTCGTCCTCGACCTGGGTGAGCATCTTCTGAAGCTGGGCCGCCTCGGCCACCTTGTCTGCCAGTTGCCTTTCGCATTCTCGCAAGGCCTCTTCCAGCTCGGTCACCAGGCTCGCCTGTTCGTTGGCGGCGTCACGCAGCCGGTTCACCTCCTCGACGTGGACGGCAGCCGCGCGACGGAATTCGTCGATGGTCGCTTCCTGCGCCTTGAGCTTCGCTTCGGCCTCGCCCGCGACCCGGGCTTGCCCCTCTGCCTCGGCATGCTCGCTGCGCAGGCGAGCCAGATCGGCGCGGGCACGGCCAAGCTCGTCGTCGGCGGCGTCGGCGCGCCAAAGCGCCTCTTGCCTGGCCACCTCCAAACCGGCGATACGGTCGTCGCGCTCGGACAACGCCGATTCGCGCTCGGCCAGCTCGCTTTCGCGTCGGCGCAACTCCTCCGTCGCCGCCGGGCTGGGGACACCGCCGTCGCGCAGTCCCGCGGTCAGCCGCTGCGCCAGCGCGGTCATCTCTTCGGTGGTCTTGCGGGTCAGGTTGACCACCGATTCGTCGGCTTCGATGAGCGCGTGCCGTAAGCGACGAACCTCTTCATCCAGATCCGCGCGTGCTTCCGCTGTCCTTCGCAGCCGCGCACGCAGCTCTTCGATCTCCTCGGCC
>CAZBIU010000153.1:0-15347 GCA_964491625.1 uncultured Myxococcales bacterium
ACCATCTGAAGGGCAATTTCGTAGACCTCGAAGCGTTTCATGGGACCTCCCTTGTGGCGGCCGCAAGCAGGCCGTCGTGCTCCAGTGACGGTTTCCTGGCTGGGCGCAAGGAGGAAACGACGAGGTCGACGCGAAACCTTCGCTATGAGACAGCTCGTCACGACCGGATCTTCACGGTTACGCCTGGACAGATCTCGATCGATGACGGAATCTCGCGCCATTCCGCTGGGCTGGAAAAGTCGTTCTGCAACCACCGACGAATGTCACCGAAGTCTCTCAACCGAATGATTTTGGCGCGCTCCTTCGCGAACCATTCCGCATCCGGGCTGAAGGTTGTATTCGTGACAAGCAGGGCCGCGTTGAAGGGATGCCCGGCTATCGCACCGGCAAAGTCGCGCACGGTGGGAGACCCTTCTTTCCGTTTCGGATCTCGATGGTGCTTGAGCTGAGCGGCCGCGAGGAATGGGAATGCCCCCTGCATCCGCGGCCAGAATACGACGTCGATTCCACCATCCTTAGTGAAGACGCTGCCAACTTGCTTGGGCTCGAATCCCATCGCATAGAGTCGATCACAGATGAAATCCTGAAACAACTCCGGAGTCAGCTCGTGAATCAGGCCCGGAGATTCAGCAAGGCGCTCTGCCAGAACTCTGCCGATGCCCACTGCATGGGCTCGAAACAGCTCGAGTTGGACCCCTCTTGCCTCTGCGACCGATCTCACCAGGGTGGATGGACGGATCCAGATGCGGCCCACCTGGTCCCGGAAGCTCGGGGTATTGGTGATGCAGTCGTGACACCAGTGAGTCCGGCGCTCCCCTCGGAATGTCCGCGCAAACGGGTGAGGTTCATGACGAAAGTACTCTGAGCCACGGGCTATTGGACGGTCACAGGCCCCACAGATGTAGTCCCTCGCCGCATGAGACCTTACTAGGTAGAGTGTCCTGGCCACTGTGTGCCGCCTTCAGCCTCTGTCTGTCAACGCTTTGGTGTTAGCCCGCGGGCGCGACAGCGCCCGTCGGGTTCAACGCCTTTATGGCAGCTCCCACCCAGGATTCACCTTCCGAAAGAACGAATCGAAGAACACCTTTACCGCTTTTCGGTTTCTAGAATGCCGAGCTGCCTCGAACGCAAATACCACTTTGGACATAGGGGTAGCGTGCAAGTGTTTGCCGAAGAAGCCCTGGAGTATTGACTTGCCATGAAATTCCTCCCGTCGCCGCGGAGCGGACTTCAATTTGTCGACCTCTTCAGTAGCGGCAACAACTGCCGCCCGCACGGCTTCCGCAGAGAATCTAGCGAGAAGGTCCGTACAGAATTCGCCTGCCTTTCCTGGGACGTTGTCAATCGGCCGCGATGCACGGAATGTCGCCGTCCCGAGCTTCGCGCCAGCGCGCCGTTCAACTTCCTCTGGCTCCAAGGCATCAAGGATGCTCGACAAGGCCGCAGCTACATCGCCGCTAGAAGACAACCCTGTCTTGTCGACAACACTTTGTATCGCCTGCCATATCCCGTCCGGGTCGATGAGAAAGTTCTCGATCATGGCGACAGGAAGCAGAAATATGTCGGCGTCCTCTGTTCCTTCCGCTCCCTCACTACTTGCAGGGGCATAGTCTCTGTCAACCAGAGCGACGGCCTTCAGCTCTTTGGAGAATGCTTTCAACACTTCTCGAAGCCCTCTGGCTAGAGCCAGACATTGCGATTTGCCGCCACCGGGGACAAGCGTAATTTGGTCAAATCCAGGATGGAGAGCGCGATAGAGCTTTCTGTCGGTGGCAACCCGACGCGCATCCTCCTCGCGTATGCCCTCGACGACTACCACTGGCTGCATCGATGTCAGGTTTGAGGTGCCACCGAAGAGATCACGCAAGAGCCTCAGGCGGTCGTCGTCCGTCGCAACTTGGACAAGTTGATTGTCCCCCGCTGCTACCAGCTCCACCGGTCGCAGCAAATACAACTCCTCGAAGCTCGCACTCTCCACGATTGTCGGAGAGTGGGTCGCGAGTATCACTTGCATCTTTGATCCGGTCGTCAATACCCTGAGGTAGTCGAGCACCTTGACCTGGAGATTTGGGTGAAGATGAAGTTCAGGCTCGTCGATCAGGATGCATTGCTCAGCCTGCCTGCTCAAGGCTGCTTCGCCGGAAACTTCTGCCAGTAGGTTGCGGATGGCCGTCTCAACAAGGGGAAAGAACATCTGGACGATCGACTTCTCGCCAGAACTAAGATCGTCAAGGTCGACACCTTGCTGAGCGCCGTGTACCGTCCAGAGACACTGGATATGGTCTCGGTTCTTTGAGTCGATTCCCGAGAACCTTATGTGCGGCAGGAGGTTGGCGCACAGTTCGCGGAGGGGCTTCCATGGATCTGGGAGGCTACCCTTCCTGATTTCACCGTCTCGGTGGTATCGCTCGGTGATCGCCCGCTGGAAATCGATCTCTATCTGACAAAGAACATGCTTCAAGTAGTTGGCAGAGTCATCGTGCCCCCATGGATCGCGGGCGCCGCTCACGAGCGCTATGCCTTCAAACCCAGGCGAGTCATTCCTCGTCAGAAGCTCCTGAAGAACGAATGGTGTGGAGATCAGGTGTCGCTGCTGAACGTTCTGTCGGCGCATTGCGCGATGTGGCCCGATGTAGAGGATGTCGTGCCATCCCGACCCGGAGCGAATCGCGTTCAACAGTGTGGATTTCCCCGTACCATTCGGTCCTGCAATCACCATAAGCGGGGGAACGGTCTCGCACTTTGCAAGACGAACACTTCGTTGATTTTGGATTTCAAAGCCTGGGACTCGCATCACGCCTCACGTAGTATGTTGTCTTGGGCCGCGGTGTCTGCCGACTTCCTATTCAATCTTCTGTAGAGACTATCATTGCCGCGGCGCCGAGGAATACTCTTTCCGGTTCGGTGGCGGTTCGAGGTCGCGTGACTTGCGCTGTTGCCTTTCGTGCCTCGGTTGTCGATTTTGCGCGGTCGCTTCGTAAGCAAGATCCCGTCCGCGCGGGGCCGCTTCGTAATGAGGTTCGGCCGTTGTGGGCTCGGTGATGCCTGCGGTAGCCGCGGCTTCGTGGACGGAGTGAGCGAAGTCCGACGCGCCAGCGGACGTGCTGCCGCGAGTTGCGTGTGACGGCGAGCTCTTGTATCGGCCGCGTCTGGCATCCGCCGCCGGCCGCGAAGGGTTCGCGTCGACCTTGTCGTTTCCTTCTTGCGCCCGGCCAGGGAACCGTCATCGGTGCGCGACGGCCTGTTTGCGGCCGTCACAAGGGAGGTTCCTATGAAACACGTCGAGGTCTACGAAATTGCCCTTCAGATGGTTTGCGCCCTTCGCCCCGCAATCGAGCGCATCCGCCACCACGATAGCGATCTGGCCGTGCAACTCAAACGCGCCGGCTCCTCGGTACCTGGCAACATCGCCGAGGGCGCGCGGCGAGCGGGTCAAGACCGGCTGCACCACTACCGCATCGCCGCCGGCTCGGCCGGCGAGATCCGTTCCCACCTCGCCGTGGCCGTCGCCTGGGGTGACGTGGATCAAACCACCGTCGCCCCCGCCCTGGCTCCCCTCGATTCCAGCCTCGCCATCCTCGGTGGCTTACGGTTGTGGCCATGCTCATCCCGCACTTGGACTTGGCAATTTTCCTGCCCTTTCGTCGACCCGCAGCCGTGCCTCGATGTCTAGCTGGCGTAGGCGCGACGGGTGGCTGCGAGGGAGGGGACCCGTCGGGTGCGTAGGTCGCGTGCCGCCTGCGCTGCAGGCGCACTCCCGAATCGTCGCTTGTGCAATTTGCGAGTTGAATCGACCGTAGCACACGGCGGGGAGCAGGCCCGAACTGACAGGACCCGTCGCACCGAAGCCGGCGGGTCACCAAGTTGCGCCCTGAACGACTGCCCTTATCCGAACGGCATTGCCCCTAATCCCGCGATGGCCGCGGAAGGTCGTGGCCGTGGCCGGACATCTTCCGTCGACTACGACCACGGCCACGGCCACGGCCACGAAAACACCCGAGACGAGTGTCCTGTTTGGATGCGCCTGGTTACGGCTCCGTTCTCGGTTCCTGCCCGGGCACCGCTTCGGCTTCCGCGCGCTGACGGAAATGCTCCAGCAGCTCCTGGCGCCGGGCGCGATCTGGGAACAGCCGCTGGCAGCGATCCAAGGTCGCTTCGGCCGCGGCCATTCCGTCGCTGTGCGCTTGCGCGTTGGCCAGCCATTCGCACGCCATGCGCAGGTTGGGCATCATTTCCAGGGCATGCGCAAGCTGCGTCTTGGCGACCGTCCAGTCCTTTCTTCCCGACGCATGCAAGCCGAGCATCAACTCGCGCCACGGGGAATCGGGCGTGGGCGCGAGCGGCTCTGGCGTGGTCAGGTCGGCCCGAACCAGCAGCGCCGCCACGTGGTCCGAGTAGAGCGTGCGCCAGTTCCCGGTGGCGCGCAGGGCTTCGAGCTGCTTGCGGTCTTGCCTTGGCCACAGAAAATAGTCGGCGCCCGACTGCTCGACGATCTCTTCCCAACCGCGCGCCATGCCCAGCACCTTGGTGTAGCGACGGTAGGTCTGATCATCGAACACGGTGTCCGCGCGACCGTCGATGAAGACCTGAAGCTTCCCGTCGGTACGCAGATCCACGTAGCCGCCCCATTCGTAGAACGAAAACACCTTGCCGGTAAGGCGGTTGGTCTCGACGAAGGTCAGCGCCTCGACCGGAAAGCCGTCCTGGCTGGTCAGGAACAGGAAGGCCCGGCTGGAAAGCGGGTACGGCCAAAGCAAAATGGAGGACGCAACCAATGCGACGGCGGGCGGAAGAACACGCAGGAATCGCGCGCGCTCTGCGAATCGGCGCGCGAAGAGCTGGCGGGCCCGTTCTACGCCGAGGGCGAGCACCGGCGCCAAGGTCAAGCTCTGCGCGATGCCGAACAGGGGGATGAAGCGGCGACTCTTGAGTGACATCGCAAGGGTCAGTAGGCCGAGGGCAAGGGCGGTGTAGGTGAGGCGTGGGTTCTTGCGCTGCAGGCGCGCGATGAAAGCGATCGCCGACGAGAGAACGAAGATCGCGATGACCGGATAGAAGAGAGCATCGCGGATGCCGCCCACGTCCCACAGCGGTTTCCATTCGCCCACCCGGAGATAGGGCGACTTGGGGTGGATGGCGTAGTGAAGCGAAAACACGTAGGCGTCCGGGCCGTTGGGATTGACGAGGCACACCGCCAGGCAGGCAAGCCACAGCGGAAGGTCGTTGCGCTTGCCCTCGCCGAGGATTCGCGCCAGCACGAAGATGGTCGTGAGCACGAGCAACCCGAAGAAGAAGCCGCCGTGCAGGTTCACCCAGAAGAAGAAGCCGACAGGCAGAAGCCAGCGATGGCGCGAGGGCAGAAGTGCGATACGCAGAAGCAGGGCAAAACCCAAGAGCGAATAGAGCTGGGGCCGAATGTCGAAAAAGGGCGCCCCAACCGCGATGGCGGCGAGAGCAGCCAGGTACGCCGCCAGGGAGCTGCCCGTGATTTTTCGCAGGGTGAGGAACAGCGCCACGAAAGCGCCCACCAACACCGACCACTTCCACCACACCAGCGACTCGCTACCGAACCAACGGGACCAGCCGTGAAAGATCACGTCCGAAAACCATTCGTGGCTGAGCCAGGGCTGGCCGTGTTGCGTGAACGACCAGGGATCCCGGAAGCTCAGGGTGCGGTACTGGCAGATCCAGCGGCCCGAGGCCAGGTGCCACCACAGATCCGATCCCTTCATGGTGGTGAAGCCGAAGCACCAGAAGGTCACGATGGCGGCCGACAACCAGAGCAAGAATGCGGGGCGCGACTCGGAACCCCGAGCGGGCGTGGGCTGCGATTGCCCTTGGGGCGGCTTTTCGGCCTTCTCTTCCTTGGAAGGGCGGGACACGCGCCGACTCTAGCACCGCTCGAATCCGAACCGAGATGTGGCGTCGGGAATCGCGAAAAATTCGGCACAACGGTACCAAACCTCGGCCGCTGGCTGGGCGCTGTGGTCATTGACCTGATTCGTCCGCCTAGCGAATAATCGGACTATGAGAATCCTGGCACTTGCGTGCACGCCGATGGCCGCGTTGCTTCTTGCCGCCGAAGGCTGCGGCGGCGGATCCGGCGGTGTGACCAGTGCGGGCGGCATTCTCGGCTCCGGCGGAGCCATCGGGTCTGGCGGAAACGTATCCTCTGGCGGAGCCTCCAGCTCCGGCGGAGGCCAAGCGACCGGCGGAAGCGGCGGTGCCACGGCGGCAGGCGGAGCTCCGGCCACTGGCGGAACGCGCGGCTCGGGCGGCGCAACGCCGGCCGGCGGTTCCGTCGCCTCTGATGGCGGCGTCGGAGGAACCGCGGGCCCAGGTGGCGCGAATCCCTCGGGCGGCACCTCGGGAAACTCTGGCGGCGCAGCGGAGAAGGCTGGCGGTGTTTCCGGCAGCGATGCGGGCCCTGGCAGCGGCGGAGCTAGCGACACCGGCGGCGTCGGCGGAACCGGCGGCGGCGGAACCGTCGCCCGCGGAGGTTCTGATGGTGCCGGGTCGGACAGCGCAACAAGCACCGGCGGGTCTGCCAACGGCGGAGCGAGCGCGAGCGGTGGCGCGCAAGCAGGTGGGACCACCGGCGCGGGCGGCGCGGGCGGCACCAGTGGCGCCACGCGCGTGGGCGGCGCTTGCAAGGCGGGAGCATCTTATCCGGCGCCGGTCCTTACCGGAACGCCCACGCTGGTTTACAAACCCTCCGGGACCGCGGAGAGCGGAACCTACGAAGGCCCGGTTTGGTTGAGCGCGAGCTCGATTCTGCTGTTTTCCGACCTGAGCTCTGTCAGCGGCTCGGTGGACCCGTCGCAGATGTGGAAGGTGATCCCGCCGTCGACGGTCGCGACCTATTTGGCAGATTCAGGCACGAACGGCATGGCCGTGGATGGAAGCGGCGTAGTCTTCGCTTGTTCTCACAAGGTGCAGGGGATTGTGAAGCTCGACTTCGCAAACGTCACCCTGACCACGGTGGTGGACAACATCGGCGGAAAGAAGTTCAATTCGCCGAACGACCTAACCGTGCGATCGGACGGAACCATCTACTTCACGGACCCGGATTTCCAGCTCGGCAACCGCACCTCGGCCACCGGCAAGAAGGGCATCTATCGCGTGGCTCCGGACAAGACCGTGTCGCTGGTCGACGACACCTTCGCTGAGCCCAACGGAATCGCGCTATCGCCCGACGAGACCGTCCTTTATGTCGCGGACTACAACGGGAACCTGGTGCGCACCTTCGCGGTGGCTGCCGACGGTAGCACCGGTGGTCGCCAGGATTTCGTCAGCGTAGAGACCCCCGACGGCTTCGCGGTGGATTGTCTTGGCAATCTTTACGTTGCCTCCGGAAAACCAGGCGCGATCCAGGTCTACGCGCCGTCGGGCAGCAAGCTGGGCAGTATCACCGTCGCGGCCAGTCTCAGCAATATGGCGTTCGGCGGACCCGACGGCAAGACTTTGTACATCACCGCCGGCAAGGCGCTCTACAGCCTGGACATGAACCTGCCCGGCTACTACGACTGACTTTTCACCACAGAGAACACAGAGGACACAGAGGCCCGGAAAATGAAGGGTTCTCCGGATCTCGATCCGAAACCCTTCCTTTCTCATCCGTCTCTGTGTTCTCTGTTCCTCTGTGGTTAGAATCCGGAAATTGCCTGGCTTTCAAACCGTTCGGCGCTCTAGCCGGGCCCGACCATGGTCTCGGGTTTGACCCAGGCGTCGAAGTCTGCCGCGCTAACCAGCCCCAATTCGAGCGCGGCGGCTCGCAGGGTCAGGCCCTTGGCGTGGGCGTGCTTGGCGATCTTGGCGGCCTTGTCATAGCCGATGTGGGGATTGAGCGCGGTGACCAGCATGAGCGAGCTTTCCAGATTGTGGCGGATGCGCTCGTGGTTGGGCTCGATGCCGATCACACAATGCTTGCGGAAGCTGTCACAGCCGTCGGCGATGAGCCGGACGCTGTGCATGAAGTTGTGAATGATGAGCGGCTTGAACACGTTCAGCTCGAAATTGCCCGACATGCCGCCCACGTTGATGGCCACGTCATTGCCCATCACCTGCGCTGCCAGCATGGTGACCGCCTCGCACTGGGTCGGGTTCACCTTGCCCGGCATGATCGAGCTGCCCGGCTCGTTTTCTGGAATCGTGATTTCGCCGATGCCACAGCGCGGGCCCGACGCCAGCCAGCGCACGTCGTTGGCGATCTTGTTGAGCGCCGCCGCCACCGTCTTGAGCGCGCCGTGCGCGTGCACGATGGCGTCGTTGGCGGCCAGGGCCTCGAACTTGTTCGGCGCGGTCACGAAGGGGTGGCCGGTCAGCTCGGCCAGCTTCTTGGCCACGCGCTCGGCGTATTCGGGGTGCGCATTGAGCCCGGTACCCACCGCGGTTCCGCCCAGCGCCAATTCGCCGAGGTGGGGCAGCGCCGCTTCCACGTGCGCGATGCCTTGATCGAGCTGCGCCTGGTAACCGGAAAACTCCTGGCCCAGGGTGATCGGCACGGCGTCTTGCAGGTGCGTGCGACCCAGCTTGACCACGTCGCGGAAGGCGTGGCTCTTGTGGGCCAGCGCCTCGCTCAATCGAAGCAGGCTGGGCAGGAGGCGGGCGCGCAACTCCGCCACTGCGGCGACGCTCATCGCGGTGGGGAACACGTCGTTCGACGACTGGCCCCGGTTGACGTCGTCGTTGGGATGCACCAGGCGCCCATCACCGCGCTCGCCGCCCAGGATTTCGCTGGCACGATTGGCCAGCACCTCGTTCATGTTCATGTTGGTCTGGGTGCCGCTGCCGGTCTGCCAGACCACCAAGGGAAATTCGTCGTCGTGCTTGCCCGCCAGCACCTCGTCGGCGGCTTTGACGATGGCCGCGCCCTTCTTCGCATCGAGCGTCTTCAGATCGAGGTTCACCAGCGCCGCCGCCTTCTTCACCGTTGCCAGCGCAAAAAGCAACGCGCGCGGCATCTTCTCGCCCGAGATCTTGAAGTGCTCGAGCGAGCGTTGGGTTTGCGCGCCCCACAGCCGGTCGGCGGGGACTTCGATAGGGCCGAAGGTGTCTTTCTCGATGCGAACGCTCGAGCTCATGCTGGCTCCTTGGGGAATGTCGCATGAGCGTGTCACGACGGGCGCCGGAATGCCAGGCGCGAGCGACTGCTACAGCGAGCCGCCGCGCGCCGCCACGACCAAGCGGAACCAGCCATGGAACTCCCAGGCAGCCCACAGTGCCACCAGCGCCGGCGACAGCAGGCCAAGCGCAGCTAGGATCTTGTGCCATGGCCGTTGCTTGGCGAAATGCAACAGCAGGTATAGGTAGGCGAGGGGAACCACGACGATCATGAAGGCGCCCCAGGCTGGGTGCTTGTCGCGGAAGGCACAGACGATCAGCACCACCCACACCACGAAAGCGCACAGCGAGGCCACCAGCCCCGCGTAGACCGCCGCCATCAAGAAGCGAGAGAGCCGCGCGTATTCGACATCGGTCAGCGCCGGCGCACCGGCCTTGCCGAGCTTGGCGTCGACCACTGCCGCCGCCAGGGCCGGTGCCCTTCGCAGCAAGTTGCTGCCGGTTCCCGAGCGAGCTGCGAGAGACGCCCCCGAAGCGGGTGGCGCGCCCGGCGCAATCTCCTTGATAAGCTGGTCCGCCAACCCTTCATCGGCGGGTATCTCGGGCGCCGTCTGCTTGACCTCGTCCTGGTTCGCGATCGCCCCGCTTTCGAACACGATCTCGGTTTGGCGTCGATACTTCCGCGGCACCTGTTCCAGCCGATTCACAAACACGTCCCGCCCGGTGGCCTGGTCGCGGTAGTGGTAGAAGGTGTCCGCCAGCGCGGCCGCCGAGGCGAGCGCCACACCGAGGGCAACCAAGGTCGCCGCTTTCATTCCCCTGATTGAACCGCGACCCGCGCATAAGCGCAACAATCCGACTATACTATTGCACCATGGCCCGTGCTGTCCGACGAGCCGTCGACATCCTTCTGCTGAACGCCTCGAACTACGCGCCCAAGGCGGTCTACCCCTACGCCTTCGTCCAGGTGTCCGCGCTGGCTCGCCGCTTCGGCCTGAAAGTGGCCCGCTTCGACTTCCTCGGGCTCGCGGGGCGGCAAGCTCGCGTCCGCTTGACCGAGCTTCTGGCGCAGCATCGGCCGCGCATGATCGGGCTGCACCTACGTCAGGCCGACACCGTGGTCGAATCCGACTATCGGTTGCCGCCGGAAGGCGACCCGTCCGCGTACTACCTTCCCGTCGACGCGACCCGCGCTCTGGTACGCGCGATCCGCGACCAGACCGATGTCCCCATCGTGGTTGGCGGCTTCGGCTTCACCACCCATCCGCTGCGCATCGTCCGTCGCCTGGGGGTGGATTTCGGCGTGCTGGGCGAGCCCGACGCTCTGTTCGCGCGGTTTGACGACGTGCTGGCCCGGCGTTCGCTCGATAAGGTCGACAACCTCATCTATCGGGACCGCGGCCGCTACCGGGCCAACCGCCGCGTGTTCTATCCTCCGGCAGGCGAGCCGGAATACAGCGACGAGATCGTCGGCGAGATGATCCGATTCCATCGCCGATGGCCGAACCAGGACTGAAGCCAACACCACGCGCCGGTCGAGATTTCTCGCGGCTGCCCCGGCCGGTGCTACTTCTGTCCCGAGCCCTCGGTCAAGGGGCGGCGGCTGCGCGAGCGCGCCTGGGACGCGGTCCAGGCCGACATTCTGGCCCTCGATCGGCGCGGCGTTCGTCGAATCTGGCTCGTGTGCTCGGAGATCAACTTCGATCCCGAACTGGCCAGGCGGGTGACCCGGCGGATGGCGTTGCTCAATCGCGGGCGAAAGCCAGCGCGAAGAATTCACTGGCGCGCCTACAACCTGCCGCGCATGTCGCGCGCTGATCTGCGAGCGATGCTCGCCTCCGGCTTCGAACCGGGCTGGAACGACTTCGCTTCGTTCGACGACCAGAACCTGAGACGTTGTCGGGTTCCCTATCGGGCCAAGGATGCCATCGCCTACTGTCGGGACTTTCACGAGCTTGCGGGAAAGGTCGGGCGCGCGCAGCACGCTCAAATAGAAAGCCAGGACGCGAAGACCTTCTACCTGTTTCTCGGCAACGCCTTCTCGGACCCGCAGACGATCAGCACGACCTTGCGCAAGGTCGACCGGCACGGGCTCGCCGCCTGGCATACCAGCGCGGCGGTGGTGCCCGCGACCCGCGTATTCGAGATCGACGACAGCTACAATTGCGGCACCGACAAGTCCATTGTAAGCATCGGCAGGCGGGGCAGGGCCAAGCCCGACGTGGTCTTGCCGACCTTCTTCTATCCGCCCGGCTTGCTCGCCGAGCTCGGCAGCCCAAACTCGGTCCGCGAATTCCTCGATTATGTCGGTGCCACCTTTCTCTCCACCCGTCATCGGCAGGATCGGGACTGGTTGGCCTTCCTTCGTCGTACTCTCACCCCCGCGATCCTGCGCGCACATATGACCGCCGCGAGCGAGCGCGGCCAGGTGGCGCCGGTGGCGATGGATGCCGACTCCGACCCGGCACTGGTGAAGCAGGTCCAGCAGAATCTCTTGCGGCTTTGGGATCGGGCGGACGGCAGATGGCTGAGCCGGCTGTTTCGGCCGGGCGCGAAGAGCGAGGTGCTGAGCTTTACCGCGTGGGCGCTTCTGGATCAGCTCTTGCGGCCGAACCTGAAGGCCTTTCGGCGCATCCTTCGCCATCTCGGCATTCCCTGCGACCGCGACGGCTTCTACGAGATTTCTGAATATCGATTGGCCGAGATCCTGTACCGGCGCTATCGGAGCAACGATCAACTTGTCCACGACGTTGGTCAGCGCTTCGAGCTGCAACCAGAATCCCTGGATCTGTTACAGGTCGAATATTTGTTGTTCGACAACAGCGTCCGCATTGACCCAAAGTACCGGCGCTTGCTGTTCGGGCCGAATGCGAGAGTGCCGCCAGCGCCGGCGGCGACAGAAACCATTCGCGGTGACGGATCGCGTCGCGGGGTTTCTGCGCTATCTTAGATCGGTGTCTGTCTCCGATCCAAAGGTGATCGCGCCTACCCTACCTGCCGAAAGCCCCAGCACCGGGGCTTCCTACTACATCCAGCAGCGGACCGCGCTCTTCGGCCGGGTCGCCTTGGCATGTTCCCTGGCGGGCATGCTAATCCGCATACTTACTGATTCGGTCAAGGGACATCCTGAACGGATTTCTGTCTCGGTATACGTTTCGTTCGGCCTCTCCGCCGTACTGTTCGCCAGCTTGTGGCTCTTCGCCCGCGGGAGGCCTCGTCCCCTGCCGAGGGTGCGGCTGGTCGAAACCATCACGGTTTCTGGAGGGCTGCTGCTGGCCAGTTTCGGTTTTCGGTTATCCACCCCGGGACTTCTGGCCAGCGCCATCTCGTTCGGCCGGGCTCACCCGGACTTCTTGTCCACCGCCGATCCTGCGCTGGTTCGAGTTTTGTTCGAGTTCGCCAGCATGCTGATCAGTCTGCTCGTGGCCACGCAGATCCTCGCTGTGCGCGCTGCCCTGGTGCCAAGCACGCTGAGACACTCACTCATCCTGGCTGCGCTGGTCGGCTTCCCCATCTGCGTCTTCACGGGGATCGGCTGGCCAGCCATGTTGCCTTCCAGCTTCACGTTTGCACGTGAGGATCGGGGATTCCTGGTCACCTTTGGCGCAAACTGGTGGTTGTTTACCGGAGCGGTCTGTGGGGTCATCGCCCACGTCGTGCACCGACTGCAATCCGAGGTGCAAGTAGCGAAGCGGTTGGGTCAGTACGAATTGGAGGAGAAGATCGGCGAAGGCGGCATGGGGGTGGTGTACCGCGCACGTCACGCGATGATGAAGCGGCCCGTCGCCATCAAGCTGCTGCCCGCGGCCAGCGGCGGGCAAGAGGCGGTGGCCCGATTCGAGCGCGAGGTCCAGCTAACCAGTCAACTGAGCCACCCCAACACAGTTGTCATTCATGATTATGGCCGCAACCACGACGGGATCTTCTACTACGTGATGGAGCTCATCGAG
This sequence comes from uncultured Myxococcales bacterium, assembly GCA_964491625.1. Classification (GTDB taxonomy): domain Bacteria; phylum Myxococcota_A; class Polyangia; order Fen-1088; family Fen-1088; genus Fen-1118. The sequence continues at coordinate 13,014 of CAZBIU010000153.1, forward strand.
GGTGCCACGCTTGAGCAGGTCAGCGTCGCCTCCGGTCCCATGCCGTCGGGGCGCGTGGTGCACATCCTGAAAATGGTAGCAGGCGCGCTGGGCGAGGCCCACGACCACGGTCTAGTCCACCGGGACATCAAGCCGTCGAACATCCTGCTGGGTCCACGCGGCGGCGAGCCGGACGTGGCCAAAGTCCTGGATTTCGGATTGGTTCGGGCGATCCACGCTTCGGCTAGGGTAACCAACGCCAATGTCATCATGGGCACACCGCTCTTCATGTCGCCCGAGGTGATGAGGAATGCCGACCGCGTGGATGGCCGGAGTGACCTTTACTCGCTTGGCGCCGTGGCCTACTACCTTCTCTCGGGCTGCCACGTCTTCGAAGGTGAGAGCGCCTTGGAGATCTGTGGCCGGCACCTGCACGACATACCCCAGCCACTCTCGGAGCTCGTGCCCGGCATCGACACCCAGTTGGGCAAGCTCGTGCTCCAGTGCCTTGCCAAGGATCCGGCAGACCGGCCGGTGTCGGCCCGCGCGCTTGTCGATGCTCTTTCGTGCTGCCCGTCGCACGGCCAATGGACCGGCGACATGGCCAGAGCGTGGTGGGCCATTCACGACAGGCTCATCCATCCGAAGGATGTGTCTAAGACCTTCGTGACGGGTGAGACCGAAGGCATTCCCGGTCCGGCTCCTCCCTGCCAGTCCGAGTGAATATCCTCGGCTGACCTGTCACTCTGGTCTGTGCCTGGTCCGGTCGCCGACGATACGCTCGACCCTTCGCGAGCTTCCCGGCGTGATCATGAGCACCTGAACGGCGGCGGTTCCGGGGGAAGGATAGACAGCCCATCGCTGACGGTGCATTCTGAATCTGGAGCCCCGCATGAACTACCTTCGGCAACGAGCAACCGGATTGGCGTACGCGATCGCGCTGTCTTTCCCGTGCATCTTGGCTGCCTGTCACCCAAACACGACGAGCGGCAAGGACGCTTCGCCATCCGAGCCCGGCAGCGATGCCTCGTCAGTCGGGGCTGGCAGCGACAGCTCGCCCATCGTGGTTGGCGGCGACGCCTCGGGCGGCATCGACGCCTCACCGCCCCTCACGGTCGACAATTTTCCGACGGCATTTACCAACGCCACCTGTGACGCCCTCGCAGCCTGCTGCCGGCAGCACGGACTCGATTCGTCGTCGTGCCACGCCACCCTCGAAGCCGCTATTGCGCCTTGGATGAGCCGGCACGCCTCCGACCCGAAGCTCGCCTTTGACCCGGACGCCGCCGCCCGCTGCATCGATCTGACTCGCGCGGGGTTCCTGGCGTGCGACGTTCGTAATGTAGAAGACCAGAGCGACAGCGCTTGCGAACAAATGTTCCGCGGCACCGTGCCGATTGGAGGCAGTTGCACCGACGGCCACCAATGTGCTCCCGTGACCGCCAGCCCCGTCGAATGCACGGGCGGTGTCTGCACCATCGGGACGCTACCGGCGAGTCTCCACGGCGCCGTCGGAGACGCCTGCAGGGGCACGTGCCGCCAGACGAGCTGTACAGAGTCCACTACCAGCACGGCAAATGCCGATTGCTACACCGAAGAAGGCGTGTACTGCTCCAATGGGGTCTGCGTCGCCACGCCTGAGATCGGCCAGCCCTGCGACAACTACTGCGGCAAGGACGCTCACTGCACGGACGCCGGGCTCTGCACGCCCAATCTGGCCACCGGCCCCTGCACGTCCGACCAGGACTGTCTGGCTCCGTCGTATTGTGACGATTCCACCTGGCCCTGGTCCTGTACCGCCCCGAAAGAGAATGGCGCGGCCTGCAGTCTCGACTACGAGTGCATCGGCGGCCAATGCCTGGACTCCACCTGTCGCGACTGGAGCATGGCCAGCAGCTACACGTGCTCTGGGATGGTCCTGTAGTACCGGGGGAGGGACTCGAACCCTCAAGACCGTAAGGTCGGCGGATTTTGAATTGGAGTCTGCGGGTAGCAGGCGATCGCCAGCGGGTGCATCTCCGACGGAGAACGTTGCACAGGGGGATCTGCGATCCCACACGAAAGAACGCCGCTAGTACCCGGTTGGTACCCGGAGTTCCCACGTCTTTCGACACCAGATTCTAAGTTGAAATAGCCGAGTGACACCGGGAGGCACAGGGCGGCTTAACCGACGGTGAGGGTGGCACTTGGGGATTGGCGATCCCATTGGAATGACCCCCCCTAGTACGCGGATAGTACGTGCTCGGTCTCCGGTCTGGACTGCGGACGCTCGGTTCGTGGCCACCGCTCTAAAACGCACCGGGTAGTGGGCCCGGAATGCGGAGGGGTGAAAGCTTCTCGGCCGCCAAGCGCACG
>CAZBIU010000154.1:0-5259 GCA_964491625.1 uncultured Myxococcales bacterium
CGCGTCACCTCGGTCTGCTCTGCTTCAATCACATCCCGATGCATGGGCTGGTCTCAGCGACGGTAGCTCTCGAGCCCAGGCTTGATGCTTTTCTGGTCGAGGAACTGCTTGAGCCCCTCTTCGCGTCCGTGCTCGGGATCTCTCAGTTGCGCTTGGTCGAACTTCGCGTACAGGTAGTCTTCGCTCTGTTCCCACGTGAGCTCCCGGCAACGCTTGAAACCATGCTTGGCCGCTCGTAGGACAACCGGATTCTTGACCGCCAGCTTGCGCGCCATGGCGACAGTTTCCTCGCGCAGTTTGTCCAATGGAACCGCCCGGTTGACGAGTCCCATCTCAGCCGCCTGCCTACCTGTGAAGGTATCACCCGTCATGATGTATTCGAGAGCCTTGCGTTGTCCCACGGTATCGGCGAGCGCTTTGCTGACCACATTTCCGGGAGGAATTCCCCAGTTGATCTCGGACAAACCGAACACTGCGGTTTCGGACGCGATGGCCAGGTCACACGCAACCAGAGGCGAGAACCCTCCGCCGAAACACCAACCGTTCACCATGGCGATGGTCGGCTTCGTGTACATGCGGAGTAGCTTCCATTGCCACATGGAGGTATCCCGACGCACCTTCTCCTGAAAGATCTCCGGAGCCTGCTCCACTTCGCGAAAGTACTCCTTCAGATCCATACCGGCGGTCCACGCCTCGCCGGCACCTGTCAGTACCAGGACTTTGACGGCGTCATCGAACTCAAGTGTCTCCAGCACGTCGCGCATCTCGCGATTCAGGGTCGGACTCATCGCATTGCGCTTCTCGGGTCGGTTGAAAATGACCCACCCAATGCTTTCTTCCACTTCGACGCGAACCGTCGCCCATCGTCCTTCATAGTCTGGCATCTTGGTCTCCTTCGTTCGGGCGGTAATCGAACAGATAGTTTGATAATCGCCCTTGACGAAGGTTACGGCAGGAATCACAACTTTTGCAAAGGCCCGGGCGCGGCCAGGGAGGGTTCGTGATTGATAAGACTGTTGCATCCCTCGAGGCAGCCGTTGCGGATGTCCGTGATGGGGCGACGATCATGATTGGCGGTTTTGGCACAGCCGGACTGCCGTTCGAGCTCATCGATGCGCTGATTGCGCAAGGGGCCCGGGATTTGACCGTGGTGAGCAACAACGCCGGGAATGGCGACACGGGTCTCGCGGCGCTGCTCAAGACGGGCCGGGTTCGCAAGATCGTTTGCTCCTTTCCGCGCCAGACCGACTCCCACGTGTTCGACGGGCTCTACCGCGCGCGGAAGATCGAGCTTGAGCTCGTGCCGCAGGGCAACCTGGCGGCCCGCATCCAGGCGGCCGGTGCCGGTTTTGGTGCGTTCTACACCCCCACCGGGTACGGTACGTCGCTCGCCCAGGGGAAGGAAACCCGAGAGATCGACGGACGGCAGTACGTGCTCGAGTTCCCCATCCGCGGCGACGTCGCGCTCATCAAAGCCCATAAGGGCGACCGTTGGGGCAACCTCGTGTATCGCAAGACCGCGCGCAACTTCGGGCCCATCATGGCCACGGCGGCGCAGCGAACCATCGCCCAGGTCAGCGAGGTCGTAACTTTGGGCGAGCTCGACCCGGAAGCTGTCGTCACCCCCGGGATCTTCGTACACCGGGTGGTCAGGGTTGGCGCGCCATCGGCGCCTGCGAGTTGAGGACCCATGGCCTTCAAGCGTCGCACCCGTCAAGAGCTCGCGGCCCGCGTGGCGCGCGACATTCGTGAAGGGATGTATGTGAACCTGGGCATCGGCTTGCCGACCATGGTCGCCGACTTTTTGCCGCCCGACCGCGAGATCGTTCTGCAAAGTGAGAACGGCATCCTGGGCATGGGCCCCGCCCCCCTCTCCGGTCAGGAAGATCCCGAGCTCATCAACGCCGGAAAAGAGCCGGTGACATTGCTCCCGGGCGGCTGCTTCTTTCATCACGGCGATTCGTTTGCCATGATGCGAGGAGGCCACGTCGACGTTTGCGTGCTGGGGGCCTTCCAGGTGTCGGCCCGGGGCGATCTCGCCAATTGGCACACGGGTACGCCGGACGCGATACCGGCGGTTGGCGGGGCGATGGACTTGGCTATCGGTGCCCGTCGCGTGTACGTGATGATGGAGCACACCACGAAGACCGGCGAGTCCAAGCTCGTCGAGCGATGCACCTACCCGCTGACGGCGGTTGCCTGTGTCGATCGGATCTACACGGACCTGGCCATCATGGACGTCACTGCCCGCGGCCTCACCGTCATTGAAACCGTCGATGGGCTGTCCTTCGACGAACTGGCGCGCCTAACCAAGGCGCCTCTCCGCCTGGCCTCGGTTTGAGCGAGGGAGGTGGAACCGAATGAAGAGCATTCACCGGCCCGATGGAGCGGCCTGGCACCCATCATCGCGCAGGACCTCAAGCGCATCATCCAAGACCTCGCTCTGCAGTCCGGGATGGCTATCATGCTGGTCGAGCAACACGTGCGTGTGGCGTTGTCGTTGACGAGAAAAGCCATCGTGCTCGAGCGTGGGCAAATTGCCCATCGTGCGGACAGCTCCAAGCTTGCGCAGGACCTCGACGTTTTGCATCGGCTGGTGGCGGTGGCGTAGGAAAGGCTGGTGCGAGATGGCGAGCAGGAACGAAGACGCCCTCAGCTACCACGCGCTTGGCCGTCCGGGAAAGATCGAGGTGGTGTCGACCAAGCCGCTCGTCTCTCAGCTCGATCTATCCCTTGCCTACACCCCCGGCGTGGCGGCCCCGGTCCTGGAAATCGCCGCAGATCCGGAGAAGGCCGCGATCTACACCGCCCGCCAAAACCTGGTGGCGGTGGTGTCCAACGGCACGGCCGTGCTCGGGCTGGGGAATCAGGGACCGCTCGCGGCCAAGCCCGTGATGGAAGGCAAGGCAGTGCTCTTCAAGCGGTTCGCCGACATCGACGTGTTCGACCTGGAGGTGGACGAGACCGACCCGGCACGCTTCGTGGAGATCGTGCGCGCCCTCGAGCCGACCTTCGGTGGCATCAACCTCGAGGACATCCGCGCGCCCGACTGCTTCGTCATCGAGCGCGCCCTCCGCGAGAGGATGTCGATCCCGGTCTTTCACGACGACCAGCACGGGACCGCGATCATCGCGGCGGCGGCGCTGCGCAACGCGGCCGAGCTGCAGGACAAGGCGCTTTCCGACCTCGTGGTGTGCTGTATCGGAGCCGGAGCAGCGGCAACCAGCTGCATGGAGATGTGGACGCGCCTTGGGGTTCGCCGCGAGCGCATCACGATGGTCGATGCGAACGGTGTCCTGGTCGAAGGGCGGCCCGACCTCGACGAGTTTCGGGCTGCCTTCGCGCGCCCGAAAAGTGACCCGCGGCGCACCCTAGGCGAGGCCGTGGGCGACGCTGACGTGCTCATCGGCCTTTCCGCCGGCGGCTTGGTCACGCCGGTCATGCTGCGCACCATGGCCCCAAAGCCGATCATCTTCGCCCTCGCCAACCCCGACCCCGAGATCGGATACGACGAGGCATTGCAAGCCCGGCCGGATGCCGTCGTCGCCACTGGCCGCAGCGACTTCCCGAATCAGGTGAACAACGTGCTCGGGTTCCCCTTTATCTTCCGCGGTGCACTCGACGTGCGCGCCAAAGGCGTGAACGAGGAGATGAAGGTCGCGGCGGCCGAAGCGCTAGCGGAGTTGGCCCGCGCAGAGGTGCCGGCCGAGGTATTGCGTGCGTACGGCCAGCACCGCATGCGCTTCGGGCGCGACTACCTGATCCCCAAGCCATTCGACAGCCGCGTGCTGTACTGGGTGGCACCCGCGGTTGCCGGTGCCGCGCTTGGTTCGGGCATGGCGCGCGGGACTTTGGACCTGGAAGAGTACAAAGAGCGGCTCTACCGCACCATCTCGCCCGCGCGCCGAGTTCTGTGGAACATCACGGAAGCCGCGAAGACGCACCCGAAACGCATCGTGTTTCCCGAAGGGGACAGCGAGGCCATTTTGCGGGCAGCCCACGCGGCGATCGAGGCCCATATCGCCGAGCCGATTCTACTCGGTCACCCCGATCGCCTGCGCGAGCTCGCCGAACGGCTCGGCATCACGCTCGCGGGAGCGATCTTGGTCGAGCCGCGCGAGAGCGAGCGGCTGGACGATTACGTTGAAGCCTACTGGCAACGCCGGCAACGTCGCGGAGTCACGCGCCTCGGCGTGGCCAAGGAGCTGCGTCGCTCGCGGACGGCCTTCGGCATGATGATGGTTGCACAAGGGGATGCCGACGGCTTGGTCGCCGGCGTACGCCAGCCCTACGCTGCCACGATTCGTCCGGCGTTGCAGCTCATCGGCGTGCGCCAGGGGGTCAAGCGCGCGGCTGGCATGTACATGGTCATCACCAAGCAGGGCGTTCGCTTCCTCGCCGACACGACCATCACCATCGAGCCCGACGCCGAGGCGCTAGCAGAGATCGCAATGCTTGCGGCCGATGCGGCGAGCGAGCTCGGGGTCGAGCCCCGCGTGGCCATGCTGTCCTTTTCGAATTTTGGGGATGCGCCGCATCCCGCGTCGAAGAAGGTGGCGGAGGCGACGGCAATCGTCCAGCGCATTCGGCCCCAGTTGATGATCGACGGTGAGATGCAGGCCAACGTCGCGCTCGACGAGGAGGCGCGAAGTGTCTATCCGTTTTGCAAGCTGAGGGGCCCGGCGAATGTGCTCATCTTCCCCAACCTCGACGCCGGCAACGCCGCCTACAAGTTGCTGGCCGTCACCGGCCAGGCCGACGTGATTGGTCCCATGGTCCTCGGGCTCGACAAGCCGGTCAACGTTCTGCAACAGGGGGCGGGGGTCGACGCCATCGTCCACCTGACGGCAATTACCGCGGCCCAAGCGGCCAGGCTGGCGGGGAGTGGGTAGGTCCGGTCATCTCGAGCCGAGCTGACGCAATCGTTCCGGACCGGACGGTGTTCATATCAGCAGTGTGCTCGGTGTTCGGACGCGATAGCCCCCATCCTTCTTGTTTATGGTATCCACGCCGGTATCTATGGCTGGTGTCGGCGATCGGACTTGCAGCCTGCACGACGAACAAGACCGCTGCGGTCGGTGGGGGGTGCTCCTCCGACGACGCCTGCGCGACGAAGACCTGCTTTTCCGCGACGGACCAGAGCGGGGAGCCGACGGGATGGAGCGGCGGCTACTGTTCGGGAGATTGCTCGACCACGTCCTGCCCGCAAGGGAAATGCCAGGCCCTCGCGGACGGCAAGAGCTACTGTCTCTCCTCCTG
>CAZBIU010000154.1:5359-15134 GCA_964491625.1 uncultured Myxococcales bacterium
AGTCCCTCTCGGTCTGCTTGCCCGACTGCCGCAAGAACTGGTCCTGCGGCAGCACGCTGACCTGCAACCAGTCCAGCGGCAATTGCGAACCACCCAGCAAGACCATCCAGGTCGGTGGCGCCTGCATCTACGATGTCAGCTGCACCACGGGGACCTGTTTTCCCGCCACCGACAGCAGCGGCAACGCGACCGGGTGGACCGACGGCTACTGTTCCGGGGACTGCGCAAGCGCATCCTGCTCGCAAGGGAAATGCCAGGCCCTCGCGGACGGCAAGAGCTACTGTCTCTCCTCCTGCTCGTCGGACGGGGATTGTCGATCGGGCTACGTCTGCGACAAGTCCCTCTCGGTCTGCTTGCCCGACTGCCGCAAGAACTGGTCCTGCGGCAGCACCCTGACCTGCAACCAGTCCAGCGGCAACTGCGAGTAGCCTGCAGACGGATTCACCGGAAGACGCGAGCCGGGCCGAAAGGATTTTGTACCTGCCCACCTGTAGCTCCCCTTCGGCCGTGACCGTCGACCGAGAGTTGACAGGCCGCTCTATCTGAGCGGCGCTCCGTACATGGACATACGCTTCTCGATGTACCCGAATTCAGTCCCCGATGGAAACTCCCACTCGGAGAGCAGGTTGCCTTGGGAGTCGACCTCCTGAATGACCCCTTTCGTCGAATAGGCGACGACAGTGTTGCCGTTGGGAAGGCGCTGCAAATCCCCCATGACATCGTTCTGGATAGTCGGACTCGCCTTGTAGGCCCATACCTGGCTCGCCGTCTTGCCGCTCAAATCAATTTTGACCTTGAGCGCGATGGATCCGTCTCCGGTGCCTCCCAGCGGTCGTAGGACCACTGTGCTGTTGTTGTTGAAGATGAGCAGGTCGCTCAAGCTGATGAGATCGATCCCGTGCTGGCCACCTACCCACGAAACGCCAGTGATGGTTGGTTTCGGTCCGTTGAGCCTCCATACCGTCGACCCATCGCTGCGCTTGATCTTCACGATCACTTGGTTGAACAAATCGGAGAAGACAAGGGTATCGTCATCCTTGGAGTACTGCACGTTGTTGCAGTGACAGGTGACACTGCCCTTGGTCATTCCCTCCGCATCCGATGAATTGACGATGGTCTTGACGGTACCGGTGGACGGTGAGTACTCCTTGATGTCCTCGCAACCGTAGGCGTCGTTGTAGGAGTAGAAAGCCACGGTTTCGTCGGGCTCGACCGTGAGCTGGTGACTGAGCCCGGTAAAATCCTTCGAGAGATCCTCGTCCGTGCTGCCGTCCATGGCCACCCGATGCACCGAGCCCGAGCCCGCGGTGTTGATCCACATGTGGGTGCCATCGTAGCTCATCTTGACCCCGGTTACCTGCGGCATCCCGATGTCGTATGCCCACACGATCTCACCGTCGGCATCGAGGATGTAGGCGGGCGCTGCCGACGAGCCACGCAATCCCAGGTATTGCCCGGTCACCAAGAACCCGCCAGAGAGCTTGGACTTGTCCCCGCTTGTCGCTACCGTGATGGTCGGCAGCCTATTGGCAAGCGAGCCGGTCGCGAGGGTGGCATCGTCGCTGGTGCAGCTTCCGCCGCCGCCGCTCACCACGATTCGGTAGTGGTACGTCTTCCTCTGCTTCATGCCCAGCAGCAAAGTGGTGTTGTTGCTCCCAGATGGGCTGGCAACTGGCGCCGTCATGCCATACGAGGTGTCGAGGCCGAAGTCGATGTGCGCAGAGGACAAGCCTGAGAGGGTAGTCGACCACGTGACGACGCCAACCGTGGCAATCTTTGCGCTGATCTTCGAGGACTGCGTGATGCAGCTCCCAGGTATTCCAGCGCCGCCATCAGCCCTGCCCATGCCGCCAGCCGCGGTCGTCCCGCCGATTGCTCCGCTTCCGTTCCTGACGCTATCGACGCCATCGCCGCCGCCGCCGCCGGAACCGACGGTCGCGCCGTCACCGGCCGCCGGACCACCCGTGCCACCGCTGCTGGATGCCTCACTCTCGCCGGGCGAGCCCCCCGCGGCGGTCCTACCGCCAGTACCAGACGGTCTGCCGCTGCTGCTCCCACCACTGCCCATCCCTCCGCCCGATCCGGTCATGCCGCCTTGCCCGCCCATTCCCCCACGGCTGCCTTTGGCCCCCGCCTGACCGGCGCCACCTAGTCCGCCACCATTCGTGCCATTGCTGGAACTACATCCCACGGCAGCGAGGCACAGAGTGCCGTACAATGCCAAGTAACTGCAAGGTCGGATCATTCGATTTTCTTCTTTCACGAGCGACGCGACCCGCGTTGCCCTTGCAGCGATGGACACCCTTGGCGGGTTGGAGATTGCTCTCGTCGCTCATGGCACTGCTTGCGCGCATCAGGGGCTGGCCGATGTCGCCGCTCACCCGGGCTATGTCACCACGCTCCTTCGTGGAATCCGTCACAGGCAGACGCGGGGGCTCGGGTGTCGCAACGGTGGCGCGAGTGGTGAGCAGGTCGAGGGCCGCATCGAAGCGGTGGCGGGCGACGGCCAATCGCATTCGCGGACGTAGCCTTGCGGAAGCAACCGAAAGAGCCTGTCCCATTCTCAGGCGTGGGGATTAAGTCAAAACCGGAATCTGCCGATGATGTCTTCCGGATTAAACACGCCATGGATCTGCATTCCGATTGCCGTGGCTTCACGATGTCGGCCGCGGCGGTCGGCGCGACAACGCCAGGTGCCGCATGACGGCGAATGGCGTGGTGTCTGATGTCACGGCCGCCCGCGGGGTGGAGGATGATCTGAGTTTCAGCGAGCTTCGGTTCCGCCAGATGTTCCACGGGCATTCGGCAGTGATGCTGGTCATCGATCTGGCGACGGGAGGCATCGTCGACGCCAATGAGGCGGCAGCGCACTTCTACGGCTGGTCCGTCTCCGAACTGAAGGAGATGAATATCCAGCAGATCAACGACTTGCCGCCGGAGATCGTGCGCGACCGAATGCTGGCCGCCGCCCACTCAGCCAGCGCTCGCTTCGAGTTTCGACACCGCCTGGCGGACAGCTCCACCAGGGAGGTGGAGGTCCACAGCAACAAAATCCAAATCGGGGGACGGGCCTATCTCTACTCCATCATCCATGACATCACGGAGCGGGTGCTGGCGGAACAAACCGAGCACGCATCCCATGAGCGTCTGCGGCGTGCGGAAGAATTCGCACGTTTCGGGCACTGGGAGTACTTGCTGGACGACCGCATCATGCACGCGTCGGAGGGGGCGAGCCGCATCTACGGATTTTGCACGCCCACTATTTCCCTGGAAGACATCAGACGCTGCCCGCTATCGGAGTACCGTCCGATTCTGGATAGGGCTCTGCGCGATCTCATCGAACACAATGTACCTTTCGACCAGGAGTTCGTGATTCATAGGATCTCGGATGGTGAGATCGTGCAGGTCCATTCCAAGGCGGAATACGATGCGAAGACCAAGAGGGTGTTTGGTGTGGTACAGGACATCACGCATCGCAAACGAATCGAAGAGGAGAGGGAGCGATTGATTCGCGAGCTTCAACAGGTGATCGAGCAGGTCAAGACCCTGAGGGGGATCGTGCCAATCTGCGCCCACTGCAAAATGATCCGCCATGACCGCGGCTATTGGCAGCAGGTGGAGGCCTATGTGAGCGAGCACACCGAAGCCCAGTTCTCGCACAGCATTTGCCCGGAATGCCTCGAACGATTCTATCCCGAAGAGTAGCTGGTTGTTGCCAGGAACCCGCCTGCGCCCGAGCCCCCAAAGTCGAGCTGTTCGAGTAGACCCAGCCCATTGCTACCCCCTGGCCGCAATGACCAAGCGGCCAGCCTGGCGGGGAGTGGGTAGGCGGGCGTTCTTGGTCTCGGGGCGACCGCTACGGCAGATACGAAATCCCGTTGTGGCCCGCTACCAGGACCAGATCGCGGGCCGAGCCGGCAGAGTAGTCGTGGGACGTGCCGGCAGCACGCACGATGGCGCTGCCCGGCCCGTAACTGATGCCGCCATCGATCAGCGTTCCTTCGAGGACGAAGTTCACCTCGTCGCCCAGGTGCTGGTGCATGGGGAAGCGGGCCCCCTTGGCCAATTTCACGATCCCGGCCTCGGCAAAGCCCGAACCGGCGCCGGGCGCAAAGTGAAAGAAGCCCACGCCGGGAATGGGCGCGGCCTGCCAGCTCGACCGATCGTCGATCTTCTGCAAGACGCCGCGCAAGGCATCGAGCGCGAGAGCGAAGTGCCTGCAAAGCTCGGCATAGAAGGGGGCAAAGCGCGCCTCGGATGCAAGATTGGCGAGGAGGCGTGCCCGCGTGCGGGACATCTGCGCGGCGTCGGCAACCGCGTCGCTGGACTCCCGGCCGAATAGGAAGTGAGTCAGGGCCTCGTTGCTTTCGAACCTAAAGTGCGCGAAGCTGGGCGAGACCTCGACGGTGTCATGGTCGGACTCATCGCCTGCCCGTGGGTCGAGCAACTGGGCGGCCCATTCCTCATGCTTCTGTTCAACCATGGCTTATGCCCTCGTGAAAACCAATCGCCTCGCGCAACTGAGAGAGCGCCCTCGCGAGTCTGGATTTGACTGTACCGACAGGCACGTCAAGCCGACAGGCGATTTCGGAGCAACTTAGTCCTTCAAAGTAGGCGAGGTCCAGCACCGCGACCAACTCGGGTGCGAGGCGACCGGCAAGATCTTGGGCACGGCGGGCATCAATCCGGTCGCCACCGCCCGGGACCGTGATGCCACCCGACGAGGCGACTTCCATCTGCTCGGCCACGCGCTCATCGAGCGCCCGTCTACCCAGGCGATCGAGCGCGCGCGAGCGAGTTCTCACCATCAGCCAACTGCACACGCTTCCACGCTCGGCCGAGTAGTCAGAAGCATGATGCCAGACCTCGAGAAAGACGTCGTGCAGGAGATCCTCTGCCGCCGACGGGCCCAGCATTCGCTTACCGAGGTTCAGGACGCGCGCGCCATGGCGATCGTAGAGCGCGGCAAAGGCTTGCCGATCCCCGGTCGCGATCGCACCCATAAGCGCGCCGTCGGGATCCGCAGGGGGCCTCGAACGACCGGCTTGGGAGGAAAGTCCCTCGCTCTCCATGGAGCAAGCGTAGCAAGCGGCATCGACGCGGCAACAAAAAACCAGCCGCGATCCGATCGCGGTGGCCGTCCGTACAAGCTTTGCGACCAAGGAGGAAACCGTGATGAATCAAAAGAAGACTGCTACGGTCCAAAAACTCTACGCTGCGTTCCAGCGCGGCGATCTGCCGACTCTGCTTTCCCACATGAGCGACGACATCGACTGGGGCATCGATGCGCAAAGCCCGACCGCGGTCCCGTGGTATGGGATTGGCACCGGGAAAGATTTCGCCGCGGGGTTCTTCAAGAACCTCGCCAAAGAGTGCCAGTTCACTCGCTTCGAGCCCACCGCGTTTCTGGAATCGGACACGGGCGTGGCCTGTCTTGTGAGCTACGACGCCATCATCAACAAAAATGGCCGCCGGGTTTCCCAGAACGTGGTCCACCACTTCACCTTCAAGGGCGACGATCAGGTGGTTCGCTGGCGGGCTTGGGAGGACACCGCAAGAACTCTCGCCGCCTGGAATGCCTGACAGCCAGCACAATCAACCATCCATAGGAGAATCCCATGCGAACCATGTTGAAGCTTTCGATTCCAGCCAAGGCCGGCAATCAGGCCATCCAGGACGGCAGTCTTCCGCGCATTCTTCAGTCGACGATGGAGACTCTGAAGCCGGAGGCGGCGTACTTTTCTTCCGAACACGGCAAGCGCACGGCCATGCTGATCTTCGACCTCAAAGAGCCCTCGCAGATTCCCGTGGTGGCCGAGCCCTTCTTCATGGGCTTGGAGGCCGAAGTGGAGCTGATACCGGTGATGAACGCACAGGACTTGCAGGCCGGTCTCAGTCAGCTCTCGCGCAAGTGAATCGGCCGGACATGCGGTGCCGATGCGCCGCATGTCCAAGCTTGCCGTCATGAAGACGAAAACCAACGTGTTGCTGGCGGTCGTGGCGCTGGCAACGGCCGGGGCGGGCTATGCCTGCTGGCCGCGGACACCCCATTTGCGCGGCTTTTCGCCGACCGACATGGGCGGACTCGAAACCGACATGTGGCGCGCATACTACGATCGTCACTACGCCGCCCTGATAGGCTGCCTCTATCGGGTAAATCGCGACGACTACGGATTCTCGCCGCTCGACAGTGCTCGGGTGGCGTATTACGCGGCCAAGGCGGCCAAGATCTTCCAGCCGACCACCAGCCGCGCGGAGGCGCAGGCGGCGCTGCCTTCGCTCGAAGCCTATTTCGAGCTCATTCGACGTCGCAGTCATGAACCCTTCGACGTCGCTAGCGCGGCACGAACCGAGCTGGATTGGTGGCAGCTACGCAGGGAACATGTGACCTTTGAGGACTACGGCAAGGTGGTGGCAAAGGTGGCTGCCGAGGTCTACCGCGCGAGCAACCAAGAGATCCGCCGGGCGGGCCAACTTCGCGCGGAGATGATGGACTACCGCGACCAGCGCGGCGACGGCCGGATGAAGGAGGCGGACTGGCAGCACATCCGCGAGAATCTGGTCGAGTCGTACGCCCTGCTCAAGAAGGGCGTGGCGCGGTCAGAATTCGATCTGCGCGCCAATCTCCACGACCCGGTTAGGGGGGAGAGCGAAGAAGTCGGTGGCCGGGCGGGCATTGCGCGAAAGGAAGCGGAATAGGTATTTGCGCCAGTCGGCCATGCCGCCAGTGCCCCGCTTGGGGATGAGTGTCTCCCGGCCGAGGTAGAAGCTGGTGTCGCCCGGTTCGGTAACCAGCCCGCGCTCGCGACAGCGGCGCAGGATGTCCATCACGTCCGGGCTTTCCATGAAGCCGTAGTGTGCGGTGACTGCCCAGAACCCCTGTTCGAACCGCCTGAGCCGGATCTTGTGGTGATCGGGTACCCATGGTACGGCGTCGGTCGTGACCGACAGAATCACCACCTGTTTGTGCAAGACCTTGTTGTGCTTGAAGTGGTGCAGGAGCACGCTGGGGGTACCGCGGCGGGTGGACGCCAAGAACACCGCGGTGCCGGATACCCGATACGGCTGGGTCGCTTCCACATCGGCGAGAAACAGTTGCAGGGGCAAGATGTCAGCGGCGAACTTTTCGCCGAGGAGAGTGCGCCCTCTGTTCCAAGTGACCATCACGGCAAACACCCCGGCCGCCGTCGCAATCGGGAACCATCCGCCGCTCATGATCTTGGCGGAGCAAGCGCCAAAGAACGACAGGTCGATGATGAGCAGAAACAGCAGCATTCCGCCCGCGCGCAGGAAGCTCCAACCCCAGCGATCACGGGCAACCCAATACGACAGCACGGAGGTGATCGCCATGGTGCCGGTCACCGCGATGCCGTAGGCGTTGGCGAGATTGCTTGAGGCGCGGAAGCCGAGCACCAACGCGACACAGGCAACCATGAGCAATCGGTTGACCTCGGGAATGTAGATTTGGCCTTCGGTCTTGCCCGAGGTGTGCACGACGGTAACGCGCGGCAGGTAGCCGAGCTGCACCGCCTGCCGGGTGAGGGAAAAGGCGCCGGAGATCAGCGCCTGGGAGGCAATCACCGTGGCCACGGTCGCAAGAACCACCACCGGATACAGCCACCCCGACGGCACCAGCGCGTAAAACGGATTGCTGATCGCCGACGGGCGAGCAAGCAACAAGGCGCCCTGGCCAAAGTAGTTGATAAGAAGGGCCGGAAACACGCACGAGTACCAAGCCGTGCGAATGGCGCGCGGGCCGAAGTGCCCCATGTCGGCGTAAAGCGCCTCGCCTCCCGTGATGCAAAGGACGACGCTGCCTAGCACCAGGAATCCGTGCCTGCCGTGGGTGGCAAAGAACTCCACCGCATAGATCGGATTGATGGCCTGCAGGATCTGCGGCCGGCGCACGATCCATGGCAGTCCCATCGCGGCGATTGCAAGGAACCAAACCAAAGTGATGGGGCCAAAGACCGAGCCGATGCCGCCGGTGCCGCGCTTTTGGACCCAGAAGAGCGCGATGAGAATCCCGCACGTGATCGGCACCACGACGGGCGAGAACGTGTGGGTCGCGACTTCCAAGCCTTCGACCGCCGAGAGGACCGAAATGGCCGGCGTAATCACGCCGTCGCCGTAGAGCAACGCGGAGCCAAAAAGGCCCAGCGTGATGAGAAAGTATCGTGATCGCTTGACGTCGTGCCAGTTGCTTCGCCTGGGCTTCTTTTCGTCGGCGTGGGTCTTCGATTGTCCCACCCGTGCGGCCAGGGCCATCAGCGCCAGCACACCGCCTTCGCCGTTGTTATCGGCGCGCATCACGTAAAGGATATACTTGACCGAAATCACCAGGGTAATGGCCCAGAACACCAGCGAGAGGAGCCCGTAAATGTTCGCGGTGGAGGCCTCAACGCCGTGCGGAAGGGTCACACATTCCTTGAGAGCGTAAAGCGGCGAGGTGCCAATGTCGCCGTACACGACACCCAAGGCGCCGAGCGCCAGCTTGGCCACGTCGGAACCATGCTTGGCCGCCCCCGGATCGACGCCGTGTGAACCGACGGCGGCCGGAGCGGGATGGCTTGCTGGGGCTTCGTTCATTGGGTAGCGGACGTCAGGCCGTACGCGTCGCTCGATTATGCCAGAGAAGGCATTTCTTGCTTGTTTCCCAAACTGACCCACTACCCGAAATGCCGGTTCCTGGACCTGCGCTGCGGCCCCTGTTAAGGCAAAAAGCCAAGGGACGGCGGGGTGAGAAGCCGCCGTAAGGCAGTTGCTGGCTTGGCCGAGGCGGTCGAGACGCTACGCCGGGACTCCGGTCCGTTGCTGGGTGTGGTAGCCGGGCGCAAACGCCGACCTGGCATCGACGCCCGGCAAGGGCCGCGTTCAGACGCGACCCAGCCGCCACAGCATCGCGCGCGTCCTATCCAGAAGCTCGCGCAGCCCCCGCCGCCGTCAATCCGGCCGCTCAAGCACCTATGAGCTTTCGAGAGGCGGTACTTAGAGCCCGTTGGTGGAAACCGGACCGGTATCGACGACCTCGAAGTCACTGCCCTTCACCTTGCGCAGGTTGGACACCAGGTCGTCCATGTAGGGCTCCCAGCCCTGGTTCGACTCGCCCGAGATGTACCAGTTGCTGCCGTTGTCGGCCAGGATGATGCCGTACTTCTTCATCGCGGTCAGGATGACCAGGGTCGGACCCGAGAACGCGCCGGTGTCGAAGCTTGCCTTGAGGCGAAGGCGCAGCCCCATGGGCGGCAAGGTCGTGCTGGAATTCCCCGCCGCGTGGGTGGCGGGATGGATGTAGCCCTGCGAGCTTCGGCTGACGGTGAATCGGATGGCGTGACGGATCTCGCCAGCCATGACTTCGTCGAAGCGAACCAATCCCGGAAGGATGGGCAGCCCTGCCGCGTCGGCCGAGGTCCAGCCGTCGGTGCGCAGGGCATTCGAGCCGAGGTGGAAGATGGCGCCGTTGGCCGCGGTCCAACCCGAGGTGCCGGTCGGATTCTGGGCATTGTAAAGCTCGTACAGGGTGCAGTTGCCAGGTGCGCCCGCGGTGTCGAGGTAAAGGACGTGGCGGTCGCTGTCGGTCGAGGCGCCTGCGCCGCCCTCAATGGGCGCATCGAGCGGAATCGGGTAACAGAACTTGTTCGTACCGGTTGGACACGGCAGCGGATCGCTTTCGGTTGTGCCCCAGCTTTCGCTCCAGGTGATTGGTTGCGGCGTGGCCCCTGTGCCGGCCTTGAAGGGAATCCCGTACTCATCCGAAACCGTGCCCCAGTCGGGA
>CAZBIU010000155.1:0-13203 GCA_964491625.1 uncultured Myxococcales bacterium
GGCGGTGTCTCTGCATCATTTGCGTCGGCCACCAGTAGCAATGGCACTTACTTGAACGTTCAATGATCGAGAGTCGACTTTCCCGACGGCAATGCTCAAGAGAGCCTCCCGATACCTCGTCCTGACACTCGCTGTATGCGCGGTCTACCTCCCGGTGCTGGCGGGACAGGTGCTGTACCAGCGCGACGTCAGCCGATGGGTCTACCCGGCCCGCGGCTTCCTTTACCAAAGCTACCAACAAGGGGACTCGCCGCTGTGGAACCCATGGATTGGCCTGGGCCTGTCGACCGTGGCCAATCCCCTCAACGAGATCTTCTATCCGCCGAACGCGAGCCTCTTTGTCGCCCACTCGCCACGCGCCACGTCTATATTCCTGCTCCTTCATCTCCTGCTGGGTGGCTTGGGCATGATGGTGTTGCTGCGCCAGCTCGTGAAGGCCCCGGCACCGGCGGCCTTGGTGGCCGGGCTGGCGTGGTGCTTGTCGGGCTACACGACCTCCGAGGTCATCGCCGGGATGCGCCTGGTATCCGGGGCCTATCTGCCTTGGTCTGCCGTGGGGCTCGTGCACCTGGCTCGGTTGGTCCGCAGAAAGGATTCCTTTCGGCGAAGCTTTTGGGGCGTGGCATTGGCGGCCATGCCGTTCGGGCTTTGTTTCGCCACCGGCGAGATCTTCTTTCCCATCCTGGCCGGCATGTTCGGGCTCGCCGTGGCGGTGGGGGACACCTGGGCGAGCACCACCTACGAGCCCATCCAGTGGCGGCGGTGGCTGGCGCGTTTCGCCGTCGGGCTGGGGCTGACGGTTGTCCTGGCCGGCCTGCTCGGGTCGGCGACCATTGTCCCCGCGCAACGAGCCGCACGCAGCAGCGAGCGGCTTGCCGCCTTTCCACGCCAGGTCGCCGAGGTCGGCTCGTTTCATCCGTGGCGCCTGGCCGAGATGGTCGCGCAAGGTGCCATGGGCGATCCCTACACCAACTATCCGGCGGGACCGTGGGTCGGCGAGCATGGACTGGGCGACCGGCCGCTGCTCTACGGCGTCTACCTCGGAAGCGGCGTGCTTGCGCTGGCCCTGCTTGCCTTCGGCCGCCGACGACGACTGGCCACCTTGCTCGGCATCACGGCGGTCTGCTTTCTGTTCGTCTCGTTCGGACGCCACACGGGGCTGCATGGTGTGCTCCGGGTCTTGCTCCCGCCGCTTGGGTTCATGCGTGGCCCCGAGAAGTACCTCGCGATCGTGACCGCCTCGCTCGCCCTGCTGGCCGGGCTCGGATGCGCACGCATTCTCGACCAGAGCCAGCCACGCTGGAAACGCGCGACGGCTCTGCCCCTGGCGCTGGCAACCCTTGCGCTGGCTGCCGGGATCTTCCCGCCCCCGATGGTCGCGTCGGTACGCTCGTCGGCGTTCGCCACCCTCCCCTTTGCGCTGGTTGCGGTGGCCCTGATTGGGCTGGCCGGCCGATCGGCACGGCTTGCGGGGCCGTTGCTGGTGATCCTGGTCGCCATCGACACGGCACGTTCGGTCTTCGCGCTGCAAAACTTCGTCGCGCCAGGGCAACTGGGTGGCGAGCCCGAGGCTGCGCGTATCGTGCTGGCCGATGCCCGGGCGCGTGGCAATTTGGCACCGCCGCGCGTGTACCGTGCGCCCGAGGTGGACCGAGCCATCGAGCTGACCCATCCACCCACTTCGGTGGCAGAAGTGCAACGAAACCTGGTGAGCACGTTGATCGACAATCACGCGGGCAGCTTCGGCATTGGGTGCGTTCCCGGCTACGACGCGGCCATCCCCGCGGCGCTGACCTCGCTTTGGCAGCACGGCCGGGGAGCGGACCTAGACCTGCTGCGCCTCACCGGTACCGAATACGTGATTCTCCCCAAAAGCACGAAGCCGCGCCCAGATCTGGATCCTTTGATGGATCCCGCCCCCGGCGTTCGCCTCTTTCGTGTGGCAGGCGTCTTGCCGAGGATCTATCTGTCGCAAGCGCAATCGGTGCTTCCTGATGACCGGGCCCAAGCGTCGGTGTTTGCGCCGAAGCTAATCGCAGGCGACGAGGTCATACTGGCGACGAGCCCACCGGTCCCGTCAAGCGTGGCCGTCGGTGGCTCGCACGCCGGCTCGCTCGGACAGTGCCAGCTACGCGCCTTTTCCCACGCACGCGTCGAGGCGGAATGTGAGGCGCAGGCGGCGGCTTTGGCCGTCTTCGTCGAGCAGTACGATGCCGGATGGTCCGCCACGGTGGACGGTCAGCCTGCGCCGCTTTTGCGGGTCAACCTGGTCATGCGCGCGGTTCCGCTTGCGCCGGGACGCCATCGCATCGTGCTTGCCTTTTGGCCACAGGGACTGTGGCTCGGGGTGTTCTTGAGCCTGGCGGGGCTCGCCGCGTTCGCCGCGCTCTTGTTGCTCGGGCGACGCGCGCGGGAAGTCACCAGGGGGATACCCGAGGATGGCGTCGGTAGACACAAACCGGACGTCTAAATCTTTGAGCCAGCTCGATCGCCCTCTCCCTTTGGGAGAGGGGACCTTCAAAGCTGCTATTTGAATCGTCCAAACCATCGATGTTCCAGAATCATGAACCTTGATTTAGGCAAAGACCTGGCCGCGCTCGCAGCGAGCTTCGGTCCGCCGGTTGCGAGGATCCGATTCGATCGCGTAAAGGGCGACATCGCTGTTCGGGCCGGTCGCAGGCTTGTGCGCCACTGCCAAGCGAAGCGCTCCATCGATGCCATATCTCCTAATCGAAAACGACTGATCATCGAAGAGGCAGGGAAAGACCCTGCCGTCACATGCCACGCGCAGGCGATTGCAGCGATGGCAGGGTCCCCCGTCACCACCGTAGACCGGCCAGAATCGGCCCTGCTGGAAATCCATTCTCCTGATGAAGCGCACCTCGATGCCGCGCTCCCTGCCGAATGCGGCCACCTGTTGTGCATCGGTTTCGTCCGGCGAAGATTCCACGACACAGTTCAACTTGATGCTGTCGAACCCCGCGGCGACTGCGGCGTCGATTCCAGCCAGCACCTTGCGTAGATTCCGGCCCCCCGATAGGTCGCGAAATCGTTTCGGATCGAGGGTATCCAGGCTGATGTTCAGCCGGTCGAGCCCTGCGCGGCGGAGATCCCTGGCCAGGCCCGAAAGGAGGATCCCGTTGCTGGTCATGGCCAAATCCCTGAGGCCGGGAATCTCGCTCACCATGCCCACCAAACGCACAATGCCCCAGCGGACCAGGGGTTCCCCACCGGTCAAGCGGACCTTGTCGATGCCAAACCCTACCGCTCGCCTGGCCAAGGCCACAATCTCCTTTGAGGAAAGCAAGGATCCACGCCTGAAGGACATGATCCCCTCTGGGGGGACGCAATGCTTGCTGCGCAGGTTGCATGCATCAGTCACTGATATGCGCAGATAGGAAATCCTTCTGTCATAGCGGTCGCACAAGGACATTGAGCCCTCCGAGATATGAATGGGTCCGCGCTGGTCGACCAGGCTGACCGAGATAGGCGCAGCGAACACGGCGACCCCACTTGCAAGTCTGTGACCAAGGAGCGGCGCAGGCCCCAACTATTCTCTCGTCGCCAAATACCGCAGTTCTTGCTGAAAACCCCGCAACGTGTGCCGATCGTACCCCTTAGAAGCTTGGATGGCTCCAAACGGTAACAAACCATAGTCGGGGCATTCCCAAGCGGTAACGATGCTCCGACCAACGGCATGCCGCCGTCCAAGGGCGCCTCGACCAAGTCGGCCCCTTCGACACAGTCGAGTCGGTCAGGGAGACTTCGGCGAGCCCCGAGAGAGCAACTTCTCGGCGACGAGCTTGACGCTGAGGGGAAAGGCCTCCTCGCCCTCAATCCTGCGACCGGTAACCTCGGCCACGGCCACCAGAACCTTGTCGTCGCTAATGGGGATCTCGTGGGAAAGCTCGGCGAGCACCTTCACGGCCCCCGTGGTAGCCGCGCCAGTTGCTCCCAGGCAGGCCACACGAACGTAGCATTTCGGGTTCTCCTGCGCGACGACCAGACCGTAGCTCTTGTTTGCGTCGCCGATCCACGCGCTCTCGCCCCGAAACCACACGCCCCGATACTTCTGCTTTCGCTCGTGTTTGATGAACTGGGAGGAAGGCCGGGGGGCGTCGGGAAAAACCAAGGCAAAGGGAACGTGGTCCCAACCGGAGAGCATTTCGCGCAGCAGAGCCTCTGCGAACGGGTTGCTGATCGGGGCCCCAAACGAAAGCCAGGCGGTGGCCCTGGATGAGCCGCCTGCGGGCATCGAGGGCGACTTCTTTCCACTCACAAGACAGGTTTGGGTATTGAAAACCTGTGGTGGAAGCTGGGACGACGTCCGTGCCTGCGTCAGCATCTCCTGGAGACCCATCGCGGCCTTGAAGTCGTGCAGGCTGACGTGCTCAACCTCGTTCTTCCTACGCGAGCCCAGCAGGAAACAGATGTCACTGCATCGGACCAACGATTGAAAAACCGTCGGCTTCGCGGAAATCAGACCCAGGATCCCTCCCCGTCCTTCCGCGTGCAGAAATCTGTCCAGCAGATCGATTTCGAAGAGCGACAAGGTCGCGCCCGGGTTGCCGATCCGCAGAGCCTTGATCCGCCTCCTGTCCATTTTCAGGATGCGCGCCAGGTTGACGTCGGAGGTCTCTCCCGCGAGCTTACCGAGCACTTCGGCCAGCCTTGCGCCGAACCAGGATGTCGTGGGCATCGTGCCTATATAGCTGGAAGATCGAGCCCCGCGCCACCCGCCGATGTACAAATATTGCCCCTCGCCCCAAAGCCGCCTTTGGGGGAGGGGTTCCGTTCAGTCTTGCGCCACTCCTCGGTCATTAGGCTAGAAATCAACAAGAAGCTAAGAGAATGGGTGGCGGACGCTGTATGCACTGTTCATAGGCTGAACCGGCCAGGCTATCAACCCACAAAGTGTGACCTTCCGTCTGTACATTGGATGTACAGGCTTGGCGTCGCGGACCGAAACGCGACGCCCGCGGGCAGCGGCGACTGCTGGATCCCGTCGATGAACGGCGTCCACCAGAATCGCGCAAGACCAACCGAGATCGCTTATAATCAATTCAGATCTTCAATGCTGATAAACTGGACGCTTGCCCTTGGGGCAGTCAACGCGCTTGGTGTCATTCGATGCTGAAATTTCTCTCTCGACGACGGCGCCTGCTCCTCGGTGTCAGTCTTCTCACCACCTTGTCTGAGTCGATGCTGGTACCGATGTACGCTGCCTTCACCGAGAAAGTGGGAGGAAGCATTCTTGACGCCGGTATCGCCTTTGCGGCCTTCTCCATGGCGACCGGAGTCTTCATCACGCTGATCGGAACCCGCGCGTATTTCCAGCGGCACGTCAAGGCGTTCCTCGTCCTTGGGTTTCTTGGGTCGGCTTGTTGCGACATCTCGTACGTTTTCGTACAAAATCGGTGGCAGCTTTTCGCGGCGCAGGTGGTTGCTGGACTGGCAACCGGCCTGATTGAGCCGGCCTGGGACTCGCTTTTCACCGACGACATTGAAGACTCGTCGGCCAAGCACTGGTCGATTTGGGCTGGCGGCACGCACATGGTCGCGGGAGTGGCGGCGCTCGTCGGGGGGGTCATTGTGTCCTACTTTTCCTTCAGAACGTTGTTCCTGACCATGGGCCTGATTGACCTGATCGCGACGGTGCTGGCGTGGAGTGGTGACTTGCCGAAGGATTTGCCAGCCACGGCACCTCAGCTCTTGCAGGCTTCCCCGAAGCCCATGTGAGTCAGAGTCATCTTCTTCGGAGCCAAGGACCGGCACGCCTGGATGGATCTCCGCGGCAGTGTCGGCGAAGGCACGGCGCCGTGATAGGCTCCTCCTCCATGATTCAGAAGATTGGCATCGGCGCAGCCGAGCTGCGCGGCATCCCCCTCTTCCGCAGCTTCAGCGACGAAGAGGTTCAGCGCTTGGCCGAGCTCTTCGAGCCCGTGGTCACAAACGAGGGCGATATCCTCTTCGCCCAGGGAGAGGCGGCGGGCGCCTTCTTCCTGCTCATCGCCGGCGAGGTCTCGCTCCGCCAGGACGAGCGCGAGGTCTACCTGCTCAAGCCGCCCTGTCTTATCGGCGAGCTCGGCGCAGCGACTGGCCTGCCCCGCCACTGCCGGGCTGTCGTGGGACCAACCACAGTCCTTCGTCGCATCGATTCGGAGCGCCTGCACGACTTCTGCTCGCGGAACCCAGCTATCGGCCTCGCCTTCTACCGTGCCCTCCTCGCTTCTGCGGCCGAGAAGATCGCTCACGACCAGCGGCGCACCGCCGAGATGCGCGAGCACATCATCGTCACCCAGAAGAGGATGAAGGACCTGCGCGACTTCATCCTCGAGAGCCCGGACTCGCCGATTTCACGCCGCGTCCACGACGCGCTGGAGGGCCTCATCCAGCAGAACCGCCGCGCCAACTATCGCGTCGAGCCGCCCCCGGCACTGGCCGCCCACCTGCGCCTCGACGACGGCCGCATTGCCAACGTCGTCGAGCTCTCGCGCACGCACGTCAACTTCCGTCTCACCGGCGCGCTACCCGAGCCCGACGGAGAGATCTCCGGCGTCCTGGTCCTCGCCGGACCCGAGATCCCTGCTTCGGGGCGCATCCTGCGCGTCCAAGGAGACCGCGTCGTCCTCGTCCTCGACCTCCTCGTCGACCAGTTCGCCGCCATCCTCGAGGGCTACCTCGCTCGGGTGCAGATGTTCGACTTCCTCGTCTGACCGCGAAGGCTGCCGCGCCTTGCTCGATCGCCTACAGTTGACCTTTGGGGCGCTATCGGCCACCCTAAGCTACGATGCATTGAGCAGCGCGAGCTAAAGTCCGGAGCACACGCCATGGCGGGAAAAGACGTTTGCGAATCGACTGCTCTTCCGCCGGGGCACGCGAAATCCTCGACAGAGGTTGAGTCGCCAGCCCTGCGACCGAGCCCGCCCACGCGCGTGGGCCGCTGGGTATTTCCGCGCCTATGGAGCCTCGGTCTCGGGCAGAACCTGCGAAGGCTCAGGCCCGATCGTTTGGAGATCTCCGTTCTGCTCGTCCTGAGCTTGGCCGCCGTCTATCAACTCTTTGTCGAGCCGATCGTAGGCATCGCCGACAATCGCGACTTCGCGCGCTTGATGGATCCCGCTGGACTCGACTACCCAAGCGTCGCGAGCTATCGAGAATCGGTCTTCCAATTCGTCGAGACCAAGTTCGTTTCCGCGAAGGTATACACCTATCGCTACCTGACGTCGGAAAGGCCGATTCTGGGTATTGCTAGACTTTTGAATCGCTTGGTCTCGAAAGACGGCAAATTCGATGTCCGCTCGCTCGGATTCTGCAATCTCGCTTTGTACGTCGGAGCTGTCTTCATCTTGCTGCGTGCTTTTCGCTCCGCGGGTTTAGCTCGCCGCCTATTGGTGGCCGGATCGGTGCTGCTGATTTGCACCGACGTCGGGCTGGCTGCGTATTTCAACTCGTTCTATTGCGAAAGCGCCTCGATTATCTTCATGTTTTCCACGCTTGGGCTTGCCTTGCTATGTATTCAAGGCGCGCGGCAAGGCCCCACGGCCTGGCTTCTGTGGGCCGGCTATATGGGTTCGAGTTTCCTTTTCTGGACGGCCAAGTCGCAGAACATCGCGTTCGCCCCGTGTCTTGTGCTGGGAGCATGGTGCTTCTTCCCATGCTCCAGACTTCGGGGACGCAGCTATCTACGCGTGATCGGGACAGCGGCAATTCCGGTCGCCGTTGTCTGGGCATTTGCTGTCGGTGCCTACGGCGACACCGTCCCCGCCAACGCTCAGGTAGTCCTGGCCGAGGAAATTCTTCCCCACTCTCCGCGGCCAGCCGCGGATCGCCAGGAGCTGGGCGCGGAAACAGGCGGCCCCACCCTTTATCGTGTCGCACGTTTCTACGCCCACCATCCTATTCGTTGGTGGCAGATGTCACAGCGTCAGGCGAAGGAGGCGTTCGGCTACCCGCTGCTTGGCAACTTCAGCCGGGAGTCGGGACTCGGTCCCAGGGCACAAAGCCAGGCCTTCAACTTGTGGAGCGAGCTCAAGAAAGCCCATTACCCGAGGAATCTGACCTCGCTCATCGGCTTTCTCACCACCTATTGCATACTGGCGGGAATGAAGGCGCGATGGCTGGACCGAGGACGGGTTGCCCGAATGACAACCCTGGTCGGGCCCGTCCTGGGCCTGGGCAGCGCCCTGGAATTCGTCGCGACAGTGACCTTCGAGGCCAACGGGACGGCCAAGCATCTGTTCATCTTCAACGTGGCAGTGGACATCTGCCTCTTGCTGGCCCTGCTCAGCCTGGCCGACGCCGCCGCGCAACGGCGGCGCCGCTGGGTGACGGCATAGATCCGAGAACGTTCACGGCACCGCATGAAGACGCATCGGCGGGCGGCATCCAACCGGAATCTGCGCGTCGCCGCACCCCTACCCGCGCAAACAGAACAGCAGCGACTTCTGGGTCCAGTCGATGAGCGGCGTCCACCAAATGCCGAAGAGGAGCAGCGCTGCCGAGAACGCGCCCAGCATGAGCTGGTAGCCGAGCTTCGGGCGAACCACGATGTCGCCCTTCGGCTCTTCGATGAACATCGCGCGCACGATGCGGATGTAATAGAAGAGCGACACCGCGGTGTTGAGGGCCGCGACCACGGCGAGCGCCACGTACCAGGTGCCGCCATCGCCCGCGTAGTGGTCGAGAACCGCAACGAAGAGGTACCACTTGCCAGTGAAGCCAGCCAGGGGCGGAATGCCGGTGAGCGAGAACAGGAAGACCGCAAAGGACACCGCCAGCAGTGGATGCCGTTTGGCCAGGCCATTGCAGTCGGCCACCGTTTCCGAACCGGTCGCCTGCGCGATGAGGATGACCGCGAGAAAAGCGCCGACGTTCATCACCAGGTAGACCAATAGGTAGATCATCACGCTCTGCACGCCGAGCAGCGACGCCGCGGACAGACCCATGAGCGCGTAGCCGGCGTGGGAGATCGACGAGTACGCGAGCAGGCGCTTGAGGTTGGTTTGGTGAAGCGCGGAGAGATTGCCGAGGGTCATGGTCACGGCGGAAAGAAGGCCGACCACCGCTGGCCACGGCACTTCCACCAGGCCGCGCGCGAAGCCTTCGTCGCCGCTGGCGCTGGCGAGCGCACTGTAGAGCACGCGAATGGCGAGCGCGAACCCGGCCGCCTTGGGACCGACGGACAGGAACGCGGTGAACGGCGTGGGCGCCCCTTCGTAGACGTCGGGGCACCACATGTGCCACGGCACCGCGGCGATCTTGTAGCCGATCCCGCACAACACGAAGATGACAGAGATCAGCAGGGCGGCTCGCAGGGCGGCCTGGCTTCCCGCGGCCGCAGGCACCGCCAAGGCGTCGAGCTTGGCGCCCAGTCCTTCCAAGCTGGTGGTGCCGGTCAGGCCATAGATGTACGAAAGTCCGAACAGCATGATGCCGGACGCAACGCCGCCGTAGATGACATACTTGAGCGAGGCCTCGGCGGCGCGGCGGTCGCCGGGCTTGTAGCCGGCAATGGCGTAGCTGGGCAGCGATACCATTTCGACCGCGAGGTAGAGCATGAGCAAGTCGAACGAGCTCGCCATCAGGAACATGCCGAGCACGACGGAGGTCAAGAGCGCGTAGTAGACCCCGATGCGGGGCGGCCCGAGCTCGATGGAACGCGCCGAAATGAGAACCGTCAGGATGCCGGCGCCGAGGAACAGCCACTTGAAGAAGGTCGCGAAAGGGTCGCTGACGATCATGCCATTGAACATGGCCGCGCGCCCGACCGGCTGATAGGCGAGGCAGGCCGCCGAGGTGCCAAAGACCAGCAGCGCGGCCACGGTCAGGATCAGCACCCGGTACCGGCTCTTCTTCCAGCCCAGGTCCAGGAGGAGGAGCAACAAGATGCCGAAGGTCAGAACCAGCTCGGGTCTGAACCAGGCCGCGCTCCAGATGTTGAGAGAAAGAGCTCTTTCCATTCGGTTCCCTTCACGGGGGCCGGGTCACATGACCCGTAGGCCCTTGACCAGGGCAGTGAGGGTCGGATTGATGACGCCCAGAATGGCCTGCGGGTAGAAGCCGAGCACGATGGCGACGGCGCCGAGCGGATACAGCACAACGCGTTCGCGCCAATTGAGGTCGGGGTAGTCCTTGTAGATGGGATTGAGCTTGCCGAGGAATGCGCGGTGGATGGCCCACAGGTAGTAAGCGGCGGTGATGATGACGGCGGTGGCGGAGATCACGGTGAAAAGCATCAAGTTGGAGAAGGATCCGGACAGGACCAGGAATTCGGACACGAATCCGCACATGCCGGGCAGGCCCAGCGACGCGAAGAAGGCAAGCCCCGTCATGGCGGTATATTCGGGCAAGGCCACTGCCAGGCCGCCGAAGCGGCCGATCTCGCGGTGGTGGGCGCGATCGTAAATCACGCCCACGATAAGGAAGAGCATGGGCGAGACGATGCCGTGGGAGAACATGTTGAAGACCGCGCCCGAGATGGCGGTCGGGGTCATGGCCGCCATGCCGAGAAGGGTGAAGCCCATGTGGCTGACCGACGAGTACGCGATGAGCTTCTTGAGATCGCCCTGGGCCAGGCACACGAATGCGGCGTAGACGATGTTGATGACGCCGAAGAGGGCAATCCCCCAGGCCGCCCATTGGGTGGCATCGGGCAGAAGCGGGTAGTTGAAGCGCAGGATGCCGTAGGGACCCATCTTCAGAAGAACGCCGGCCAGAATCACCGACACCGGCGTGGGGGCTTCCACGTGCGCGTCGGGCAACCAGGTGTGGAACGGGAACATCGGGATCTTGATGGCGAACCCGATGAACAGCGCGACGAACGCAACCTTGGTGAACGCGAGGCCCCACACCGCAGGCGAACGGGCGAACACGCCCTCGGCGCCTTGCTTGGCAAGCTCGATCAGATTGAAGCTGTGGCCGCTCGACATGGTGCCGTCGGCGAGCAGCGCCGCGTGACTGTTGTAGTAGATGCCGATGATCGCGAGCAGCATCAGCACCGAGCCCACCAAGGTGTAAAGGAAGAACTTGATGGCGGCGTATTCCTTGCGCGGCCCGCCCCAGATACCGATAAGGAAATACATCGGCAAGAGCATCACTTCCCAGAACACGTAGAAGAGGAACATGTCGAGGGCCACGAAGGTCCCCATCATGCCGGTCTGCAAGAGCAGTAGCATGCACATGTAGCCCGGCACCATGCGGACGCTGAAGTGCTTCGGGTGATGACCGTCGTCATGGCCGCCGTGGTCGACCATGCCGGCCATCTCGCTGTACTTGGCGCCGCCCCACCACGGCATCGATGCGATGAACGCGATGAACGAAATGAACCCGGTCAGAAGGACCATCGAGATGGACAGTCCGTCGACGCCCATCAGGTATTCGATATTGAAGCCCTTGATCCACACGAAGTGCTGGACCATCTGCACGCCCGACTTGGACGGGTCGAACCATATCCAAGCAAGGATGGCGCAGACGAAGGAGAGTCCGCTCGCGGCAAGCCCCACCACGCGAGAGAGCTGATCCAGCGTGTGGCGCGAGAGCCCAAGAAAATAGCGGGCCGCCGTGAAGAGAAGAATCACCGCCAACCCGATAAGTGGGAAGAACGTGGCCCAGGAAAGGACGTTTTGTTGACTGATCATGAGCGCATTACCCCGGTCGTCATCGAATGATGAAGTTCAAGAGCACGAGGGCGATGGCGCCCACGACTGCCCCGTAAAGGTAGGTTTGAATTCGGCCGGTCTGTACCCTGCGCAGGGCGCGACCGGCAGACAGGGTGGCCCCGGCCACCAGATTGACCGCACCGTCGACCAGGTAGCGGTCGATGGCGCCGTCGATGTTGGCGAAGGTGCGCGCGACCGCGCTCGCCAGGTTCACCAAGCCATCGACCAGGTTCTTGTCGAACCACGACAGCGTGCGAGCCAAGGCCACCGAGCCGCGCAGGATGGTCGCCTGGTAGAGCTCGTCGACGTAGTACTTGTTGTAGACCACGGTCCACGCGCCCTTCCAGCGCGCCAGAAGCTGCGCCGGGACTTGGCTCTTGTTGTCCTTGTAGAGCGCGCGAGCGGCTGCCCACCCAATCACGCCTGCCGAAACGCCGATGGCCTGGAACAGAAACTCGGTGCTGTGCGCGTATTCGACGAAGTGAACCACCGCGGGCAGCGCCGGCTCGAGCCAGTGCTCAAGCAAGGGCGCCGCCCCACTCCATGCCGTCGGAATCCCCAACACCGCCGCCAGCAGCGCACCCGTGGCAAGGGCGACAAGCACCAAGGTGATCGACAGTGGCGATTCGTGCGGAACGTGCGCATGCCCGTGCCCATGATCATCGTGCCCGTGCCCGCCGCGATACTCCCCCGTGAACGTCATGTAGTAGCTGCGGAACATGTAAAACGATGTCCCGGTCGCGGCAATGATGCCCATCAAGTAGATGAGCTGCCCGAGATGCGGCGTCATACCCAGCAATGGGAACGCCATACTCTCCTGACTGAACGCCTTCCACAGAATTTCGTCTTTGGAATAAAAACCGCTCGCCCACGGGAACCCGGCGATCGCCCAGCAGGCAATCAGGTACGTCCACTTGGTCACCGGCATCAGCTTGCCGAGCCCGCCCATCTTGCGCATGTCCTGCTCGTGGTGGCAGCCCAGGATGACCGAGCCCGACCCGAGGAAGAGCGTCGCCTTGAAGAAGGCGTGGGTCAGCAAGTGGTACGCGCCGGCCCAGTAGGCGCCGACCCCGACGCCAATGAACATGAAGCCGAGCTGCGACACCGTCGAGTACGCCAGGACCTTCTTGATGTCGTACTGGAAGAAGCCGATGGACGCCGCGAACAGTGCGGTCAGCGCGCCGACGAAGGCAACCCAGCCCATCGCGGCCGGCGATAGAGCAAAGATGAAATTGAGTCTGGCTACCATGTACACGCCGGCGGTGACCATGGTCGCGGCGTGAATGAGGGCCGATACCGGCGTGGGTCCCGCCATTGCGTCTGGGAGCCACACGTGCAAGGGAAGCTGCGCGCTCTTGCCCATGGCGCCGACGAAGAACAGAATGCCCACCACGGCCAAGAGCCCGAAGCCGAACATCTTTTGCGACTTCAGGTGCTCGGCCACGCCGGTCTCCTGGATGACCACCTGGTCGCGCAGCTCGCGGAAATTCAGGGTTGGGCCGATCTTGATCGGCGGGTGCCCAATCCGCTCCATCGCGTCCTC
>CAZBIU010000155.1:13213-15047 GCA_964491625.1 uncultured Myxococcales bacterium
CTGTGAGACGTCTTCGGTATAGCGAAGCTGCCCGTCAGCGGACTTGTTCCACGCGCCGCCCATTGCCCAGAACAGAAGGAACAATCCGAGGATGAAGCCGAAGTCGCCGAAGCGGTTGGTCACGAAGGCCTTCATGCCGGCCGCAGCCTTCTGCGGATCCGTGTACCAGAAGGCAATCAACAAATAGCTGCAAAGACCCACGCCTTCCCACCCGAAGAACATCAGGACGAAATTGTCGCCCATCACGAGCAAGAGCATCGAGAAGACGAACAGGTTCAGATAGGAGAAGAAGCGCCAGTACGACGGCTCGTCGGCCATATACCCGGTCGAGAACACGTGAATCAAGGTGCCGATGAAGGTGATGATGAGGGTCATCATCATGCTCAAGGGATCCAGCGCGAAGCCGAGATCCACCTCGACCTTGCCGGCGGTGAGCATGTTCCAGACCGTGTCTTGCAGGAAGCGGTGCTCACTGTCGAGCCCGAACAGCTGCACGAACGCGCCGCACGCCACGGCGAAGGACAGCACCATGGCGCCGATGCTGATGGTGTGAACCAGACCCTTGCCGAACTTGCGCTGCAGGCGCACGCCCATAGTGGCGTTGATGAAGGCGCCGACCAGAGGGAAGAACGGAATCAGCCACAGGTAACTGACGGCGTGGGGGGCCAGCGGAGTCAGCTCGGCAGCGGCGTGAGCAACGTGTTCCATGGCCGCCCTATTCCTTCAGCGTTGTCGCCTGCGACGCGTCGATGTTGCGCAGCATCTGGTAGATGGCGAGTATGATGGCCAGGCCGACCGCGGCTTCCGCCGCCGCCAGCACGATGACGAACAGACTGAAGACTTGGCCAGTGACCCCGCCCCCGACGTAGCGCCCGAAGGCGACCAGGTTCAAGTTGGCGGCATTGAGAATCAATTCGATGCCCATGAGCACCGCGACGGCATTGCGGCGGGTGACCACGGCCAGAAGCCCAAAGCCGAATAGTAGGGCGCCAATGACGAGAAAGTGATTGAGTGTGAGTGTCATGGGTTTTGCCTCGGGGCTAGTCGGCTAATCGGGCTTGACTTCTTTGCGGGCGATGACGATGGCGCCAATCATGGTCGCAATCAGCACGACCGACGCGATTTCAAACGGCAACAGCCACTTGCCGAGCAACCCGTTGCCGATGGCGACCGTGGTCGCCTCGGCCGGCAGCTGCGGCGTGAGCTTCCAGGGCGTCCACAGGGCCACGAAACAGAGCAGGGTCGCGACCACCCAGAACACCACGAAGCCGCCAGCCAAGCCCATGCTGCGGTTTGAGACGTTGATGTCCTGAATATGGCTGGTCAGCATGACAGCAAAGATGATCAGCACCAGCACGCCGCCGATGTAGACCAGAACCTGGGTGATGGCGATGAAGTCGGCCGACAGCAGGACGTACATACCGCCCACGCCGACAAGGCACGACAGAAGCCCCATCGCGCTCCAGAAGATGTTGAGCGACAGGGCCACCCCTGCCGCGCCCACCAGCGTGGCCGCAGCAAGAAAGATGAAGATCGCGAATTGGGTTTGCATGGCCTAGCCCTTTTGGGAGTCGGGGTCTTTGTCGGCCGGAGAAATACTGGTCTTTGCTGTCCAATCCGCCGACGCCATTCGCTTGCGCAGGATCTCGCCCACCGGCGCGCGCGGCGGGGCCTGGCCTTTCACCGGGCGGTAGAATGGCGCGGGATTCTCCGGATCGGGCACCCAGCGGAACACCAGGTTGTCGACGGACTTCATGGTCGACTCGAACTCACGCGTGTGTTGGATGGCGCCGGTCGGACACGGCTCGACGCACAGGCCGCAGAACATGCACTT
>CAZBIU010000156.1:0-14596 GCA_964491625.1 uncultured Myxococcales bacterium
CGATGATACTGCGGAAGCGGGCCGGTACTTGGTCGCGGGTAAAGGTCAGCATCTCGCCGGGAGATTCCTCAGTAGCGGCGAACAGACGACCCATCATGACGCTGGAAGCGCCCGCCGCCAAAGCTTTGGTAATGTCGCCGGAGTAGTTAATGCCGCAGTCGGCGATCACCGGCACGCCGTGCTGTTTGGCGACCGAGACGGTTTCCAGAATAGCAGTCAGCTGCGGCACGCCCATACCGGAAACAATGCGTGTTGTACAAATTGCGCCCGGCCCCATGCCGACGCGCAAACCATCAGCGCCGGCATCAATCAGCGCTTGTGCGCCTTCGGCGGTGGCGACGCTACCGGCAATCACATCAACTTTGTAATTTTTCTTGATAAATGTCAGCGCCTCGATCACGTACTTGGAATGACCGTGTGCTGAATCAACCACGATGACATCCACGCCAGCTTTGACGAGTGCCTCTACCCTCTCTTCGTAGCCGGGGCTGGAACCAACGGCTGCACCAACCTGCTGGCCGGCATTTTTGACGATAGTGACTTCAGCTGCCTGATCTTTGATGGTCAGGTTGCGGTGAATGATACCGATGCCGCCGAATTTGCCGAGTGCGATCGCTAATCGACTCTCGGTCACCGTGTCCATCGGCGAGGACACCAGCGGTGCTTTAAGCTTGATATTTTTGGTCAGTTGCGTTGATAAATCTAGCTCTGAACGCGAAAACCCGGCATAACCGGGTTTTAAGAGTACATCGTCGAAAGTGAGGGTTGGGATTTCGTTGATTTCCATATTCAATTCTACCCCGTAGACAAGCATTTTGTCAAAGCGCTACCAGCCCCCGCCGCCCCCGCCACCACCACCGCCACCGCCGCGCTGACCGGCGCGGTCGGATGCCGGGTTGGCGCTGTCGAGTCCGGTGCTCTAGAACGCGACAAACGGCCCGGGGCCAACCGGCGTGGCCTTGCCGTCGATAGCAGTGTAGACGCTGCGACCGAAGAAGAATGGCAGGCCCCAATCGAAAGCCGCGAGAGCGACAGGCCACCCTGGCATCGGCGCAGCCAGATCACAGAACGCGAAGTTTTTCGATCGCAACAGGGAATACGAGTTGGCCACGACGAACTCGACCGGCGCAATCTGGTCGCCAGTGCCCACGATCGCCGAAAGAATGGTGGTGGACGACGGACAGTACGCAGTCGCGGCAGTACCGGTCGTGCCGCACAGGCCAATCTTCGAGGTCTGGGAATCGAGGAAGAACATCTCGTTCGATCCGCTGTCCATAAAGCCCGTATACAGTGCGCCGGCCTCGGGAAATTCCGTGTCCACCATGGCGATTCCAGAGGTCATGGTCTCGGGAAGGATCGTCGCGCTTCCGAGATCGTTGTTGGACTGGGTGCCAATGCCGAAGACCAAGGTTCCGGAGACCGAGGCTGCGCCCATTTCGGGCAGGCAGGGCAGTTGGATGATTACGCCGTTGTTGTCTGCGGGAAACCTTGCGACCGGATTGGGTAGTTGCTCGGCGACGGGCACCAAGGTAGAGGTGCAGGTCGAAGGGCAGGCATAGTACATTGATTGTCGCAGTGAAGCGGCGCACGTGTCACCGCAATCCTCTGACAGCGGGCCAACACCGAGGACACCGTTGGAGCTCAACCCGACGGAACCCTTGCTGTCGTCGGCATTGAGACCAACGATTGGATTCGATCTGCAACCAGCCGCGATGGGGTAGACGCTGTCGCCAATGAGCTGGATGGGGATGTTGCTGACAGACTCCCCTCCGATTTGAACGTCCGCGTGGTAGAGCGGTCCCCACGCACCACCATCCATGAACGATAGGCACTCGGCCAGCGCGACGCCCTTGTCGTCGGTGGCGGCGGGCAAGGGCAGGGTGACTACCGATTCCAGCAAGCGAAGTCCCACCGAGCCCGTGTCGACCAGGACGTGATCAACCGTTTGGCACACAGTGGTTCCCGGCACGCAGACGGTGACGGCGGCAAACACGCCGTTGTAGTAGGGAGGGTTTGCTTCGAGCGGACCACGATCGACGATCAGCGGAACCACGTTGGGATCGGCAGGCGAGGCCATCTGCGGTGCCGAGCACAGGGGCATCTGCACGCTGTTGCTCTTGCCACCGCATCCTGCCCACGCAAGCGATAGCACGAACAGAGTGCGAGCTGATTTGGTCGCGCTTCTCATCGTGCGCCTCGCGCCAGGCCCGCCGGCCAATCGGGCGGCGCCAAGTCGGTGAGGTACGCGTGTCCCCAGAAGCTGCGCAAATAGCTGCCCAGCTCAACCACGATTCCGGGCAGCTCAAGTCGGACCATACGGCGTGCCACGCCCCTGGCTTGGACGGCGGCCTTGTACTGGTCGTAGTGGTCACCCAGGACGTCGCGCATGTCAGGATGCCGTAAACCCGACCAAGTCACGGCGAATACCTTGCCGCTCTTTCCGACAAACTGGCGCATGGTCGTACCCACGGGCAAGGCCATCTCGTGAACCACGTAGCCGCTTGCGGACGTGATGCGAACGCTGACTTTAAGTCGTGCGCCGGCGGCGGCCACCGCGCTGGCGTCGTCGCCAAGGGCGGCGCGCGCCGATGGGGCGAAGCCCACCGACGCGGTGGCAAAGAGAATCAGGAAGTGCCGGAGCTGTATTTTCGGGCGCAGGCAGTCCATTGGGGTCGGACCAGTATAGCAGCCATTGCGGCGGACCAGGCGAGGGGGCGCGACAAGATGGGAACACACCCAAAAGCGATGGCGTATGCTGCCCTAATGCCGGTCGCTCTTGATCCACGCACAACCTATGCGAGCGCACTCGCCGCGGCAGAAGCGCGGTTGTCCTCACTGCGGGTCTGGCTGCGCGTGGTGGTGTGGATTCGCATCGCCGACTTCGTCATCTTCCTGGTGCTGGCTGGACAAGCGTGCTCGCAGCACAACCGAGCTTGGGGCGGCCCGATGGCGGCAGCCGCTCTGTTCGGCGCGCTGTCGGCGCTCATCGCGCTCTTTGAACGACGAATCGGCCGCCACGAGTCGGAAGTCGGGTACTACCAAGCCGGGCTGGCTCGCCTGGAAGGCGGCAAGACCGAGGGCGCGCCCGAGGGCTCGCGTTTCGCCGATCCCGCGCATCCCTACGCCGCGGATCTGGACGTCTTCGGGCCGTCGTCGGTGTTTTCGTTGCTGTGTGCCGCCCGCACCGACGCCGGGCAAAGCACGCTGGCCCGCTGGTTGACACAAGCCGCGCCGGTCGACGAAGTCGGGCAGCGCCAGCAAGCGGTGGCCGAGCTTTCGACCTTGCTCTCGCTTCGACGCGATCTCTGGCTGGCCGGCGGCGCGGTGGATAAGCAGGTGCGCGAGCAGGCGCTTGAGGCGTGGCTTTCGGCGCCAGCCACGGCCGTGTCGTCGCGGCGGCGCTTACTGACGGCTGGGGTCGGCCTTCTCGGTGTGGCGGCACTTTACGCCTTGGTCGAGCCGCGCTTTCTCGGGCTGGCTGCGGGCGTTGTCCTATTGCAGCGCCTCTTCGCCCTGCCGTGCCGGGCGCTGGTCAAGAAAGTCGAAGCCGATGCCTTCCAGCGCGCCTACGAGCTGCGGGTCATTGCCCGCGTGGCCGCGGTGCTGGAGCGACAGCGGTTCGCCAGCCCGCGGCTGACATCGCTGCTGGCCGCCGTCGGCAGCGATGGGAAATCGGTCAGTCAGCAAGTCTACCGTCTGGTCCGCCTGGTGGACTGGTTCGAGTCGCGGCGCAACCAGCTTTTCGCGGTCATCGCGTGGGCCCTGCTCCTGCCCGAGCAGCTCAGCTTCGCCATCGAGGCCTGGCGCGCGCGCCACGGCGGCGCGGCCGCGGGTTGGCTTTCCGCCATCGGCGAAATGGAAGCGCTGGCGTCACTGGCGACGTTTTCGTTCGAGCATCCCGAGTATCCGTTTCCGGAGCTTGTGGCCAACCGGGAATCACCGTCGCTTTCCGCCGGAGGACTGGGTCATCCGCTGATTTCCGCCAAGGTGCGTGTAAGCAACGACGTTCGCCTCGACGCCGACTGCCGGCTTCTGGTGGTCACCGGCTCGAACATGTCGGGCAAGAGCACGCTGCTCCGCTCGCTGGGCGTGAACGTGGCGCTGGCCCAAGCCGGTGCGCCGGTGTGCGCCGCACGGATGTCGCTGTCAGCGCTGCAGATCGGTGCCTCACTGCGAGCGCAGGATTCGCTGGAACAAGGTGTGTCGCGCTTCTTCGCAGAAATCAAGCGTCTGCATTCGATCATCGCGATGACGACGCAACCGCCACCGGTGCTCTTTCTCCTCGACGAAATCCTGAACGGCACCAACTCGCACGACCGGCGCGAGGGCGGCGAGGCGGTGGTTCGCAAGCTGCTCGACCGTGGCGCCATCGGGCTTCTTACCACCCACGATTTGGCCCTGTCGGCGCTCGCAGAAGCACCTGGCCTATGCGGCGCGAACATCCACTTCCAGGACACCCTGGAGGGCGACCGCCTGCTCTTCGACTACAAGATCCGCCCCGGCGTGGTCACGCGCCGAAATGCCCTGGACCTGATGAGAATGGTTGGCATCGAGGTTCCCGGCGAAAAAGCCACCACCGGGCAGCCCACTTGACTGGGCGGCGACGCGGCGGCGGCCTTCGCCGGATCGCGGAGCCGACGCAACGAGTTGGTTGCGGGTGACTTCCCTGCCATCGGAAGGGGCGGGGCAAAAGGGGGAAAAAAGGGCTTCGAGCATGATAAAAACGCGAAAATCCCATGAGCACTAAGATTCACCGCGGCGAAGCTGCGTCCAATTTCGGCCACTACGACGATGCGGCCCGCGAGTACGTCGTCACGGATCCCCGAACGCCCACCAAGTGGGTCAACTACATCGGCACGCTGGACTTCGGCGGTTTCGTCGACCAGACGGGCGGGCTCAACATCTGCAAGAAGGATCCGGCCAACAACCGCATCACGGGCTACAAGATCGATATCCCCCAAAACGCCATGCGGGGCAACGCGCTCTTCTGCCGGATCAAGAACCCCGACGGCACCTACGCGGTCTTCTCGCCGTTCTTTACGCCCACCTTGACCCCCTACGACAAGTTCGAGTGCCGTATGGGCACGGGCTACAACAAGTGGTTCGTGCAGATGAACGGTCTCGAATTCGAGATCAAGATGTTCGTCCCTGCGGGCACGCCCCAGGTGGTGACCGACGTGGTGGTGAAGAACGTCTCCGCCCCCGCGAACGTGCAAGTGGACGTGATTCCGCTGGTGGAGTTCTCGCACCCGGATGCGCTTAAGAACCTGACCAACGCGGATTGGGTTCCCCAGACCATGAAGGGGAAGGCCGTCGGTGAGGTCATCACGCAGTACCCGCACATGGCCGAGGGAAGGCGGGCGAATTTCCTGACCGCCAACCGTCCGATGGATTCCTTCACCACGGATCGCAACAAGTTTCTCGGCGACCATGGGTACGGTACGTTCGCAGCGCCCGCTGGGCTTGCGGCGGAGCACCTGGACAACTACGAGGCCCTACGCGCTGACAACGGCAACAGCATCGCCGCCATCCTTTACCGGCTGGGATCCATCGCCCGGGGGCAGCAGGCGCGCATCATCATCCAGCTCGGCCAGAACACCGGCGTCGAAGCCGCCGCCGACTCCATCGCCCGCTTCCAGGAGGGAGAGAACGTGGATGCGGCCTTTGCCGAGCTTGGTGATTCGTGGCGGAAGTACCTCGATCACTTGCGCGACGTGAAGACGCCCGATGCGGAGCTGAATCGGATCATCAACACGCTGGGTCCCCGGCAAAACCACGCGACCTTCTTCTGGTCGCGGTACCTGTCCCTCAACCAACTCGGCTACGGCGGCGACCGGGGCATCGGCGTGCGCGACACCAACCAGGACTTGATGGGCGTTCTGCCGTACATGCCCCGCAAGGCGCGCGAGATGATTGAAAAGCTGCTCTCGGTCCAGCGCTACGACGGCTCGTCCATGCATCAGTTCAACCCGCTGACCATGAAGGCGTCGATTGGCGAGGGCCACGCCGGCACGGAGCAGGATTTCTACAGCGACGACCACCTGTGGAACGTTTTGGCGGTGGTCGAGTACGTGAAGGAAACCGGCGACACTGCCTTCCTGAACAAGGTCATCGCGTTTTACGACGAAGGGACGGGCGAGAAGAAGGCCGGCGCTGTGCTTGAGCACTTGCACCGGGCCCTGGCCTTCACGGCGGGCAACCTCGGACGCCACGGCCTGCCAAGCCTGGGCTGGGCCGACTGGAACGACGCCTTCAATATGGAGGGTGCGGAGTCCCTTTTCAGCGCGTGCCTTTACGGCAAGGCCCTCTTGGAGATGCAGGAGCTGGTGGACGTCCTCGGTGACGTGACATCCGCCCAGGGCTACGCCGAGGACTACGATCGCATCAAGACCAACGTGAACAAGCACGCTTGGGACGGCGACTGGTACGTCAGCTACATCGATAAGGACGGAAGGCCGGTCGGCTCGAAGCAGAACGAGCAGGGACAGATTTACCTCTACACCCAGGCGTGGGCCGTCATCTCGGGTTTCGCTTCGCCCAAGCGGGCCGCCCGGGCCATGCAATCGGTACAAGAGAAGCTAGACACCAAGCACGGCATCAAGATCATGACCCCGGCGTACAAGCAAACGCAGGCGGGCATCAGCGCGTCCACCTACACGCCGGGCCTGAAGGAGAACGCGGGGATCTTCTTGCATCCGAACCCGTGGGCAGCCATCGCCGAAGCCATGCTCGGCCACGGCGAGCGCGCGGTACAGATCATCGACCGCATCAATCCGCTGACCAAAGACACCAAGACCTACGAGTGTCAGCCGGACGTGTTCGTGCAGAACATGGCCAGCGACGAGCATCCTCAGTTCGGTCTGGCCCGCAACCCTTGGCTCTCAGGGACGGTTTCCTGGGTCAACCAGGCCACGACCAAGAGCATCCTGGGCATCCGGCCGACCTACCAAGGCTTGCAGATCGATCCCGCCATTCCGGCCAATTGGCCGGGTTACACGGCCACCCGCGTGTTCCGGGGGGTGGCGTGCAACATTCGCGTCGAGCGGTGGGAGAAGCCGAGCACGACCGTGACCGTCGACGGAAGCGGCGTGGAAGGAAACCTGGTACCTGCCACCGTGCTTTCGGGTAGGGCCACCGTCGAGATCGTGGTGAAGCTCGGCAAGAAGCCCGCTACGCCCCTCATCGAGAGGATGGCGCGCGAGAGCGAGTCTCGCCGGGCTGCCGCGGTGGCGGCACAAGATCGGGGCCCGCTCAAGCGGGATGAGCTGCACACCATCACCGGGGCGCAGGCCAAGGTGATCTACTTGTTCAGTCGCATGGTGGTCCACGCGCAGGGACTGTCGGCCACCCTGGAGTTTCCGCCCACGGGCGTGGTGACCGGAGCGCCCACGCTGTCGACGGCAATCTCTCCGTTCGGCCAGGTGAACCACTTGCTCGACGCCGGACGTTCGATCCGGTTCGGAAAGCGCACGCGCTTCGCATCGACGCCCATCGTCTGCGTCACCGCCGGGGGCAAGACCAAGACCTGTCTCCTTACCAACCTCAAGCGCGAGGACGAAGACGAAAAGGGTGAGGAGCCCCAGTCGTATCCGGATTCCATCGCCGATGACGCCGCATCGGTGACCTTGGCCCCGCCCATCATGATTGCCCGGTACGAGCTGGAAGGCGTGCGCGTGGCGCGCACCACGATTTCGCCGGAGCTATCAGGGAACGAGGCCGACGTGTCGGTTCCGGCCACGGTCGACGTGTTCGAGCTTAGCAACCCAACCAACGACACGCGGACGGTGACGCTGGTGATCCCGCGGCCCTCGCTGGTGAACCTGACCGAAAAGAAGCTTCGCGCCGAGCAGGACAACGCCTTCAGCGGGCAGGGCGCGACCCAGGACCAAGTCCACGAAGAATTCGAATCCGGCGCCATCCGAGGCGTGGTCATGGGCAGCAAGAAGACGGCCGACCGTATGGTCATCGCCGTATTCAAGATCGACGGCGCCGACATCGACGTCCAGCCCAGCTTCCGGACCGCAGCCTACAAGACCGACTTGCTGGTGGACGGGCAGGGCCGGTTCGCGGCCCACAAGGTCCCCGAACCAACCTTCGAGTGCGGAGCGGCCATCGCCGTCACCGTGAAGCTGCCGCCCTTCGGCCGAGCGACCATCCCATTCGCCACCGTCATGGATTTCCCGAAGCAGCGGTACGTCGACGGAAAGTCGTTCGACAGGGCTTATACGAAGCGGTTCAGCGACGAAAAGACGCGCGCCGTGGCCATGACCGAATGGGCCCTGGCCGAGCACGAAAATTGGATCGCTCGAACCGAGGCCATCCAGTCGCGCGTTTTCGACATCGTTCGTAGCGACCCCGGCTACAAGAGCGACCGGCCGGCAGCCAACCGCGTGGTCAACCTGCTCCTCAACGAGCTGTCCTATCTGTTGTCCAATGCGGCCTTTTGGATCGAGAAGGGCTTGGCCGAGTTCCTCGAGTGCTTCGACTATCCCTTCCTCAACTCGGCCGACGTGGACTGGTACTCGCAGCTCATGCTGATGGTGTTCCCCGAGAAGGAGAAGGCCATCTGCCAGAAGTTCATCGACTCGATCAACGACCACGACGACACCGAGGTGTACTACCACTGGCACGCCGCCAGCGCCCAGATGCGGGTCGAGCTCGAGGAGTGGAAGAAACTGAAGGCGCTTGCCCGCGCCGGGAAGACCCTGGCGGGCGACCAGGCCGCGCGCTTCGAGTACCTGGAATACGAGGCGGACGTGGGCGACGGCAAGAAGGGCTACCACGGCCGTTCGCTGACCCACATCAAGGGGCCGAAGAAGCTCAAGGGCAGCGTCAGCCACGACGTGGGTCGCTTGACCGCGGGCAACCCCATGCGCGGCAACGTGAGTGAGTACGACTGGTTCAACACCAACTACTGGGTCGACCTGTTCCCGAAGCTCGCCCAGCGGGTGGCCCGCAACGCCAAGTTCACCAGCGACACCGGGTTCGTCGCCCAGAACTGGGAGACCTTGCAGGCCGGTTTCAATTACTGGATCGGCCTCGACCGGGACGGCGACGGCATCCCCGAGGGCAACCCCGGCGAGGTCAAGAACACCTTCGACAACATCAAGCTCTACGGCTACGACTCGTACAGCGCCAGCCTGGCGCTGGCAGGTTACGAGTCCATCGTCCGCATGGCCGAGATGATGCTGGCCAGGGCAGCGACCGAAGCAGACCGGAGTGCCCTGCGCGCCAGAATCGCGGACTGTCGGGCGCGCTTCGAGAAGGCCAAGCAGACCATCGAGACCCTGTGGGTGAAGACACGCAACCAGGACGGGACCGACGGCGGATACTTCGCGACTTGCTACGATCCCACGGTCGATGTGGGAGAATTCTCGGTCTATCCCCAGTCGGCCAGCTTGCGCGCCCAATTGCAGCGGGCCGGGTATTTGCGTGACGACGGCACCGTCGACGCCGTAGCGGTGAGCGCGGTTGCCGATCCGTCAGCGCTGCAGTTGTCCCCGGGCTTCGACAAGAAGGCGGTCTTGGGACTGCTCAAGTCGTGCGCGGGAAAGACCGCCCCGAGCGAGGTCGCGACTCTGGCCGAAACCATCGACCACGTCGGCTCGGTGCTGGACCAGCTGAAGAAACACCGTTACGCCGACGATAACAAGGGCGCCATCCATGGGGCCGCGTGGAAGGCGCTGCCGAGCGCCGCCGCCATGAAGCTTAGCCCCTTGCTCGACAAGGCGTTCGTCTACGCGGAAATGGGCAAGGTCCTCGAAAGCACGGCCGGGGTCTATCCCGAGCTCGAGAAGAACGGCTACATCGCGGGCGGGA
This sequence comes from uncultured Myxococcales bacterium, assembly GCA_964491625.1. Lineage (GTDB taxonomy): Bacteria > Myxococcota_A > Polyangia > Fen-1088 > Fen-1088 > Fen-1118. The sequence goes on from CAZBIU010000156.1 coordinate 9,820, forward strand.
AGATCCAGGACAAGTTCTGGGAGGTCTCCTCCGCCGACAAGCTGCAGGGAAGCTATCCCGATCGCCAAGCCGCGTTCGATGCGCTGAGGGTTCACAAGAGCTTCGACGTGTTCACGAACCAGCTCGACGGACTGTGGGCGTGGATCGCCATGGGCGAAGATCCGGAGGAGCTGGTGAAGCGCGAGAGGGTCCAGATGATCCTGAGGACCATCTACGAGAACAATCGTGTGACCAACGGCTGGGCCACCCAGAAGACCCAGGATGGCAAAGAGGTAAAGTCCGACCAAGGCAAGGACGTCTGGATCGCGTCCAACTATGTCCTGGCCCACATGTTGGACTATTGCGGCATGACCGAGGAAAGCAAGGACGTGTACAAGGTCATGGACGAGGTCTTGCTGGAGCACGACAACACCTCGACCTCGCCCGAAAGCGTGCGGCCCGACGAGAACAAGTTCATCGTCAAGGGCTATCCCCGCCCCGGCGCCGTGTGGACCCAGCTGCCCTTGTTCTTCTTCAAGGCCCAAAAACAGGCCGGCAAGAAGATCTCCACGCCAGAAGACATGAAGGCGTTCCTGCAAGGGATCTTCAACCCCGACGACGCAGCCGTGAAGGCGATCCGTTCTGGCGGCCAGGGGAAGCCGGATTCCGCCCACTGGGGCCGCAAGGCCGGACGAATCCCCTATGGGCTAGGTCGCGTAAGGCCCGGTGCCGGCGTCGGCCCTGCTATGCCCGGCGGGGGTGGCGCGGCTGGGTCTGTCTTGGCGTAGCGACGCACGCGCTGCGCGAAATAGCTGGCGAAGGGGGTGCATGTGCGCATGTGCTACCCACTCGGCTGCCCGAAGAAATGGCGGTCGGCACGCATATGTGAGGGATGGATTTCGCCGCGTGCGCTGCACTTACTGGTTATGGCGACGAAGAGCGCATGGCGCGTCAGCCGCCAGGTAGTGACCTTTCGGCAACCCGCGACCGTGGAGGGGTCCATGACAAAGAACCATTGGGCGTTCGGCCTGCTAACGTTGGTTGCCGCGGGCTTCCTGCTCCCCACGTGCACCGTTTCAAAGGCGGGCCTGGGACTCGGAGCGGACGGTGGGGTCGGCAGCGGCGGCGCAGGCGGGCAAGTTGGAACCGGCGGCACCTCCTTTTCGGGGCTGTCCGATGCTGCCGTTCAGGCTGGCGGTGGCGGCCAGGGGGGAGCCGGTGGAAAGGGTGGCGTGGCAGGTGGGGATGACGCCGCGTCGACAGCCGATTCCGGCTGCTGCGACACGCAGTCCACGGGTGGGGTGACGGGCTCGGGCGGTGCCTCAGCGAAGGCCGGCTCGGGCGGCAGCTCGGCGCTCGGGGGATCGCTCGCTTCCGGTGGCAGCTCGGCAGTGGCGGGGACGAACGGCACGGGTGGCAGCTCGGCGACGGCGGGGTCGCTCGGTTCCGGCGGCGCTACGGTGGTCGAAACCGGCGGGACGGAAACGGGCGGCCGGCCTGGCACCGGCGGCGAGCTCAGCACCGGCGGGCGCCCTGGAAGTGGCGGAACCGATGGCAGCGGCGGCGTACCCAGCAGCGGCGGCGCATCCGGCGGCACGCGCGGAACCGGCGGCACCCGCGGCAGTGGGGGAATGGCAGGACGGACGGACGCCGGCGCAACCGGAGGCACCGTGGGTGCCGACGGCGGCGAAGCCTGTCTAACCGCAAGTCCGCCCCAGTCGTGTTGCTATCGCGCGCAGGACTGCGGCCGGAACGAGGAGTGCGTGGGCGCCGTGTGCTCTGGCGCAACTTCGAAGGCTGGCATGTGCAAGTCAACCACCGGTCTCGCTCGCACCGAGTGCTGGCAGGATTCGGATTGTGCGTCAACAGAGGTTTGCGTGGGCGCAGCCGTGTGCGGGTGCGGTATGGACTGCCTCGTGGCAGACAGGCCAGGCACCTGCACGCGACAATAACCAGCCGACCGGATCTGCCTGGTTTCCTCGGGAAAACGACAACTGCCACAGTCTTGTCGCGGCCAAGATACGCGCAATTGGCATAGCAACAACATGCGGCCGCAATTGCCTGTCCAGTTGCCAAGCAGCGTGAATTGGTAATTTGAAAAGCTCCCTTTCGCAGGTCCGGAGCTTGCGCTAGATTCCTGCGGCCAATCTTCGAATTTCCTGACGAGGCCGAGATATGCCGCAATTCCTGGGACTTGATTCGAGCACGCAAAGTTTGTCGGCGCTGCTTATCGACACCGACACCGGCAAGGTGGTGGTGGACAAGAGCGTGAGCTTCGGCGAGCGATTGCCGCAGTACAATTCGCCCAAGGGGTTCCTGCCCAACGACGACGCGAGCATCAAGCATTCCGATCCGTTGATGTGGATCGATGCGCTGGACTTGCTTTTGCAAGAGCTGCGTGAGGCTGGCGTCGACTTGTCGAAGGTTCGCGGGGTGAGCGGCGCCGGGCAGCAACACGGCTCGGTGTATCTTGCCAAGTCGATCGACCAAGCGGGTGACTGGTCGACGGCTAGGCCGTTGCGCGATCAGGTTCGCCCGCTGCTCTCGCGAGCCACGGCACCCATTTGGATGGACAGCTCCACCAGCGCCGAGTGCGCGGAGATCGCGCGCGCCGTGGGCGGCGACGAGAATGTGGCGGCGATTTCGGGATCGCGCGCGACCCTGCGTTTTTCGGGTCCGCAAATTCGCCGCTTTTACAAGACATCGCCCGCGGAGTGGCAGCGCACTGCCGAGATTCATCTGGTGAGCTCGTTCATCCCATCGCTGCTCGTCGGCAAGAGCGTACCCATCGACACGGGCGACGGCGCGGGCATGAACCTGCTCGACCTCGCCAAGGGCGCGTGGAGCCCGGCGTTGCTCGACGCCACGGCGCCGGGCCTGGCGCAAAAGCTTAAGCCCGCGGTTGCCAGCATGACCGTGGTGGGCGAGATCGCCGACTACTTCGTCAAGAAGTATGGCTTCGCGCCGGGTACCAAAGTGGTTGCCTTCACCGGCGACAATCCGAGCAGCCTGGTGGGCATGGGCGCCAGCCGCCCAGGCACCGCGGTGATCAGCCTTGGCACCAGCGACACCGTGTTCACCGCGATGACCGCCCCGCGCACCGATCCGCAGGGCTACGGCAACGTCTTCGGCAACCCGGCCGGCGGCTTCATGTCGCTTGCGTGTTTCTCCAACGGCTCGCTCGCGCGCGAAAAGATTGCAAGCCAGTTTGGTCTGTCGTGGGCCGATTTCGCCAGCGCCATCGTCGACAAGACCAAGCCTGGCAACGGCGGCAACATGCTCTTGCCGTACTTCGTGCCCGAGATCACCCCGCGCGTACTCAAGCCGGGACCGCGCCGGTTTGGCAGCGAAGCCTTCGTGGCCGGCAAGGACGCCGCCGCCTCGGCTCGCGCCGTCGTCGAAGCGCAGGCGCTCAGCATGCGCCTGCATTCGGAATGGATCGGCGAAACCATGAAGACGGTCTTGGTCACCGGCGGCGCGTCCCGCAACAAGGGGCTCTTGCGCGTGCTGGCCGACGTCTTCCAGGCCGTCATCATGCCGCTCGCGGTGTCGAACTCGTCGGCGCTCGGCGGGGCGATGCGCGCCGCCCAGGCGGCGGGCGGTCATTCTTGGCAGGACCTGTTTTCTCGCTTCGCACCCCCTGATCGCGAGGCGCAAGTCGAGCCCAATCCCGGCACAGAATCCATTTACAAGGAAATGGCCGCTTCATTCCAACAGCGGCTCAAGGAAGTTTTGTAAGAGGCGAAAGCCGTCGTTCCAGAAAGGAAAAAGCCCATGGCACCAATCTTTACCGGTATCGAACCCATCCAGTACCAAGGCCCCGACTCGCAGAACCCGCTTGCGTTCCGCTTCTACGACAAGAAGCGGGTTGTGCGCGGCAAGACCATGGAAGAGCAACTGCGCGTGGCGGTCTGCTATTGGCACACCTTCTGCGGCACCGGTTCGGACCCGTTCGGCGTCGAGACCTTCGAGCGCGCCTGGCAGGGCAGCGGCGACCCCATCGAGCTGGCCAAGCTGAAGGCAGACGCCGCGTTCGAGTTCCTCGCCAAGCTCGGCGTGCCGTACTACTGCTTCCACGACCGCGACGTGGCGCCTGAAGGCAAGACCCTGGCCGAGAGCAACGACATCCTCGACCGCATGGTCGACATCCTGGCCGCGCATCAGCAGCGCACCGGCGTGAAGCTTTTGTGGGGCACCGCGAATCTGTTCAGCAATCGCCGCTTCATGGCGGGCGCGTCGACGAATCCGGATCCCGAGGTGTTCGCCTACGCCGCCGCGCAGGTGAAGAAGGCGCTCGATGTCACGAAGAAGCTGGGCGGCGAAAACTACGTGCTGTGGGGCGGGCGCGAAGGCTATGAAACCCTGCTCAACACCGACATGAAGCGCGAGCTGGATCAGATGGGACGCTTCATGAGCTTGGTGTGCGAGTACAAGCACAAGATCGGCTTCAAGGGACCGCTCCTCATCGAGCCGAAGCCGCGTGAGCCATCCAAGCACCAGTACGACTTCGACAGCGCCGCGGTGCTCGCCTTCCTGCAGAAGTACGGCCTGTCGCCCGAGGACTTCAAGCTCAACATCGAGAACAACCACGCCACGCTGGCCGGTCACACCTTCGAGCACGAGGTGGCTTACGCCATCGCCAACGGCTACTTCGGCAGCATCGACATGAACCGTGGCGACCTCTTGCTCGGTTGGGACACCGACCAGTTCCCGAACGACGCGGGCGAGATGGCGCTGGTCCTGCGCCACATCGTCGCCGGCGGCTGGTTCAAGACCGGTGGGTTCAACTTCGACGCCA
>CAZBIU010000157.1:0-14523 GCA_964491625.1 uncultured Myxococcales bacterium
ATCTCGGGCGTGGCGTCGGGAAAGCGGGCCATGAGGCACGGGTGGGTGAGCAGCGGCAGCACCTCCTTGCGCGATAGCGACGAAAAGGGAAGGTCTACGAGGTGAAGGATGGCCTGCGCCACCCGGTGCCCGGCCGACGCCGGAAGATCGGCCACGTTGTGGGGCAAGTCGCAGCTTTCGCGAAACACGGCCGAAAGCTGGGTCAGGTAGAGATCCTTGCTGGCCTCGGGCACGATCACCGCCACGTCGCACAGTCGCAGCGACGGATCCCTGCGCGCCAGCGCCCAGATTTCCGCGGCCACGACCTCCAATTCTCGCCGCAGCGACGGGCAGGGCAGCACCTGCAAGCTTGGGTCGGGCGCGCTCGCAGGATTCGGCCGCGACTGCGTTCGCGATACGATCTGATCTTGCAGTCGCGCGAGCAGGGTCGTCGGGACGGGATCGGCGGGGAAGTGAGCATCCACGGTGGCGCCGGGCAGCCCCGCCAATAGGCGCAGATTCTCGCGCCCCGGGCGCGCCCACAGACGGAGCGCAAGCCGCGGATCCTGGTCGAGGCCGAAGGGATCCTCCGACGACGACGGCGCGGAAGGCGGACCCAGATCCGCGGGATCTTCGCGGCAAGGGCTGAGCGTGTAGATGAAGACGTCGGCTTCACGGCCAAGCTCGGTCAACATGCGGTGGTACGCGGTCGCCACGTACGACAGCCCGAAAAGATGCACGGCCCGGCCCGCCCACGGGGCGGGCTTCTTCTGCATGGCCAGCGACCACAGGGCGTCCAGAGACTGGAAACGCTGGACTCTCACACCGTCGTCGCCCGTCGGCGCTTGCGCCAAGCGACCCGTGGGGCCGAAGATGGCAAGCCACAGCGCGCGTTGCCGGACAGCAGCCCTGGCGTCGGCGGGCTTGTCCTTCGCCCACGCCGATAGCAGGTCGGGCCGCGAGCCCGCGTACTCGTCGAAGAGCTGCGCAAGCTGCGCGGCGAGCTGGCAGCGGCGCCGGTCCAGCGCATCGCGGTCGCCTCCAGCCGCCGCCAAGTAGCCTCGCACCTCGGCCAATTCCTCCCGCGCGAGTAGCGTGTCGTCGTGCAGCAGCGCGAGCAGGTGGCCTTCAACGTGCGCCGCATCGGCGACCCGGCTGCCCGGGCTTGCCTCCTCGGCGGTGCGCGCCAGGAACCTGCGCAGGAACGTCATTTCCAGATTGGCCGCGATTCCCATGCGTTCGCACAGCCGGAGGCGCAGGTAGGTTTCCACGTTGCGGTTCGGCACCACCACGCGCACCGAAACCATCGGGCCGTTGCGCTTCCGCTCCTTGGCCAGGTTGGCCGCGAAGGCGTCCAGGAGCGCCTCGGTGCGGTGGGATGTGGCGATGCGGATCACGGCGACAGAATCCGCCGGAAATCGTGCGCATTCAATGCACGATTCCTTCTTCCGATGTAGGTTTCGACTGCTCGATGACCGAAGCCTCTGCACCGCCGTCCAACCAACGCCTGGTCGCGTATTTCATTCCTCTCGCACTGCAGGCCGCTTCGCAGAGCCTGAGCTACCCGCTCATCGCTATGGTCGCGTCGCATGGTCCGGGCGGCGTGCTCAACCTGGCCGGCGTCGCGCAGTCGAACATCGTCATGTTTCTGGTGGCCACGCTGGGGGCGGGACTGGTGACTGCGGGCATGGTGTTCGCAAGGACCCGCCGAGGCTACGCTCGGTTCTGCGCGGTCAACAACCTGCTGTCGTTTCTGACCGCCGCCATTCAAGCCTTGATTTGCATTCCGGCGGTGGGTCACCTGGTGTTCGGGATCTTGCTCGGCCTGCCGCCCTCCATCGAAACCCCGGCTCGCCAAGCCTTTCCCTTGACCATTCTGCTCAACCTTCTCTTCTTCGCCCGCAATCCCTATCAGGTGCTGCTCTACAACAATGAAGCGGCCGGCCGTGCCAGCACGGCGACCTTCATTCGCATTGGCGTAACCTTAGCGCTGTCGCCGTTGTTCTGTTCGTGGGGGCTCGTCGGCCCGCGCTGGGGCATGGTTTGCCAGACCATCCCGGTCGGGCTCGAGACGTTGGTTTCGTGGTGGTACAGCCGCCCGTTCGTTACGGCCTTGCCAGCGGACGTAACCTCGCCCTCCACAAACCGGCGCATTCTGCTCTTCACGCTGCCGCTTTCGCTCGGCAACTTCCTCACCACCCTGTCCGGCATGCTCCTCGGCGCTGTTATCGCTCGCAGCGGACGACCAGAGCACATGTTGCCCGCTTACTATCTGGCCGCCGGCATCGCCAGTCCAGCCGCGTACGCTGCCAGCCGCTTGGAAAACGTAGTGATTGCATTTCCGCCCCGTTCGCGCGGAGATACCCAGGCGCTCCGCTTCGCTGCGGCCGCGGGCGCTATCCTGTCCGTGATGCCACTCTTCTTCCTTCTGCCCGGCCTACGCGAATGGTACTACGTGTCGGTCCAGCGGCTGCCTGCCGCGGACTTGCCCTTGGTCAGCACCACCGCGTTGCTCTTCGTCGGCTTCCCCATCGCCGTCGCCCTGCGCTGCCACCGGGAAGGCCTGGCCGCGCTCGACCACCGCACGCCCACCATCCTTGCGGGCGATTTTGCCTATATCGCTACCTTGGCCGTGATGGCCTCCGCGTTTCTTGCCCTGAGGGCACCGGGCAACGTCATCGGCCCGCCCGTGGTTGCCTGCAGCAATCTGGTCAGTCTTGGCGTCTTGGTGCTATTGCTACGTGGTCCCACAGCCGGGGTCGAGCCGCCGGTCGCACCCGTGGCCAGCCAAGGGATGTAGCCGTGGACGTCGGGCGGCTGGCGCGTCGGTGCAGAAGAGGACTTGCGCAGATTCCCGGAAGGGCCTTACGCTTCGCAAGCGCGAGGGACTCTGTCTAGGTGAACCTATTTTGTCCGAATTCATCGCTCCGGCAGATCGGCCGGAGACTGTCGTTGGTGGCTCTTGCCGCCAGCACGCTCGCTCTGTTTACTACGCGCGCACAGGCTGAGGAAGGCGAGGACAAGCGGCGCCGGGTTTTGCTTCTAACCGACAAGGCGAACGACGCCTTCATGGGCAGAATCAAAGCCGAGCTTACCTCGCTCGGCCTGGCGGTGATCGCACACAGCCAGGTTGCCTCGCTGGAGGTGGAAGCCCGGACGGCCCACGCAGTGGCCGCGATTCGCATGCTGCCGTCCCGAAAGGGTATCGAAGTCTGGATGGCCGACGAGACATCGGGGCGGTCGCTTCTGCGCCAGGTGATCGTCGACGAGACGCCGGGCGGGCCGGACCAGAATCTTATCGCCTTGCAGACGGCCGAGCTGCTGCGTACCAGCTTCCTTCCCAAGGCTGGCAAGCCGCCGGTGACGACCACGGTGCCAGCCGCGGCCGCGCCGACCGTGGTGCCTGCGCCAAGCCCTGCCGCGGTGGCGACCGGGGAAAGCGGCGCGCAGGCTGGGTTGGGATTTCTCTACACCGGCGGGGGCGCTGGGGTTGCTCTCCAGGCGTGGATCTCGCTTCAGCACGCTTGGAGCTCCGGCCTCGGCTTGGCGCTCGACTTCAGCCTTCCGGTGCGGCGAGGGGTCCTGTCGGGCCCCGAAGGCAGCGCAGAGATCGGCGCCTTTATGGCCGGCGGCGAGCTGTTCGCGCGCGCAAGGCCAAGCCCGCACTCGTTTCTACGCGCCGGCGCGGGGGCGGCGTTTGTCCTGGTCGCGATTCGAGGCCAAAGCAGCTCGATGCAGAATCAGAATCTCGTGAGCACCTCGCTCAGCGTTTCGACCGGCTTTGGCTATGTCCGGGCCGAGGCCGGGTTTAGCCCGGTTTCTTGGCTCAGGCTCGGCGTCACTGTGCTGGGAGGCCTTACCTTCAATCGCGTCAACGTGCGCTTTACAGACAACGACGCCGGAAGCTGGGGCGGACTGGCGGTCGGTTCCTTCTTCTTCGGCGAGGCCGACTGGATCTAGCCCAGAGCCGGGCCAGAGATCACAACCCTTCGAAACGGACGTCGTCGATCCACATATCGAAGGGCGGCGTGGGTGCGAGCATGAAGCCGACGAGTTGGGATCGGTCGAGCGGTGTCTGTGGTTTGCCAAAGCCCGCCTGTTTGACGGCGTCGAAGCTCACCACGAAGCGTCGCCAGTCCGAGGTGAGGCTTACCTCGGTCATGTAGTTGTCCGAGCAGACCGTACAGTCCAAGCTGTTCCACGCCGTGTCCATCGTCGTGATGCCGACTGGAATGGTAGCGGCTCCCGCGTCGGCATCGCTGACCGAGGCTGCCCAGAATGAGATTCCACTGTACGCCCTGCCATCGTACGGCAATGGCACGCTGATCCCGGCGTCGCCCATGGGTTGGGCGCGAAACACAGCGGTCCAATTGGCCCAGGTGTTAAATCCGCTCGCCGCAAAATGCCCGGCATACTGTCCTCTGGCCGCGCAGGCATTGTCCGCCTTGTAGATGACGTTCCCCAAGACCGAGGTGTCCTTGCCGAAGATCCAGGAACCGTCGCGGCCCACCGCTTTGTAAAGGTCGATCCTTCCAGTCTCGAAGTCGGTGATCAGAGCGTCCGGGGGCGCGGTCGCCGCATAGTCGCTGGGGCCGCGGATCGGCAGTCCCGGGCAAGGGCCATGGACTTGAATCGGGTCTACCGTGACACTCCCGCACCCGACCATGCCGGCGAGCAATAGAGACACGCGTAATGGGTGGACGGTACACATCCAGCCCTTCGAGACTAGCGCGTTCCCCTTCAAGTTCCAACGTGGCCGGTTGAGTTTTTGCGGGAAATCCCGAGGTTCGGGCGTATGCTGAAGGTTCATTTTCTGGGAAGGAAAGCGCATGCAGATTGAAGATCGCAAAGTTGTGACCATCCACTACACGTTGACCGATTCGGCCGGCAAGGTGCTGGATTCATCGGAAGGCCCTGACGACGGCGAGCCGCTTTCTTACCTGCACGGCGCCGGGATGATCGTTCCCGGGCTCGAGGCCGAGCTGCTCGGCAAATCGGAGGGCGACCACGTCAAGGTCACCATTGGCCCCGAGGGCGGCTACGGATTGCGCGAAGAGGGTCTGGTGCAGAAGATGTCCCGCAATGAGTTTCCCGAGGGCGAGATCGAGGTGGGCATGCACTTCCGCGCTCACACGCCGCAAGGCGCGCGGGTGCTAACCGTCGTCGCCGCGGACAAGGACACGGTCACCGTCGACGGCAATCATCCGCTCGCGGGCGCCACCTTGAATTTCGACGTCAAGGTGCTCTCGGTGCGCGAGCCGAGCAAGGAAGACATGCACGGCTTTGGGCACGGCGACCACGACTGTTCGTCCTGCAGCGGCTGCGGCGGGCACTAACCAGTATTCTCGGGCCCGGAAGCTTGCGGCACTGAAGCTCTGACCAGCCATCCGGGAACCCACGCCTGGGCTTCCTTGCGCGTCTCCACCGGGACAATTACTGGTTCGTCCATCCTGGCCTGGAGCACAACCCGGGCGATGTACTCACGGACATGGCGGTACCGGCCGTTGCCCTGCAGCTCAAAACCCAACGGTGCGGCTGCAGCCTCGGCTTGCTCGACAGTGAATATCAGGGCGCCCCCCGGACCCAGGGCGCTGGACGCGGCAGCGATGACACCGGTGAGATCGCCAAAGTAGACAAACGTGTCGGCCGAGACGATGAGGCCGTACTCGCGTGCATGCTCATTCATGAACGCCGTGAGCTCCCCGACCGTCAGCTCGTCGTAACACTTGCGCTCGCCGGCCAGTGCAAGCATCCTGCTGGAGAGGTCCACTCCGACGAGACGACCGGCGAATGGCCGCAACAGGGGACCGCACAAGCCAGTGCCGCACCCCGCATCGAGCACGGTAGGGCCGGGTGGCAGTGTCGTCGCGATCTCGCGCGCGACCGTCGTGACCAACTCGGGCCCGCGGTATTCCAGCTTGGCCAGCCTCGCATCGAAGTTGATTGCGAATTGGTCGAACTCGGTCCGCACGTAGTCGTCGGACGCGCGACTTGGCACCTCTTGGCCGGTGCACGCGGCAAGAAGATGCCGGGCTCGCGCATGGCCTGGCGCCATGGCCAGGCAACGACGGTACATCTCTGCAGCCTCGGCAGCCCGGCCCTCTATGCCGAGCAGCATTCCTGCGCTCAAGAGCATCTCGACGGACTCGGGCACGAACCGCGCTGCCTGCTGGCAAGCTTCTAGGGCTTCCGCGCGGCGATCGGTACCTCCGAGCGTGTTGGCCAGGTTCACCCAGGCCCCTGCGTGGTCGGGCTGGCGCGCAATCACCGCCCGGAAGGTGGCGATGGCGTCGTCCCAGTCCCCCCGTGCCCTCGCAATAGTCCCCAGATTGGCAAGAGCGTTCATGTCATCCGGGCGCAACAACAGTGCCCGTCGGTAGTCTGCCTCAGCGGCGTCGAGCTTTCCGATGGTGCGATACATGTTGCCGCGATCGTTGATGGCGTTGGGATTGTCCGGGGCCACCTCGAGCGAACGATTGATGCATTCGATTGCGGCATTCATATCGCCCGACATGTAAAGGGCCACGCCGAGTAGGTACAAGGCATCGGGCTGGTTTGGCACCGACTCCAGGATCTTGAGACACATCGCCTTGGCGTCGCCCATCTGTTTGGTGCGCAGCAAATCGCCCACCCTAGCCAGCGCCTGCTCAAGCGACAACGTCATCCGGTCCTCGGGGGGTCACAGCTTGGCGGGCTCTTCGGCGCCGTGGCTGGATGAATGGGAGTGCGTCGCCTTTCTCGTCGACGGTGGCGTGGCCTTGGCGGGCTCGGCTTCTAACGTCGCCGAAACCTCCGCATCCGTGTCGAGCGCGGTCTCGCGTAGGGCGGGCAGAAAGCCGTCCTTCTCGAAACGAAGCGGCAATCGCTCGGCCGAGGGGCGCAGCTCGATGGTCTCGGGCGTGGTGCCTAGCACCGCTCCGTCGGCTACCCTGATCACCCGCGCGCCCGGCGGGGTGCTGCCCAGGCGAATGCGCACGAGCGACGGCTTGGCTGGCCCCGGAAGCGGGGGTGGCGTGGTAGCCACTTGGGTCGCGACCGGGCGAGGCGTTGGTGCGGGAGCGGGGCGCCGCCACAGCAGAACCACGGGCACCGCCACGATTGCGACCCCCGCAGCCACGACGAAAGGCAGCCACGTCCTGCGCCTTACTCGCATCGTCGTGCCGTGAATGCCGGGGCTCTCTAGCCCGCCCGGGGTCAGGGTGGTGGGTGCGACCGAGACAGGCTTCGCCTCCCGCTTCGTCCCCGCCTTCGATTCTTGGGCATGGGCTTCCAGTGTGGCGCGAACGCCCAGCTGGTCGGTGTCGCCCAGCTTGTGGTCGGGCACCAGCGGATGCGGAAGCCCCGTCGCGGCCGCCAATGCCGCACGTACCTCCGCCATCGAAGGGTAGCGATCGTCGGCCTTCTTGGCCAGCGTCTTCCTGACCACGAATTCCAGCTCGTCGGAGACTTGCGGCGCGAGCTCTTGAAGCGGCGGCGGGGTTTCGTGTAGGTGCATGCTGAGGAGCTCGCCAAAGCCCTCGGAAACGAAAGGAGGCCGTCCCGCCAGCATCTCGTAAATGATGATGCCCAGCGAATACACGTCGCTGCGGTGGTCGACCTCCTTGGTGCCGAGGCACTGTTCGGGCGACATGTAGACCGGGGTGCCCATCAGCGTCCCGGTGCGGGTCTTGAGCGAATCACCCGAGGCCACGTGCAGCTTCGCGATGCCGAAGTCGAGAATCTTCACCCGCTCGCGCGAGGCATCCGATTCCTCGGGAATGATGAACAGGTTGTCGGGCTTGAGGTCGCGGTGAATGATGCCCTTGGCGTGGGCGGCGCCGAGGCCCGATGCGGTCTGCATGGCGATTTCGACCGCGCTGCGCTCGTCAAGGCGCGACAGCCGTCGGATGCGGGCCGAGAGCGATTCGCCCTCGAGCAGCTCCATCACCAGGTAGGAAATGCCTTTGGCCGTGGTACCCGAATCGAGAACCTCGATAATGTTGGGATGGCGGATGGCGTTCGCCGCGCGGGCTTCGTTGAGGAAGCGCGTGAGCAGTTGCGGGTTGTGGTCCAGCTCGGAGCGCAGCACCTTGATGGCGACCTTGCGCCCGATGCCTGGGTGTTCCGCCAGATACACCGCGCCCATACCTCCCTCGCCGAGCAAAGAGATGGCTTGATAGTTGCCGTATTGTTCGCCGATCACGCGCCTGCAAGTGTAACGCGTTTCGGGCGGCGGGGTAGCGGCAGATTCGCGACTACGGTAGGGCTTTGCCGCCGCGCTGGTACTTCACCACCGCTGCTTCGTGCTCGGCGACGGTGGCGGAGAAGTGGTGGGTGCCGTCGTTTTTCGCGACGAAATAGAGGAAATTGCTGCCGTCGGGACGGAACACCGCCGCCAGGGCCGCGCGCCCGGGGTTGGCGATCGGGCCGGGCGGCAACCCCTCGTGGGCGTACGTGTTGTAGGGATTGTTGGGATCGTCGAGGTGGATGCGACGGATTCGGCCGTCCCACTTCTGACAGGCCGGGGACGCGCTGCCGAGGAACTTGGGCGCGACCGTGCAGCCGTACACGATGGTCGGATCGGTCTGCAAGAGCTTCGGCTTGAAGCTCGATTTCAACAGACGGTTCATGAAGACCTGCGCGATGCGCGGCCTTTCCTGCGGCTGGCCGGTTTCCTTTTCGACGATGGACGCCAACGTGACGATGGCGGCATCGTCGAATTCTAGCTTCGCTCGCAAAAGGTTTGCGCCGGTAGGATTGGCTACGCGCAATTCTTCGAAGACCTGACGATGGCGCCGGACCAACGCGATGAGCACGCGACTGGCCTCCGAATGCGGCCGCAGGCGATAGGTGTCCGGGAACAGATAGCCCTCCAGCGTCCGGCCGGGCAATTCCAGGCTCTTGACGAAGTTCACGTCCATCGCCTGAGCCAACAGCTCCTTCTTGTTCGCGATGCCGGCAGCGTCGAGGATGTCGGCCACCTCGATCATGTTCTTGCCTTCAGGAATCGTGACCGCAACCAGCTCGTCCGCCACACCCTTGACAATCAGGTCCACGAGCTGCCGCGGGGTCAAGGGAGCGCTGATCTTGTAGTGCCCGGGCCGGAACCGGTTCGCGGCGCCGCGCTGTCCGGCGTACAGGCGGAACCACGCCGGACGGTCGATAAGGCCTGCCTGGGCCAAGAGCTCGGACACCTTCTGTGCGCCCGCGCCGCGCGGAATCTCCACCTCGACCTCGCCGCGCGCGCTGCCCGAGGCGCGGTCGGGGTACGACACAACCTTGTAGGCCACCAGCGCGAGCGTGAGCAGGCCAACCCCGGCCGTGATTAGAAAAACCCGGAATGCCCGGCGGCGCGGCGAGGTCATCGGTTCTCCTCGGTCGATCTGGGTTGGGCATCGAGCCAACGCTGCAGGATGATCGCTGCGGCCAGCTTGTCCACCACCTGTTTGCGACGAGCGCGGGAGAGGTCGGCGGCGATGAGAACGTCTTCAGCTTCCACGGTGCTGAAGCTTTCGTCGCACAGTTCGACCGGCAGGTGCAAGGTGGCGCGCAATTTTTCTGCGAACGCCCGCGCGCGCTGGGCGGCTGGCCCTTCCTTGCCTTCGGGGTCCAGCGGCAACCCGACGACGATACGATCCGCGTCGGCGTCGCGAACCGCCTGGGCGATGGATTCCATGTCGCGCATGCCGCCGTGTCTTTGTAAAGTGTCGCGCGGCTGCGCGGTAAGTCCCAGGCCGTCGGAGACCGCCACGCCGATCCGGCGCGAGCCCAAGTCGATGCCAAGCACCCTGGCCATGAAAGGTTTCTAGTCTATATCCGCGCTTGCGGTACAACTTCCACATGTCCGACCAACCCAAGCAGCCCCCGCAGAACCAGCAGTTGCAGATCGAGCTCGACGAAACCACGGCCCAAGGGGCCTACTGCAACCTGGTCTTCTTGAACCACACCGAAAGCGAATTCACCTTCGACTTCGTCTACGTGCAGCCGGGCGGACCGCGAGCGCGCGTCCGCTCGCGTATCATTATTTCTCCGCGCCACGCCAAGCGCTTCCTGCGCGCCATCGAGGCCAACGTGGCCCACTACGAGCAGGTGTTCGGCAAGATCGAGGAAGGGGCGCCCGTGGATCCCGCTCTGGTTAGCTGACCGCTCCTTCGAGGGAAATCAAGGTTCCCGCTTTCACGTCGAGTTGGGCGAGAACGCCGTAAGGCAAGGCCAGGTTGCGGACACCGTGGCCGATGGGCGCGCCGAGCGCGACGGGGATGCCCAGGCGCGCGAGGCGTTCTTTGACGACCGCTTCTGCAGTCGGCGAGCCGATGCGCGACTCGGCAGGCTCTTCGCACGCGACTAGAGCGCCGATCACGACAGCGGCCACGCGATCGAAGACGCCCGCCAGCTCCAGATGGGTGAGCAGCCGGTCGAGCCGGTAGGGGCGCTCGCCGACTTCTTCCAGGAAGAGGATGGCGCCGTCCAGATTCGGCAGGTGCTTCGTCCCGAGGAGGCGCGAGAAGACCTCAAGGTTACCGCCGAGGAGCGGTCCCTCCGCGCGGCCGAACCGGAGGCCTTGAAGGCCCGCAAGCAACTCGCGCGGCTCGGGCGATTCCAGAAGCGCGAAGAGCGCCGATCGATCTTCGTCGGACAGGCGGCCGAGCTGGGTCACCACCGGGCCGTGGATCGAGGCGACGCCGGCTCGTGCAGCGAGCGCGAGAAGGACGGTGCCGTCGGAGAATCCCACGATGGGTTTCGGATTGTCGCGCAAGAGGGTCGGGTCGATGGAAGCGAGAATGCGCAGAAGCCCGTATCCGCCCCGAGCGAGGATGACGGCCTTGGCGTCAGGATCTCGGATGGCTTCTACTAGCGCGGTCAGCCTGGTTGCGTCGGATCCGGCGAGAAAGCCGTCGGCGGCGAAGAGCGTCTTTGGGTCGTGGCGAAGCGCATAGCGCCGCGAGAGCACGTCGGCGCCCGGCGCAAACGCGTCCGGGAAAACCGGGCCTGAAGCCGCGACCACGCGAATCGGGTCGCCGGGACGAAGCCGGGGCGGACGAATCAGGGGCGCACGCATCGGGGCAGACCGATGGCTAGCGACGACGCTTGGTCTTGCGGCGGCCGCTGGGCCCGGCAATGGGGCGCGCGGGCGGCGGTTCTTCCGCGCTCGGTTGCTCCGCGGCGCTCGAGCCACCGCTCTCTTGGGCTACCGCCGTCGGTACAGCCTCTGTCGCCAGCGCGGCCTCTGCCGCCGGTGCAGCGTCTGCCGCTGGCGCGGCTTCGGTCGCCGGTTCAGCTTCGGGTACGGTTTCTTCCCGCTTTGCCCCGACCGGCGCGGCTCTACCCTCGACGGCGTTTTCCAATGCGCCGGTCATCGACGAGCCGACCGCCACCGGCACCGCTTCGGGAATGGCTGCTATCTCGCTCGACGGCATTGCCGCTGCAAGCTCGACTGGCGGCTCCTCGGCTTCGACCACGAGCACGATGGGAGCGTTGGCCGCCGGCCGCTCCGGCATCTTGACTTCGATCAACGGCATGGTGGTTTGCACCGGCTCTTCCTCCGGTCGCGCTTTCTCGGCCACCACCGCCGGCGGGGGAATCCATTCCGTCGCCACTTCTTCCGCCTCGCCGATGAAGCGCACCTCGATGCCGCACGCCGCGGGATCCGGCGACTCGACCGTGTGCACGACCCGGGCCGGGGTCTCGCGGTCGCCGGTGCGCAGGTGCAGAACCGATCCCACCGGCATCGGCTCGCGCACCACGAGGAAGAAGGACGGCGAATCTCCGTCGGCGCTCCGCACTTCCTGCGCGCGACCGATGACGACGCCTGCGTAGCGGATCTCGACTGGTGATTCCATGAGACCCGCGATCTTATAGACCCTTTCCTAGGACTGGCAACCGGGTCGAATCCTGATCTTTGGTGCAAATGAGCAGATGGCCTTGCCCGGCGTAACAGGGCCGGCAGGCCAGAACCCTCGCCCCTGCGGCTTGCAGCAGCTCGGCAAGACCCCGGGCATCCCAGCGCTTGCGCGCGTGTCGAACCGACCGGCGAAGCATGCTTTGTGCGACCAGCGTCAAGTTGAGGAGACCGGCCAACCCAAGCAGCGGCAGCCCGAGCACGGCCCGCAGCCGCGCCCAGCCTGCTTGCCGAACGAGATGATTCCAGGCGATTCGCAGCGCCCCGAAGCGCAGTCGCGGCGTGGCGTGAACCATGCGTCCGTCGGGCAAGAGCGCCTTGGTCATACCCGCGAAGGTCTCTTGCGGGTCGCGCAGGGTCCAGATTACGTTAACGCTGGCGATGCGGTCGAAACCGCGCGGGTCGCGGGCCAGAACCTCGTCGATATTGCCCTCGACGAAGCTGAAGCCCTCTGGCCATGCACGGCGGATCCGCGCGTGCCTCAGCATGGCTGTCGACAAATCCACGCCGACCAGCTCCACGCCCGGGCACCGGACGGCCACGCGCTCGGCTAAAGCGCCCGTCCCGCATCCAGCGTCGAGCACGCGTAGCCCGGGCGCAAGCTCAAGTGCTGTCACCACGTCGTCGAGCATGTCTTGGTATGGAGCAAGCCCGGCGATGGCGTCGTAACAAAGCGCGTACAGGTTCCAGAGGAATCTCGCCATGGCCACAACGCCCTATCACAAAGCGGTCCGTCCGGCGGGCTCGAAGCGCCGGGGCGGCGGTGGAGAGCCCAATTTCGAGAGAAGTGGACACTTATTTGCTATGGGGTCCAATGCTGATATCCTACATGTCAACACATGGGATCACATAGTCGCCTAAAGATCATCATGCCAGACGAAATGGTTTTCCAGCCGGTTGCCAAACCTCCCGAGGTGTCGCCCTACGACATCCGACCGATGGCTCAAGTTCGGCGGATCGGGCTCATCGAGCGCGAGGTGCGCGAGACGCTCTCACAGGCTGCCCTCGACGCGGTCTTTGCCCACGCCGAGGTGATGTCCGAAGGCGAGAGCCGCCAGGAAACGGGCAAGACCCTGTTTCTCGGCTCGACCATGCTGACCTGCGATCTCGCCGCCACCGCCGAGATCCTGCGCGAGCCCGCCGACGACCGCACGGCCCGGCACCTTGCGGGCCTGCTCGCAAAGGAAAAGACGCTGGATCGACGAATCGAGCCCATCGTCCGGCGCGAGGTTTTGCGAATCACGGGCCAAGCGCCGAAGAAGGTGCGCGGCGAGACCCGCATCCGCGTGCAAGGCACGCGCGTGTTCTTGGACGTCGACGTGGAGGCGATGCTGTGATGACGACCATCGTTGAACGCGAATACAGTTTTGGCGCCGCCGCGCGAATCCTGGGCATTCCCGAGGCCAAGTTGCGCTACTGGTCGCAGTCAGGCTTCGTGGGCCCGTCGTTGCTGCGGCAGGGCCGGCAGGTCTATTCCTTCCAAGATCTGGTCAGCGTGCGCGCCGCCAAGGAGCTCGTCGATCGCGGCTTTCAGCCCGCGCAGATCCGCAAGGCGCTCGACCAGGTGAAAAGCAAGCTGCCCGCGCTCGACCGGCTGCTGGAAAAGCTGCGCGTGACTTGGGACGGAAGCGCGCTGGCTTTGGTCGACGACGGCGCGACTTTCGAGGTCTCAGGACAAAGGCGATTCGATTTCGGGCTTTCTGATCTGGCGGACCGAGCTGCCGAGATCCTGGCCCTCGGTCCACGGTCGGAAGAGCCGGCCAAACCCGCGACACCCGCGGCCAACCACACCGCGTTCGACTGGTTCGCCGACGGGCTTAGCAAAGAGGGGGCACCCGGCCAGGAAGCCGACGCCGAGGCGTGCTACCACAAGGCGCTGGAGAGCGACTCGGGCCTGGCCGCCGCCCATACCAACCTGGGCGGAATCGCTTTTCGTCGGGGTGACCTGTCGCTGGCCCGCATCGAATTTCAAGCTGCGCTCGACCTCGATCCCGAGCAGCCCGAGGCGCGCTACAACCTGGCCAGCCTTTTCTACCTGCAAGGTGAACTGGAGCAGGCCGCCTCCGAATTCCGTCGCGTGGTCGAGCGCAGCCCATGGTTCGCCGACGCCCACTACAACCTGGCCGCCGCGCTGGAAAAGCTGGGCAGCAAGCGACAGGCGGCGGAACATCTGCGTCGATACATCGACTTGGAAGGAGCCGACGCCCCCAGCCCATGGATCGCCGAAGCGCAGGCGCGTCTCGGCCGCATTGAGATGATGCAGTCCTGAGCTCGGCTAGCCGCCCGAAGTGGGCGGGAATTTGCCAGGGCCTCGTGGCCTGGTCATAGTCGTTGACGGCTATGCCGGCCTGGTTTGTTTATGTGGTGCGCTGCCGCGACGGTTCGCTGTACACGGGAATCAGCCGTGATGTGGCTGCGCGGGTGCGCCAGCACAACCAGGGCAAGGGCGCGCGCTACACGCGCGGTCGTGGGCCGGTGGCCGTGATCCACACCGAACGCAAGGCGAGCAAGGGGGCGGCACTGCGCCGGGAGGCCGCCATCAAGACCCTGCCCCGGGCCAAGAAGCTGGCGCTGTGCGGGGGGGTTGGGGGGGGGGGTGTTGGTGGTGGGGGGGGGGCGGGGGGGGGAAGGGCAAGAAACGCCGCGGGGCGGGGCCGCGGCCCCCG